>CACELO010000006.1 GCA_902560445.1 uncultured Candidatus Poseidoniales archaeon
TAGGATCAATTGTTGTAAATGGATAATTTGCAATATCAACAGGTGTTTGGGTTAGAGCCGAGAATGTCGTTGATTTTCCAACGTTCGGTTTACCAACTAGGCCTATTCTCATGTCTTTCCCTTCCACTCAACAGAGGTGTTTGGCCCTCAACTTGACGGTGGTGGCTTGTAGTGATTTTCTTACAAATCAGTTGCTGAGCCCTTCTCGTCTGATTCGCCCACTGGCACTACCATTGTGTCCATTCCTGCACCAGAAGCAAGAATTCTAGAGACACTTGTTGCAGATGCTAGGTTGTATATATCTGATTCAATAGATGAGGAAACTTCAGTCTCTTCTCCGACAATCCTACCTCGGAATAGACCACTTACCATGTTTAGACTATGTAGAATCATTGCAACTACTGCGAAGTAAAAGATTACAGAAGCTGCCACTGAAAGCTCGTGAGATAGGGTAGATGGGTCTTCCACACTAGCATCCAACAGAGCCATATCAATAGCGCTGGAAGTTAAATTGAGCATTAACCCGAGCAAAACTGCAGCGCCCATCAACCAAAACGCGGTTCGAGCACGGTCAGTAGACGCCAATTGCCGTCCGGTAATTGAAGGATAGAGAGTAATTACTGAACCAAGTGATAGCGGTACCAATACTGCCCATCGACTCATCTCTTCGATTGTCCAAGAGAGTCCAGAGATTGCATTAGTTCCCGATACTGCATCGGTTTGAACAAATAGGGAGCCAACGAATACCGGAATCATGGCTAGCAATCCAAGATTAATCTCAGCCAAACCGAGAGCTCCAGGAGAGGAGCTGTCCCGAATGGTTAGCATAGCATTTGCAACGAATGCAATTACCGGCACTGATGCAAGCGCCATTAGGAAGGTAACGATTACCGTTTCATTGGTGGACATTGCCAACTCTCCAGCATCAAGACCGAATAAATCTGCAACTAGAGTTCCGTGGTTTGCCCCAAATGGATTCAGTGTGAATAAGCCACCTAGAAGTGTTGCACCAACAAGCGTTCTGGACCAAAGCGCATTTCCAGAACCAACACTAGATGCGTACAATACAACACCGGATAGTGAAAGGAAGAAGAAGCCGCTTCCCTGTAATCTGTACATCAACCACTGACCGTTTCCATCCTCGATTGCACCGGTTGAAATAACAGCGACAACATTGAATGATTCAGCCATCAACCCTAGCAGAATAAGCCATGCTGGCATCGGAATTGAGTCGGTACGACTAGCTACAGTGAGTAATTGATTGATGACGATGGCTGTCACTGCCAAAATGTGTATTCCTGTTCCAATAACCAAAACTTTGGCTCCGAGAATAACTGGATCGTGGGAGCCAATCAAAATAACGAATACCCCGCCGGAGTAAAGGAATGAGACCAAGGTTCCATTTCTTTCACTCGCAAGTCCTGTGCCCAATAGCTTGGGAAGAATGTGTAGGCCACAACCGATTAGTGCCATGCTTATTCCACCAAATGAGGTAACAGCCTTACCTGTGGCAGCTAATGTCTTTGCAGTTGGGTCGTATCCCCATGCACCAAGTGAATGAAGTGCGGTCGGGTCATGTGAGAGCCACATTCCCTCAAAGGTGAATAGAGCGCCGACCATCATCCATAGAACCGATTGCATAATCCATGCTCTTGCAGCAGAACCTGAACGACCTTCAACTAAGTCGATCCCCGGGCCTAGGGCTTTCTCAAGCATGAACATCCCCATAGTTCGTGCTACCTCGGAGAATATCCACAACCCTCTGTGGACTAGAATATAGAAGATTAGCGCAGAGAGCCAAAAGATGGCAAGAGTAGTTATAATCTCAGACATCATAATCACCTCACTCGCGAGTTGCCTCCGTAATCATCGTCGCAACTATCGAGAACATTCCGAATATTGCTCCGAGGATGAAGAACCAGATTCCTCCGGTCAGAGAACCGAAGGTCTCGAAATCAGAAAGAACAGGATAATCTTGTCCTGGATACAGAATACTGTATATCACCATGAAGATTAGAGAGGAGACCAACGCTCCAACAATTACCACCTTAGAAGCCGCAGGTTCGTTCTCGCCTTGTAGAAATCCGTCATCATTCTTCATTTAGACACCACTAGTCCACAACACTTCGTGGACAGGTGGACCACTGAAGATTCGCCCTTAAGCATTGGGCGAGGGACGTAGTCCCTCACCTCAAGGAGCGCGCATTAGATCGACACGGTTGCCTCGCCTATCTCGACTATTACCGAGAGGGATGGGGAGACAGAGGTCAGAGGCTATCTCTGCTCTCCAAATCGCCTTGCATTCGCATTCTAATCCTTTGAATTCAGCTAGGTTTCGAGAAACCGAGTATCGTTCAATAGCAGCGACTACATGTTTGTCGCAAGAACCACAGTTATGGGCTCCGCGAATCTTTCCTCCTGCAGTTGGATGAACGATAATACGAGAGTCGTGTTCTGCCGTCTCTTCGTGAGTACGTTGAATCATTTCGATTAGAGACCATAGCCATGGAGGACGATATTCTCGATTCCTGAACAACCGGTCGACAATTGTTCGATTCTGTATATTCATTGGATTTATCGAAACTTCATCTGAAAGTGGCGCGACATCAACAAGCCACTTCGATGTGTGATTCAATGCATCACCTTCACTCATGAATGGAGGCTTGAAAATCAGATAGGTTTTGACGCGAAGGTTGTTTCTTCGAAGATCTTCTACTGCCTTCCTCCATGTTTTTGTGGAGAACCCTTTGTTGACATGAAAACGAAGTACTGCGTCATCGTAGGCCTCAAGCCCAATGGCTACAGTACATCCAGGATGATGCTTAGCAAGGAACTCTAATTTCTCTGGCTTACACATGTGGGCTTGGGCTTCGACTACAAGGTGCAGCCCCATATCATGCGTCTCTTTCAGAACGTGCTGTTGCCATTCTACTGGATTCTCTTGGTCCTCAAAGAAGGTACCTGATGTGTATACCTTGACCATAGAGCATCCTTCGAAATCATTAGTCTGATTTTTTGCATCCTCCCACTGAGCAAACAGGTCATCTGTAGTTATGTCATCGCGAACATCGTTGAAGTAGCCACAGAAAGTACAACCCGATTTCCACCACCAAGCACAGCCACGAGTACGCAAGATTACCGTTGCTGCTTGACAGGGTGTTCCGTCTGGCATTCGCTCAGGCGTTACATAGACCGTCGCCGGCTTCTTTGCGTCCCAAGATTCGCGACGTGCAATAGACTCGGCGGTATTTTCTGGTGCTTTGACTAGATAGTGGATTTTCACCGCAGGTGAACCATCGCCTAGCATGCCGCAAGCCTGAGCCATGTTGTGTCGGCATTCAGTAATGTCTTGATTCTGCCGACAGGCCAAAATTGATGACTGACTCACCGAGAGCAAAGGCGGGGTGTGCACCTGAAGTCGTTTGAGGTTGTTCAAAATGTGTTGACTTTTCTGATCATTCCATTCCTTGGAATTATTGTTGGAATTGCCTCTATCCCTGGTGTTTGGATGTTTCTTGAAACTAGGGCATACCTAGTTGACCAAGAAAATTGGTTGGAATTAGTCGGTACTGGTATTTCTCTAGGATTAGCTTGTGTGGTTTGGGGAATTACCCTAGTATTAATGTCGGGACTGCTAGGTGGATTATTCCGACCTCGGCTAGAGCCTGGCAGATACCCTCTTCGTTCATTTGTTACAATTCAATGGGCTTGGTCAATGGTATTCCACAGAGTTGCGATACTATTCTTGCCAATCTTAGTTCCTTCTTTTATCGGTACGATTTACTATCGCATGGCAGGTGCGAAGATTGGTGCCAGTTGTCAGATTAATTCCCCCCATCTAAATGATGCTGGATCAGTTGTCTTAGGGAATGGTGTAGTAATCGGAGGAAATGCAATCATTAATGCCCATTTGGTAGAGAAAGGTGAGTTAGTTATGGCCCCCGTAAAAATAGGAAATGGTGCCCTAATTGGTGGAAACTCGACTGTTCAACCTGGATGTACAGTCGGTGAAGGAGCTGTCGTTGCCAATAGGGCAGTTTTACCAAAATGGACTGATATCCCAGCCGGAGAAGTATGGGGTGGAGTACCAGCAAAATGCATACGCCTAGCTGACGGAACTAAACCCGAATGAGAAATCATTCGTCGTCAACTTCTTCCTGAGTTTCTTCGGCTGCTTCTTTGGCCATTTCTTCAGCCGCATCTGCAGCCGCCTCGAGAGTTTCATCCATTCTCTCGCGGAATGTTGCCTGCTTGAGTTCCTGCTCGCGGATTGCTTCAATCGCTGTATCAATCATATCATATCGCGTCTGAATCGCTTGACTTAGGTCTTCGAATAGTCTCATATGCTGAGCATACCAATCATCTCTAGCAGTCAATTGTGCCTTGGCCACTCGTAGAGCCTCGTCAAGGTCTTCAGCGACCTCGAATACTCTACCTAAACGAGCTGATTCACGGCTGTACATCTCTTCCATTTTCTGCAGTTCGGGCTCGAGATGCTTTACTCGTTGTGAATTCTTTGCGCCATCTAATTCGAGATCTCTGATGCGATTATCCTTGTCTGAAAGAAGTTCTTGAAGACCCTCCATCTCAATCTCTTTATCGATCATCTGGCGCTCTAGAACGTCGATGGTTGCATCCTTTTCATCGGAGGTGTCTTTGAGGGCTGTATAACCAGCGTATAGTTTCTCGAGTCGGTCTTTCTCCTTAGTCAAATCTTCCTCCAATTGGCGGATTCGAAGATCGGGAGAATCATTGATTTCTTCATCGCTCATCAGCGCACCTCATATCCCTCGAAACTCCGCCCTCCTTTAACTTCGGCGGATTGAATATCATCCTAGACCGCACTTAGAATATCCAAATTTGGGTTTGAAATATTAGGAAAATCATTCACAAAGCGCCGCAAATGGATACTTCCCTTCGCTCGCTTCGTACTCGGTCAAGCTTCTATGTTCACCTCCGCCTCGTCGACGGGTCCGCAGATTGGAATATCACCCATGCTGAACGGGCAGATAGCACAGATATGGGCTTGATTTAGTGAAAGAGGCTGGAAATCGGCCAATGGTAATTCTGTTGCGAGTTCCATTCGCGCCGCCTGAGCGAGGATATCGTCTATCTCGGCAAGGGCTTGCGCGAACATCTCGGCCGGATAAATTACTAAGCGGCCGGTTAGACCTATGAGAACCCCCGGTCGTTCGACCCTTCGACGCTGTCCCTCAGGGCGTGTCCCTTCCATCCGTTCCAAGGCTCGGTGGTAGAGCGCTAATTGCAAGCGATGGTGGCGTAACATCTCGGTTTCTGCTTGGTTCACAGGTTCGGTATTGTGGTTTCCGAGAGCATCGAGCAGCTGACATGAGCCCTCGAGGATACTCGCCGCCTGTTCGGTCTTCAGGTCGATTGGTCGAATCGAAGATGTTCCATCTTCGTGAGATGAACAGAGGACGAGGTCGATTGAACCGTCCATGTCTATGAGAGCGCTTTCAATCGTTGCTAGTCGCTCAAGTCCGTCTGGGGTCCAGCGGGTTCGAGCGATTTGTTCGAAGGCTACTTGGTTTGATATCGTGAATGGGTATTCGGTTCGCAGGCCTTCTACTCGCTCGCCGGCGATTTCTTCGGCGCGAGTGAGTCGGCCGACTATACCCTCTTCGATACGCTGCAGCATAGTTCTTACAACTTCGGTTGTCTGAGCTTCATCGACACCACGCGGCAGAAGTTCATCGAAGACTTCGGTCATCAACTCCTGATCGAGAAGTCGGCTCGACATCGGATTCGACCAGGTTTCCGGTAGCGGCATGGATGGTTCGGCGCCCTTCGGGCCAGGATTCCCTATACCGACCTCGAGCATTCTGTGGACTAGCAATCCCAATTGAGGCGGCGAGGGAAGGCCACTCACAGCTGATTCTACATGGGGCTCGTCCATGAGTCTGGCCGCCCGTGGGTCATTCTCATCCTCCTCGTCGATTTGACTCGAGGATGAAATCGCGTTGGGTTTGAGGCCACCTCGCGTCTCGAACCAATGCCTACGTGGACAGGTGTCAATCTTCGAGAGCTTGTGCGGCGCGAGACGAATTCGTGCGCCGGTCTCTGTCCGCATCATCAATTCGATCGGCGAAATTCTTGAGTCGTTTGCAGCTTTATCGAGTATGCTCTGTCGGAAGAGGGGTGAGTGGAGTACATTCTCGTTACCATCCTCACTGAGAAAACAATCCGGATGATGATAAATCGCAATTCCATTCTTCTCGTGACTGGCTTCCTTCGCGCGCAGCCAACCATCCTCAACCAACTCGGCTGGGTTGAATATCCGGTCATCTCCTTCTCCCGAATCTAGAGGGTGTGGTAGGTCCGATTCGCCAGCGGCAAGCCATGGTGAATCCTCATGACTCTCGCCGCGGCGATGAGAGGCTTGTCGGAGCGATTCAAGCCACATTTGACCGAGCGTGGTTTCGGTCCCAGAGTACTTCCATTCGACTCGTAGTCCACCGTTTTCAAGCCATTCTGTATTCTCGGGCGACCCCACGATGATGAGGCGTTCTTCCACCCGAGTCGCAGCTACATAGAGGAGACGTCGTGCCTCGGCATTCTTGCGCTTTTGGGCGATGCGTCGTGAGTGCTTCCACATGGCGGACTGAGGGTATTCCTTACCGGGCCATGGTGCTGGGTGACCGGCGAAGAATTCTGGGTTGACGATAAGTCTATCTTGGTCCTCATTGGTCAGCGTCACCTGCTTCTTGCTGAACAAATCCGCTACGAAAACTACCTTCGCCTCCAGACCCTTCGCATTGTGAATTGACATCAGTTGGACTGCGTCACGCTCAGGGGTATTCTTGCCTTCGAGTGCGCGCCCGACCTGCTCGCGTAGGTCGCGGAGTCGGTCAGCGATGACGATTGGATCGCCACCAACCGAGTTGGATATCGAGCGGACCTCCTCTATGAACCGCTCAACATCTTGGATTGCTCCCTCGGTGCAGTGAGCGGTCAAAAGGTCGGATTGATCTATGGTCTCCTCGAGTAGGTCGAGAAGACGTCCGGCGGCGGATAAGTCGATCCAACGCTGGACGAGAGCCTGCTGCCGTGGGTTCGCCGCGTGGTCGAGTAGGCGCTCAAGCAGATTTTCGTTTCTGGACGCGGCGAGGAAAGACTCCAGGCTGGCGTCGCTCATTCCGATAAGTGATGTACGCGCGACCCAAGCCGCTGCGAAGCGGCTTGTCGGGCGCGCGATGAATTGGACTAAACCATCCAATTCTGCAACAACTGGCCGACGCATCAAGCCGCCCTCACGGTCGGCTTGAGCTGGAATATCATGGTCGCGCAGATGGCGGAGCAGTGCATCTCGAATTTTCGATCTGCTCGCCATCAGCACCATGATGTCGCTATATCTGACCGGTTCCTTTGCAGCGGGAATCACCTCCCATTCTCCATCCTCGCGCATGACGCGAGTCGGGCGATGCTGCGTCAGAGCTTGTATTCGCTTTGCAATCATCATAGCCTGACGCTCGGATGAGTCCGGCTTACCCGGTCCAAATGGATCAATGTATGTGGTCAGTTCCGTAGGTGGATCCTCTCCTCCATCGTCTCGGACTGGACATATCCATTCGAGAGCGCCGCTGCGAGGTATCTTGTCTGGACTGGCTTGTAATCGCTGCGGCGTCGCATAGTAATCTGCATCTGGGAAGAAACGGTGACGTTCCGCGAACAGGTCTTCCCACCACTCATTCATCACCTTCAACAAATCGCCATCGGTGCGGTAATTCGTTGTCAGAGAAATCTCTCCTTCGCTTCGAGCCTGTACCTCTGCTGGACTCAGCGACGAGATCCCATCCGCAGTCTCGAAATGCACCCAATCGGTAAGATTACGTGAGTTAGCCGCCATTAATTTCGACGCGCGCACTATCTGTCTATTGTGTGAAAATCGTGGGTCTCGGCTCTGCATCTCCGAGCGTAGAATCGGCTCTCTCGTAAGTTCGCTGAGATGTTGGAATTCGTGTCGATTAATCGCTCGTAGGCGGTTTGCAAATTGGCGGAATCCGGCCACTTCGGCTTGGCGGAATGCGTAGATTGATTGCTTCATGTCGCCGACATAGCAGACTGTTGGTTGCCAATCTGTATCTGGTTCTTCAGGGTCCCCCTCACGTACTTCCCTAGGTCCCCAGAGCCTCGATAGCATTCTCCACTGAAGGGGTGAATTGTCTTGGGCCTCATCGATGATGAAGGCCCGGTAGCGCCGCCTAATCTGACGTAGCAACGTATAGCGGTACTCGAGATCCGTATGGATCTCACCAAGTCGGTTAGCAGCATCTCCAGCTTGACTCGGGTTGGCTTCCAGAGCTTCGAGAGCGGCGAAGGCACGATGGATGTGGTCATCGCGCCAGGATTGCTCACCCATCGAGTCGAGGGCATCGATGACCGTTTGTGGATAGAATGAACGGCATATCTGTGGGCAATTTGCGAGTAGTAAATCACCGGTTTGGAGGGCGATATCTCGATGCTCGTGAACCTCATCTCGTTCCTTTAGTACATCGACGATTCCGGCCAATCCTACGAGTACCGTCCGGATATCGTCGAGATTTCGAGCTTCGGCCCCAATATTGAATGCGTAATTGGAGGGCTTGCGGCCAGAGGGCAAGCGCTCGGGGAGTAATTCTGGCAGATGTTCAAGCGCATTAGGCGCATCGGCTGGAATCCCCGTGCAGCTGTATGGATCCAGTACCAAGGCCAAGAGTGTGTGGTGACGGACACGTTTTCCGATTTCAGAATTGAGGAGGGCTCTGGCTCGATTCTCACAATCTTTCCATGTGTCCCGCAAGTTCTCTTTGTACGGACTGTCGAGCTTCGTGTACGAGTCGATTCCCGCCCGCCACGCATCTGAATTTGGTAATTTTCCAGATGAGAATGCCTTCCAATCGTCCTTCAACAAGCCACTTCCAGCGATGCAATTGAAGACTCGGCTAAGCCATACCAAGCGCTCCCAATCCTCTTCTGGGGGGCCCTCATCGGATAGCCTTGCAAGCAAGTCGATTCGGGTGCCTGGGGCCCATACCCCTCCGTTGACGAGACCGCCCAGGTTGGCTCTTGTGGCATCGACGAAATCCTCCATTATCGGATGAATTTCTGCAACGATTTCCTCGATGTCTTCGCTTCTAATCGAAGCCATGATGCGTTGATGAAGCAAAGCCGAATCGATTCGGTTATTCTGGTCCAGAAGGCCGCGCTGTCCTTCAGCGATGAAGATAGAGTTGGATATCAGAGGGCTGAGAATCTTCGTTGCACGAAATCGCCCGGCATAATGCTGGGATATTCTATCGCGAGCTGCGAGAACTGATGCGACCTCTTCGGAAGGAATTCCGGCATCGACGGCATCGCCGAATAGATTGCTTGAATTCGGTAGGCGCCAGAGTGTATTTACCGCTTGTTCGACGATTCGCAATATCTCGGATTCGGTCACCACATCATCGCCTAAGTCATTCCCCAGCAAGCTTCGGTATGGGGCGACGAGTTGATTGAAGAAGGAGTCGATAGTGCCGATAGGAGCATCTTCCAGTAACATCAGGAGTTGCTCCGAAAAACCCTCACTGGTGATTCGGGGGTCAGCATCATATTCGCTTGTACTGCCAAATGAACCAGGTCGCAGTCGCGCGATTTTTTGTCGTAATTTATCGCGCATCTGGTCTGCGGCTGCGACCGTAAATGTCAGTAGAACGACCTCTGCTGGCAGCAGTCCATCCCAATCCTGTAGATCCTCTCGCTCTGCAGCCGGCGTGGTGATAGTACCGCCGGGCAACTTCCTAGGTCGCTCGGGTTTGGGCAGGATTCGCGTCGCACGTTGGTCTTGGGCGAGGTAATGTTGGATGACACGCTGTACGATGGTCATCGTCTTTCCAGTTCCCGCTCCTGCGTCAATGACGATATGAGCGTCGAGATTGAGAGCCAGACGCTGGCCGGTGTTCAGGATTATCTCCTGCTCAGAACTTCGTTCTTCACTCATCGATCGTCCCCCTTGTAACGAACATTGCAGACCGATTGCACTGGACAGAATTGACACGCCCCCTTACTTGGAGTCGGGTGGACTCTTCCAGCTGCAGCACCGGCTGCAGCTGAGAGGGCTGTTGAGAGTCGTTGGGCAAGCCATGCGCGGAATGGGTCACTAGTCGGTTCCTGATCTTCGTCGGGGAATCTGTAGCGAGAGGGGGTTTGTGGTTTTCGAGTATCTCCCATCGCCAGATTCGTCGAGTCGTCAGCGATATTCTGTGAGACCTCGAGGAAGTGATCTGTATCATGGCCGATGACGCTGATACCAGCCGCCACGACGAGGTCTCCTGGGTGGGCAACCTCCCAAGCTCTGGCGTAGAGTGCTAATTGCAACTCTTCAAGCAGACCGATTCTGTGCCGTTTATGCGGCTCTCCCTCGCTGGTTTTGATGTCACGGATGATAATTTGCCGGCGAGGCTTCCAATCGCTTCCTTCGAGCCGCAGTGGCGCGATTTCAAACGAGCCGCTGTCATCTACCAGGGTCATTTTCTCATCAAATGGTAATAGGTCGACGCGGTCGATCTGACCGCGCATTCTGAGGGTGGGCAACTCTACCTGCTCGGGACTCGTCAATTCTACCGGCAGGGTGATTTCAAGGCCGTTCGTATCGTAGCTCAAGGCCTCCCATTCTGTGGCGATTGGAATGGTTCCATCGATACTTTGCTCGGCATGTATCATTCGACCAATCCGTCCCGCGGGTTGAATCGAAATTGATTCTCGTAGCCAATCCAGCCACTCTTCACGACTGAATCCCGTGAGTGATCGCAAGCGTGAGGATGATACCGCATCGGTGCGTTCCAGCCACGGCGCCAGCCTCGCCAATTCCTCAAGTGCGATGGCTTGCAACTGCTCGGAACTCATTCCACTGGAAGCGATATTCACAGGTAAACCTGAGTTCTCTATCTCCTCGATACTGCGCTCGATTCCCTGCTCTATCCCAAGGATTATCTCCAACAATTGATGGTGCACCTCGTGCATTAGATTTCCTTGCACGCGCGAATCCAAATCTTCGCGCTGACGCTCCTCCTCTTCCACTGAAAGACCGCGCGAAAGCCATCCTCGTCGTGGGCAGATAACCCATTCTTTGAGTCGGCTTGCAGACCAGATATCAACCGACTGACCCGCACCATCGAGATGGCCATGGCGGGAGTCGAATGGGTCGGAGTCTGTCGATTCTGGAGTAAGAGGACGAGGGTCGATACTGACTCGACCATCGCCTCCGATGACTGGCCAATGTGCTGCGTTGCGTGCTGTAATGGCATTTCTGCCTCGGTGTTGACGGAGGAGGAGTTTCTTGTCTACTGCCCAAATATGAGGGCTGGCTTCGGCTGGTAAGTACCCCTCATCATCGGTGATTCTCGGTTGCCTTCGCTCTCGATCGTCTTGGATTTCGACATCGAGCGGGATAGTTATCGCTGATGGGTTCAGTGGTGAACGCGAAGGAGGTTGCAACCTTTGCAATTCGTTTCCGTCGTACCAACGCTGGCTTCGTGCATCGTTCTCTCTTCCCGGTGATTCCTCAAGAAGAGGAGCTTGGGAATCTGGACTATTTTGCTTGGCCCACTCTCTTATGGGTGCGGCTACCGGAGTGGATTTGTCCTTGCTCGGGTCGAGGATGATAATCTCACCGCGGGCCGCACTCAGCAGGTGATGGAGATGATGTCGTGCTTCTCGGATAGGCCCATCTGGTCTAAGAATTCCCAATTCATGCCTCTGTTCCTCGCCAATGAATGGCACTTTCGGCACTCGCAGATCCCAAGATGTGCTCGATACGTTGGCTAGGATGATTAGGTCTGCTGTGCAGCCTAATGCTCCGGCAGGGGTCGTTAAGCGGATGTTGCCTCGGCTATTTCCACCGCCGGAGCGAATTGGCGTCGAGGAGAGCAAAGTGGAGAATTCCTCAACCCAATCCAATCCATTTTGCGGACTGAGTTGGCCGGTCATCGACTGCATCCTGCGTAGCCTTGAATGTGCATCAACTAGGTTTTGGACGACTGCTGCGGAGAGTGCTGATGAGCCATCCGCTGCTTCGATTCCTACGGTTAGATCCACTCTTGATAGTGTCGCTGTGAGCCATTCATCAGCAGTCGTGGTGATATTGGCGACTGGAAGATACTGACCGCTATGGCAACCTCGCCATAATTCGTGGTCAGCCAATGCGCTCCGGTCGTATTCGGCCAACAGCGCCTGATTTGAATGCGCCAGCGAGAGCAGCCACCATTGCGCTGCTTCCTTTCTTCGACCCTTAATTGGATCTGCCTCCTCGCGTGCCAATGTGACCAACCATCTCTCAAGCGCGCCTGCACCACCTAGGAGGTGGTCACCACGCGCCGATTCCGTTAGAAGGTCTACATCAGCCTCGGGCACTAAATCGGATATGCTCGGGTGTGCTACCGCTTCATCGAATAGCCTGAGCGAACGCTGCAGAGCCAGCACTCGTAGGTTCTCCAGCGACCAAGCATTCGGTCCATGGCAGATTCCTGCTAGCGCCGATAACCAATGTCCCAACGGCTTACTAGAAGCCATGGATTCACCCCCGGCTAGAGTCGTTCCGATGTCAGCCAAGGCACGACTCCATTCGTAGGTGTCCTCACCAGAGGTTGGGTCGATGATGAGGATATTGCTCTGCGGGTCGACCCGCAATTGCTCAGCAATCAGTCTGGTTGCCAGGGGAATGGAGTGAGATTCTCTCTGTAATCGATAACGGCGATGTGCTGATTGAGTACTCTCATTTGAGATATCGACAATCTCATGGTCGGGAATCCACGAAATATCTGACAGATCTTTCACCGCATAATCATCTTGCAACAACAAGCCGTACTCTCCAAGTCTATGAGAACCAGGATATACCAATTGGTGGATTGGTCGGTGGTGTGAAATGGCCAAAAGTAATTCGTGGTGACACGTCGGCATCACCGGTGCGTGATCAAGCATGATTATTCCCTCGACCTCAGCTAGGCTGAATGGTGTCGAACCGACTTCCAGTGCCTCGTTCAGTCCATCGATAACACGGCCCGTCACAAAGTCAGGATGCGTTCCGCCAAGCGACTCCTCAAGTCTGCGCAACACGCGCGAAAATCCATCGATTCCAGCTCCATTCCACTCGTCCAATTTACCCTCTTGCGTAAGTACTGAATGTAGCGTAGCCAGCGCGCGAGTCTTATTCCGATTCCATGCCAAATCAGGAATCGGGTGTATAATCGGAAACTCCAGCTGTGCGGCAGCATCCGCACAGGCTGCATCCAACACTAGGCTCCAGCCACCAGACAAAGACAGCACGCGCGGCATCCGCAAATCCGCCAAGAGAGATTTCTCAAGGGATTCTAGGGTGTGATGCAGATTCCTGTCGATCACTAAACCCTCGTCGGCGAGTCGCTCGAGATTCTCCCGCCTCGCCGCCTCTCCCGCATACAATATGAGCACGCGAGAAGGACCTCCCTTGGAACGCATTCGAGGGTCGCAGCTCTGTGTGCGTATGTGGTCAAGCAACCATGCTGGGAGGGGGCCGGGAGGTACCTGCTCATGCGTTAATGACAAGTCCACTTCCAAAATCACAACCCCACAGAGCATCTACGATGTTTTGAGGGGGTTCTTGAACCCGCCGATGGGTTCGGCTCAGAATTGACCTGATTGGTATCGACTTCTTACTAGGGGCGCGGCGGCGAGTAGCGACAATAGGGTAGCTATGCCTACTCCAGGTAGACTATCGTGGAAACTATTTCTGCCTTCTTTTTCGATTTCCCAATCGATTAGTAATACGGCTTTCATATCTTCGCCATCCCACGTTTCTGGGACGTCGAGAATTACTGTTCCATTGGTCCCAGAAAGCTGATTTGCTGCATGATTTACGTGTAGATAATCTTCCAGATTATTACTCCCATCTTCGAAATTTGCTGTTTCCTCAACAAAAAGAATCCATGGAGTTGTGGTCTGTGTTGGACAATCGTCAGCACAAGAAAAATCTAGATTATCGAAGTTCCAAGAAAAACTCGCTCCATTTTCAGTGAAAGATACTGAGAAATCGATTGTTCCTCCAGTGAACCAAGCACGATTTCCCACCTGCAATGATTGTGAATAATCGTCAACTAATGAAACGCCTTTAGCTCTTGAACCAGTATGTAAACGCTGACCATCTACTACCAAACTAGGGGCTATTCTCTCCTCTCCAGCTACTGATTTCGAAGACTCTCCATAGTGTTCTACCCACCTCTCTTCGGTACTATCAGAACCGAATGGGTCTTCAGGTTCTATCCAAACTCGGTGATAGTGGATAAGTACTGCGTCTAAATCCTCAACTACCTCACTCATGGCTTCCTCTGATGTTACGCAGTTTACGCACCAAGTTGCTGTGTATACCTCAACTATATTGGGCAGATCAAGATAATCCTCGCTGGTGGTTGAATCGACTGTGCCATTACCCATTGGTAAGGTGAGTCCGCCAAACGTTCCAGCGTCCTGATGTTCTCTAGCATCGAGCCAAATGGTTCCAGTCTCCGCCAGAGTACCCATCGGCGCTAGTAATAGTGCGGAGAGTAAGACCGCCAGAATGCTCCGCATTGAATCGGCGAAATCATTCCGATGATGAAGGGTTCGCTTTTATTGCGTCGAAGAAAAGGCCTTAATCGCCCTTTCAATATCCTCATCGGTGATGTGTAGATGAGTAACTGCTCTAACTTGTGAATCATGAATATCGATGATATCAACCCCTTGTTCAGCGAGTGATGATACTACTGATTTAGCGGCACCTTCGGGTGTTGAAATTAGAACTATGTTTGAATGAACTGCATCTAATTCTACGGAGTAATTTGGCATTTCATTGATCGCTACTGCTAGTCGCTTTGCTCGAATGTGATCTTCAGCGAGACGCTCCAAATTATTCTCTAAGGCATACAGTCCGCCTGCGGCGATGATTCCTGCTTGTCTCATACCTCCACCCAGCATCTTACGGAACCTATGAGCTCGGTCAATGAATTCCTTTCTGCCAACAAGAACCGACCCTACCGGAGCGCCTAGGCCCTTAGATAGACAAATAGTCACGGTATCGAAATCTCTCACCATTCTCGCGGGGTCAGTTCCTGAGACCGCTACGGCATTGAATAGTCGAGCCCCGTCCATGTGTACATTGCAATCATTTTCATGAGCTACTTGACAAATCTCATCGAGTATTTCTTGTGGATAAACTGAACCTCCGCCTAAGTTTGATGTGTTCTCGACGCAAACCAGACTACAATCTGGATAATGCGATTCGCTACCCTCCGCTTTGCGAATCGCTTGCTTAACGTCCTCCGGTTTCATTATTCCATATGGAGCAGGTACTAGTGACATTGAGCAACCTGCAAGTGAGGCATAACCACCTCCTTCGTATCGGAAAATATGTGATTTGGTATATGCGACTATCTCGTCACCAGGGCGAGTATGAGCAAGTATAGCTACCGCGTTACCCATAGTCCCTGAAGATACATACAGTCCCGCTTCTTTCCCCAGCATCTTAGCCACTTTTTCTTGAAGATAATTTACCGTAGGGTCGTCACCCATGACATCATCTCCTACCTCTGCAGAAGTCATCACCTCCCGCATGGATTCAGTGGGTTGGGTGACCGTATCCGACCGAAGGTCAACCCTGTCGGAGGCATACTCGCGCATGATTCTGCCGAATCGAACTCACATTTCAAGAAAACCTAGTGTCTGATTCAACGTCCCAACTATCGAATTTAGCTAATCAGTCTTCTTCAATTTTCTTTGGAGCACCCTTTTTTGCATTTGACTTGCGAGCTCCTTCAGGTCGCTTTCTTCGTCTCTTAGCACCCTCTGGTGGCCTTCTTGCTCTCTTGACTTTTGGAGCAGTTTTACTCTTACCTTGAGTCATCAGGAACCCTCCAATTGCAAGGACTACTAAAGCAACTCCAGCAATTGCAACTATTGGTATTTCGCTATCATCGTCGACGATACAGGAAGATTGACCTTCTTCTGGTTGAGATTCTCCTGAAGGGCAAAGTATTTGCTGAGAAGAACCAGATGATTCCACGAAATATCCTCTACTAGCAAGAATACAACTTTCCTTGCCAAATAATGGCTGGTATGTCCCTGCTGAACAAGGAGTTTGCTCACTAGAACCGACTGAAGATACTATGTGTCCTGGATCGGATTGTTGACAGCTTGATTGACCTGTAATACTTTGGAAACTTCCAACCTCACATGGTACTTGTTCAGTCGCCCCAAATCCATCTACAAAATGTCCCTCATCGGCTTCTAGACACGATGATTGACCTGTATCTGGTTGGTATGTACCTGGGTCACAATTCTCAACTGTCAAGGAACCAGACTCTGCAGAATATTGTCCAGCAGGTGAATCCAAACAATCCGTTTGGCCTGTGTCCCATTGGTATGTACCAGGGAGGCATTCTGTTTGTCCTATTGCAGCATTCTCAGAAACAAAGTTACCTGGCGATGCTGAAATACAATCTGTACTTCCTGAGTTTGGTTGATAACTTCCAGGCATACATTCCTCCTGTTGTGAGGAGCCATCGAATCTGACGATATGACCAGGATCGGCATCTGTACAGGATGAAGCACCTTCTTCTGAAGTGTATGTTCCTGCAAGACATTCTAGTTGTACTGTTGATCCCATCTCTGGAACATAGTAACCTAGTGATGCATCAGTACAGGTAACTATTGCATTTTCAGTTGAATAGGTGCCAACTGGACACTCCGTTTGACTTGATGAACCCGTGCTGGGAACATGGTATCCCGGTTCCGATGGATTACAAGATGTGCTTCCCATTTGATCTTCGAAATATCCTTGCTCACAAGGAATCATATTCGAAGATCCTGAGTCTGGATTGTAATGACCAATATCGGTCATCAAACAACTATCTTGTCCAGAGAGTGGTTGATATTCACCTGGAAGACATGCCGATTGGGTTGCGGAAAGATTCGTTGCTACGATATACCCTGGGTCTGCTTCCTTACACTCAACCAAACCCCGTACATCTGCATAGGTACCCGGTTGACAGTCTGTTTGTTGAGTAGCTCCTTCCTGACTGACGTAATTTCCTAAATTTGCTCTCCAACAAAGAGTCTTTTCTGAAGCTGGTTGGAATGTACCTGCCTCACAAATAGTCTGGGTGGACTGTCCTTCACTTGGTACGTAGTAGCCCGGTTGACTAGAAATACAATTCGCCTGACCCTCCAAAGATTGGTAAGTTCCAGGATTACAAGGGGTTGGAGATGTTGAAGCTTGATCACCATTGTAATGTCCGATTGGAGTGATATGGCAGGATGATTGGCCAGATGCATTTTGATATGCCCCTAAACCACAAGGAGTCTGGTCCAATGATGACGAATTAGGAACATAGAATCCAGGATCTGCTTGATCGCAGGATGATTGGCCAGCATTTGGTTGGTAAGTTCCCAAAGAGCAAGGGATTTCGTAGGTCATATTCGAATTCGGCACGTAATGACCTGGGGAGGCATCGTTGCAGGTCTCATCTGCGACTATCAAATATTGACCTGGTGGACAAACTGGAGTACCAAGTGGTGTGCGGTCAAATATGGATAAAGTTCCATCATTATCAAGGTCTCTATCAGAAAGTAGAACATAAGCTGAAGCAGAACCTTGTCCTGAGAGATTCACCCAAGCTGGTATGTCACTGTCTACGGGCTCCCAACCAAATGACACATCAGGATTCATGACTTGTCCTAAACCTAACTGGCCACGAGCATGACCGCCCCAGCACCATAACGAACCGTTTGTTGCAACAGCACAAGTATGGTCTTGACCAGCAGATATCGCGGCAAACTCAATCCCGGCGGGGACACTTACCGCTACTGGACTGCTGGGGTGATTGTGCTCCCAATTCGCCTCTCCTGTATTTGGAACGGATGTTCCATCACCAATCTGGCCCTCTGTATTATTCCCCCAGCACCAAGTGCTGTGATCGTCTAGGATTGTGCATGTATGCCTCACACCAGATGATATTGATATGGCAGTTCGTCCTGCTGGTAATGGAACGTAATTACCTGTCGTCGAAGTATTCGAATGAGTACCGTCGCCTAATTGTCCGTTTCTACCTCCTCCCCAACAAAACACACTTCCGTTATCTAGAATGGAGCAAGCATGACCTCCTCCTAGTGAGATTGCGGAAAGAGTCCTATTCGGAGGAATTATTGTAATTGGTGCAGGAGTTGGATGCGAGAATTGGCCATAATCATAATTTCCATTACCAAGTTGTCCGTTGGCGTTTTTACCCCAACACATTCCAGTTCGGTCTTCTAATATGACACATGCGAAATTCCATCCCATAGATAGCGCAATGGCCGATTGATTGTTAGGAATCAAAACTTTTGTTGGTGATATAACAGGGTTCGGGGATGTAGTGGTGTTCGTCCCTGTCTGTCCAAATGGATCGTTTCTTCCCCAGCACCAAACTGATTGGTCATCTGCAATCATACAGCTGGTATCTGCTCCTGCTTCAACATGTAGAGCTGTTCTGTTTGGAGGCATGTAGCCAATATTCCCTCTAACTGTGTCTGTACTGATAATCCCCTGTCCTAATTCTCCATATTCATTGGTCCCCCACGAATTTATTGCACCATTGGTCTGTACTGACACTGTATGGAATCCAAAAGAGCCAAGGGATTTTGTCAAACCAGTTCCAGAATCATATTGTACAAAATACGGCTCGTAGGTTTCAGTCCAGTTACCTATTCCAGTGTAGCCGTTATTCCAGGAACTTGCACCCCAGCATTTTGTTCTGCTGTTAACCCAAGAAGGAATTTTCATGTTCACACACGTATATTCGATGGAGGATACTAGAACTGTTTCGGTATATATCGAGCCAGCTTGGAATCCTGTCAAATTTTGATTAGAGGAATGTGTGCTTTCTACGACTTTCTCATCTGCTAGTTTCTGTTCTGTGTTGGTATCTATCCCAAAGGATGCAGATAGTCCAAGCAGTAATGCTGTAAGTGCTAAACAGAGGTAGATTCGTCGACTAAAGGGCCTGTTCATACTGAGGCGACAGTGGCAGAATCCCTTAACGCTTTGTTAGGCATGTACTCGGGATTAGAAAGTAGGACGGTCAAACTCATTTGTGTGCAGCTTCACGGAGGTGCGTTACAGGGGGAACCGGCATAGTGAAGAGTTCAGATCAAACTAATGATTTACAGGTTGAATCTTTCCTTTCAGACAACTGTCCACCTATGGGGATTTACGAAACTCTCTATGCATTCAAAGATACTTTTGGTAGTTTCATGGGGACAAAAGGAACTCATCCCTGGTCGCAAGGTTTTCCGCTTACAACTCCGCTAGAGAAATTCGGTGGACCGGCACTTCCTGATAGTGTCGAAGTTACATGGGAAGACCGATTCTATCCCAAGGCTTGGGGGCATCCGGAATTACGAGAAGCAATCGTTGACTATTACAATTCGAGATACAAATCGTCTATTACTCCAGATAACGTCATGGTCTTCGCTGGAGGAAGACCTGGAATATACACGGTAATGGCCTTCCTAAAAGAACACGTCAAGGTTAGAATTGGTAACATAGAATGGCCGGCATATCTCGATATTCTAACACAAACAAATACCGAATACGACATTGTACCTTTCACCAAAGAGAATGATTTCCATCCGAGTAATTCAGAATACTTCGATCGAGAAGGAGTTAGTGAAGGAACGGGACTATTGCCAGTAATTTCTAACCCTCAGAATCCATCAGGTCAAACCCGTTCTGGAGAAGAGTTGCGTGAACTAATCGAAATAGCAGAAAAATCTGGTAATGGAATTCTTCTGGATGAAGCCTACGAGATGTTCCACACACCATCTGTTAGTGGAATCGAGTTTGTGCAAGACCTCGATAACAGCAACGTATTCCTTGCTGGCGCTTGTACCAAAGGCTTGCAATCACCAGGAATCCGGATTGGATGGATTATCGCTAGCAAGACCAACATAGAGACTATGGCAAATTACTCTAGCTTTGGAATGGGTGGCGTAAGCCATCCCTCACAACACTATGCTGTTATGCTATTAGAGTCAAGTCGAGTCAAAAAGGCTAGGGCTGCCGTAGAACAACATTACAACTGGCAGAGAGAAAGATACGGTAAGGCATTCGAAGAAATGGGGCTTGGAGTTTACACTGGTAATGGAGGATTCTATCATTGGCTCGAATTACCAGAGGGAATGAATAGTGAGGAATTGAACAAACGCTTATTCAAACACGGAGCAGCAATTCTATGCGCTAAAGATTGTGATATGGCAAGACCTCATTCAAAGGATCCGAGTTATCAAACGCCGTATTCTCGATTCTTCAGATTTTCATTCGGCCCCTTACTACCAGAGACCTTTGAATCGGACATCAAACTGTTTCGGGAAGTGTATGAAGAATACAAGCGAGACGCTGGAGTCGAGTGAAATCTGGCTAACCCTCTTGACCGCTACGCGGTCGGCTCGGGAGCTGGTTCGTATAGGCTGTAAGCGTGAAGAGGGGGGCTGTAGACATGGACATTTATCAGCTGTGAATTTGAGTCATTAGAAACACGGTGTATGTCGGGTTCTTCAGCTGCACAAACTTCCCCGGGTTTGTAAGTGCGGACTTCGACTGGGTAGGCAAGACCTTCGTCATTTAATTGATAAATCGTCTCTGTAGAGACGCCGTCGGCGATTAGGAATGCACAGTCAGAGCCGACGTGATCGTGAATTGGAGTATCTTGACCGGGTGTCCAACAGATTGCAACGAGTTCGTAGAACTCGGTTTTCTTGATTACGTTACGCTGATATCCATCATCGGCGTAGCCGATGCATTCTCGAAGTGCATCAAGGTTGATGTTCATTCCCTTGAGGTGAGTATCGAGTTCTGGTAGTCCAGGACGTCGATTTATAGTATCCAACCAATCAACCAGGCCTGTAAGGCCTGAACATTCAGAAAGCAGGTTTTTTCGTGCCTCTGAACCGAGTTCTACCTGCACCACCATAGGTGGTGAGATAAGGTTCGGATTATTGACGGTTGCCGAATCGGTGCATAGCACCGACTGATTTTCTGATATACTTGATATCATCTGTGTTATCAGGTGTTACCAGCAACACCGGTATTCGGAAAAATGTATTAAAATCGAGTTTTTTTTCCGGTTTCTATCAGTTCCGATTAAATAGTCGCCGAATAGCGCGAGAACGCTCGCTAAGGCGAGGAGGAAATAATATGGAAATGGATTGGAAAACGAACATGGCAGAACTTGGCGGCGCCTTCATGGTGTCGTGGCTGGTTCTCGGTGAAATGGGCGACGATGGGAACATGCTGATGGCTGGATTGCTGTTGGCTGTTGCCATGGCAGCCATGGCAGGAGCACACGTTCTGCCTATGTTCACCTGGATCAGTGCAATGACTGGTGATCTGCAAGACACAGATGCGTGGATGGGTAATGTCATGCGCTTGATAATGCAGATGGTAGGTGCTGGAGCAGCACTTGCTCTAATGGGAGACGGTACCGTTGAAGCGGCTACTGAAGCCCCAGAAATGTGGGCCTTTGACCTATGGCCAATGCTGACGATGCTTGCTGGTGGTGCAATAATTGCAACAGTAGCTAGTAGGTGTGATGGCTGGATGACTGCATTCGCTGTAGTCGCTCTAGCAGCATACCTAGGTGCTGGATTCGATGGTGCTAACGGTATGGCTGCTGAGGTAATGGGTGGCGGTGCTATTCCTGAGATGGCAAGCCACTGGATTATTGACGGTGTCGTAATCGGCCTTGGTGCAATGCTCGGCGGAATGCTCGAAGAACAACTTTGAACACTGAATCAATAATTTAGATTCTGGAATACGTAAGGCAGGTTGGGGGACTCCGGTCCCTCAATCTCGCCGATTATTCTCAATTAGCCCATAGGGCGCTCGCTCTGTGGTGCTTCTTTTGTTTCGGATTTCATCCAACCAGTTGTAGGTCTCCGGTTATCTTGTCTATCTCAGACCTAGATCCTGGGCCTATCCCGACTACAGTAACGGTTCCTGGAGGAATCTCTGTATGTCCTGCATCTTTGACCAAATAGCAGACTAACCCCGCTTTCTTTGCATGAGCCAGTATCTTTCGGAGTGATTCTTCATCTGGTGCTTTGCAGACTATCTTCCTTGCACCCTCTCTGCGGTAGCGATCAAGAGAACGTGGTGATTCTTTCTTTGCTCGAAGTGCACACTCCATCACTGCATGACCACACTGTGCTGCCAATTTGCCCTTGGATAACTTGAGGTCTGCTCGGGTCACTAGGACCATGGTGATTTCATCAGTTGGTGACAACTTCACTCACCGCACGACCTCTATTGGTAGTTCTATGACGTGACATGATGTCACCAAGAGGATTGGCAAGTAAAATCACAAATGCGGCATTTCCGAGAGCGTGGAACATATCAAACAGAAGCCCGTTCACCAGATATGGGTAAAAAGTAGAGATATCGTGGTTTAATAGTATACTTGCAGATACTATCCAATCAAAGGCAAATGCCGAGACTACTGAAAAAACCATTAGCCTATTCAGTGCTATTTTACCATCAATCAATAATTTGTCAGCAAAAACCGAACCCCCTATACCTACAACACTCCAACCTACGACTTGGAAAACAGTCCAAGGACCATGTCCAAGCGATATCATATTCGTACTTAGGGCGACCACTCCAGATACTGCAATTGCCCATGGATAGCGGTAGTATATCCCAACCAGAATTATCGTGACAGTCACTGGTTGGATATTAGGCAATGGTTGGAGTAGTATTCTTCCTGCGATACAAAAGACCGTTACTAATGCTAGAACCAGTAAAGGATTAGAGTGCTGTATTTTCTTTTCACCTTTCAGAATAGCAAATACTAGTGAAGACAATATTGCTATGTTCACAACCAAATCCTGTTCAGGGGTAAGGGCGAAGTTGTGAAAATCGTACATAAAGCCCCCTCCTGATGGTCACTTCATAGTACTTCTTGGAGAAATAACTTAGAAATTATTCCTCATTAATACTAAGCGGACGGGGTTAATACCCAACTCAGGTGAGTATCATTGGTAATTAGGTAGCTTGATGCCCCAACTTGGGCCATCTCTCCATCATGATAAAAGCCCCAATATGTCGACCAATCATCGGCTCCAGAAACGCCATCGATTGTATGAATAAAAGCGCCCATTCCAACGTAATAAGTTACGTCAATAGTGAAGTTTTCTCTAAGTTGCAGAGCTTCCATTACCCTGTATGCAGAGACATTAGGTGCGACTAATATTGGATCAAATGTAATACTGCCATTAATCAGTCTGTCTTCTAAATTCGTTGTCTGGTTACCCTGGTCAACAAAATCTAAAGTCATCACAACACTGAGTTCTCCGATTTCGTCCTCCCCTAGTGGTTCAGTCTCCGATGTACAACCAGCAAGGGTTGAAGATAGGAAAATTAGTAGTGAAATCGAAATTACGGCTTTAAACTGTTTAGGCATGGAAATTCTCTGAGATAAATTGAGTCTAATAAGTTAGTTGATAATGCACTTCCGATGAAATATTATTCATCGATGATTTTTCTGATTTTTTGTTTCAAAATCTCACTAACAACTTTCCCATCAGCAGCCCCGCCTAACTTACCCATTACTGGTCCCATCAGCGGCCCTATTGCACCTAATCCACGCTCTGCAATGAATTCGGCACGGTCTGCTAGAATCTCATCGACCGCGTCTTCCACTGCCGAAGAGTCTGCGGGAGTATAGCCATCTGAATCGGCCTTTTCACTGAACCATTTAAGCCGCTCAGAAAATTCCGCTTCGGTGTGTTTTGGCCCTTCAATCAACAGTCTGCGAGCCATTGGTACCAATCCTTCACGAGTGATGATGCCTTCCTCACAGGCGTGAAGGGAAAGGGCAACGACTGACATTGGGAGAGTATCTGCTGTGTATTTCGTACCCTCAGCGATATCCTCACGTGTATTGTCTAGAAGAGTTGATGCCATGGATTTAGCAGGTATTCCAGGAGTTCCTGTTGGTTCTCCTTCGACAGCGATGACCAGAATATCATCTAGCTCAGCACCAATAAGTGCCTCGACTTGATTGCCTGAAATATTGTATGAGGTGAGGCGCTCGATTCTTTGTGCTCGATTTAGTGGAAGGTCGTCCCTAATCGAAGACCATCGTTCTTCATCGAGAGCCACTACTGGGATATCGGTCTCTGGATACATGCGAGCACCGCCTGGAAGCGGGCGCATTGCAGTTGTTGTACCATCCTCTGGCGCTCCTTTACGAATTACGACGTTTCGAACTTCCTGCGAAATTCGATGATAGGATTGACGGGCTCTTTTGATGACCGATTCGAGTGCTAAATCTACTTGCCATTCTGGAGCAACGCATAGTACGAAAGCATCGTTTTCTGCCAAATCTAGTTGAGATTGTATCGAATCCACCTGATTCTGATCTATTCCATAAGCGGGAAGTTCGTCGGAGTGGAAAATCCCCGCAACTCCAGCTAACTTTGCGGCACTTGCTAATTCTCTTCCGAGCCTTGGTAGTTGGGAATCTTCCTCATCCATCTCCTTCGCACCTATCTTTCCGGCAAATCCGGGCAGAATTATCGCCTTTACGAGTGAGCCGTGGGCAAGAGATTGTTCTACCATTGTCGATGTACAATCATCAAAGGAAGAAGTAACATCGTGGAGCCGCATCGGAATTCTATTCTCAATCGCCCTGGCAACTCGATTCTCTACTGGAATTTGATCGTCTCTCCGGTCCGGTGGAAGTAGAGGTAGGTCGGCCTCATCTCTCAATTGATTTGCGAGACGGTACATATGCAACTGGCGAGCCATCTCTAACCGGATGATTCGTGGTATCCAATCCAAATCCTGACAACCTTTGATTTCAACCCGGTCGCCACAGGCGATACTGACGTTCAAATCTTGACGGATTGAACCTAGTCCACGGCGCACCATTCGTGTATCCCGAAGTAAGGTGCCGAGAGCGAGTGCAGTTTCCTTGGCATGTTCAGGGGTTTGCACATGAGGAGCCGTTGCAATCTCAACTAGTGGAACTCCAAGCCGGTCGAGGGTGTAAATCACTATCTCACCAGAATCTGTAGATTGTGTGTCGAGTTTTCTCGCAGAATCTTCCTCTAGGCAAATAACATCGATGCCCACATCTCCAGAAGGGGTTACAATCGTTCCATCGGTAGCGATTAATGTGGTGCGCTGAAAGCCACTTGTATTCGATCCATCGACTACTGTTTTTCTCATCGCTTGAAGGAATGGAACAGGCTTTGCATCCATCATTGCGCTGATAGTTAAGGCGGCTTTAACCGCCGAATCATCATGAGATAGAGGGGGTGCTTCATCCAACTCAATTAAGCCGGAATTTGGGGATTGAACGTAAACGAAAGAGCGGTTTCTACGAGCTTCGAAGCGGGCGGCGACATCGACTTTACCGCCCTCACCTTGAGCCGCTCTAAGTCTCCTACCCTCTCGCTTCCATTCGTACGGAATATCCTCAATCCCCATTTCGTAAAGAGTACTTGGCATCCGAGAATGTAACTTGCCAGTGTTCAATTGTTGATGAATTTCCAGGCCGCACATGAAGCCGAGAGCGGACGAATCTAACTCTGAGGCTTTGGCAACCTCTCCGTACGGCTCGCTTGTGCTCACAATCTAAAGCGGAGAGTCATCGCTCATAGGCTCAACGGGCGAAAGAATAGCGCTCGTGTGATATCTCGAATATTTCTCCGCCTTGCAACATTCTCGAAATTACCTCCTCCACTTGGTATTCGTTTACACCACGTGTTTCACTACGATTGAGAATCTCAGTTAATTCTGCAACACCCTTGTCTTTGCACAAATCACTGATTATCGACCTTACAGTATTACCTGCATTTCTTTGACTAACCGATACCCCCGATGCTAATTCTGACTCATCTTCAATTCCGGCCTCCTCGCGCCAGTGTCTGAAAATTGCGAGCGCCATTTTTGCATCATCGGCTGTGGCGACTTCTCGAAGATGCATTCTGGCATGGGCCTCTGTCAAGCGGATTAGGGCCTCCAAAGCTCGAGGGGTAATCGGAATTACTTCTGTCTCTGTGTATTGTTGTTGATCACGACCGAAGGATTGTCGCTCATTTGTATAGTACTCTAGAATCAATGCCTTTGCATCGTCACTCAAGTCAGGATTGATATTTCTCTTCGCGTAAGCGATGTATTTCCTCAGGAATTCAATAGTGAGGTGTTGGGACCCATCGACCCCTTCATCAAAAATCTCTCCTTCATCTCCTTCTCTAAGGTCAAATTCAATGGCTTCGTCTAATTTTGTCTCACTTACTCCCTGGGTCC
Source organism: uncultured Candidatus Poseidoniales archaeon (assembly GCA_902560445.1). Lineage (GTDB taxonomy): Archaea > Thermoplasmatota > Poseidoniia > Poseidoniales > Thalassarchaeaceae > MGIIb-O1. Next base: position 26,336 of record CACELO010000006.1, read on the forward strand.
TGACTTCCAAAATATGTCTAGCAATTCTCTCATCATCATCGACTCTGACTTCATCTCGCATCATCCAAATAATATCAAATCTTGATGCGAGTGGGGGTGGGAGTCCGGTTTCATTGAACGAATGCATGACGCTTTCATTTGCTCCACGCTTAGTGAATCGGCCCTCTTTCGGATTAGCGGCTGCGAGAACAGCACAACGTGTGTTTAGAGTTGCTTTTACACCACCTTTTGAGACATCCAAGCGCTGTTGTTCCATGGCTGGGTGCATAGTTCTCCTATCTTCCTCACTGATTTTGTCAAATTCGTCAATCGCCGCCATCCCTCGATCGGATAATGGAAGAATTCCTGCTTCCAATGCGAATCTACCACCACCACCGAAATCATCTCTAACTGCAGCCGCAGTAAGTCCCGCACCAGAAACACCACCACCAGTAGCGAACATACCTCGTGGGGATAGTTTTGACATGTAACTGAGAAGCTGTGACTTTGCAACACCGGGATCCCCCATCAAAAGAATGTGAATGTCTCCCCTAGAACGGGTTCCGTCCTTGTTTACTCTAGAAACCCCCCCGAATAGTTGTAAGGCAAGACTTCTCTTAACAAAATGAACAACGCCAGTTGCGTAAACCGAGGGCGCTATTGAGCGTTGCATCAATTGTAACAAATCATGACGAGCAGCGATATCGATTATTGCTTGACGGTCTTCATCGGAAATTTTGATTTCAGTAAATGGGGTACTCTCGTGCTCCGAGCTGATTAGGTGGTAGATGATATCAAACATCGGGGTCTTCTTGTTTCTCTTTATCTCAGAATGAACGACGGGGATGGCGTTGATTACCACTCTTTGGCCTGGAAGATGTTTGTTCACCAAGTCGCCTTCGACTAAGACTTGACCTCGGGAAGGTTGAGCGCCGCTAGGGACGTTTTCAGGAACCTCTTGAACCTCTATCCATTGGTTATTGACCATTCTAGAGACATTCATTACGAGAGCGAAGCGAGTTCCACCGGAGCGCCCTGCTGACTCTCCACATCCCGTTTCATCCGGGCACTTGAGTGGTTCCTTCAATTCTCTTTCATTATCTTGAATCATCTCAATCGAATTACCACAATTCTCACATTGGAATACTGCTCGATGAATTCTGGGCTTTATTTCGCTGATTTTAGTACAAATTACTTCTGCACTTCGTAACGATTCGATGTCGTTGCTACCCATATCTCTTAGATCGCGGCGGCTATCCTTAGGCAACTCACCAACTCGAATTATGCAATCAAGGTCTTCTCCACGCTCACGACAAATTTCTGTTAGAGTGGCTCTGCCATTGCTGATTATTTTACGAGGATCCTTCAGGACATCTTCCGCAAACTCGGGATCGAAGGCTTGAAGCTCGTGGAATGTAATATCAAGCACAGCATTTTCAGACTGCTTTGACAGTAGTAGAACTATCTCCGCCTCTTTTGCTTCAGTGAAGAAAGTCCTCCACCTAGCGGATGAGTCATGTGCTGCCATCGTCATTGATTTCACCGTCGGGCAAGGGAGATGAGAATCCGTAGTCTATGAACAAAGCGGATGGTTTACTCGACCCCTTTGCTTCCACTGGAAGTTTTCACCGCAAGACGTCGCGTAAATGCAGGCTTGAGTGCTTCCACTGCAAGAATTTCTTCAGTTTGCCGACCCCCATAGGAAACCATCCTTGGGATTTGTTCAAGCACCGCTCCACAACCCCCCCCCTTCATGCAACATACGCGCTCTGGAAGTGATATCTTAGTTCGTATTGACCCTGGTGAAGAAATCCATACAGCATTGAAGAAATTGGCTGATGACCTTGGATTTGATGCAGCGGCTATTACCAGCGGAATTGGCCGTACGCGTGAAAATCAATATGGTTACATGAACGAAGAAGGAATTTACAAGAGAAGATTATTGGATTCTCCATCAGAACTGGTCAGTTTATCTGGCAATATTGCACGAACAGAAAATGGAGAGGCTTTCACTCATATCCACTGTTGTTGGTCAGATGATGAAAATAATGTACACGCTGGACATATGTTTGAGTCCACAGTTCATGTTGTTGCCGAAGTACACGTTAGAATAATGCAGCACGCAGCTATGACTCGTTGCCCTCTTGCTGATGCAGAATTACTGGGTCTAGAATTTGACTGAAATTTCCAAGGGCTGGTCGTCATGAAAATTCTCTTTGCTCATGGTTTAGAAGGCAGCCCAAATGGATCTAAACCGACATGGATGAAAGAGAGTCTTAACTGGGAAATAATATGCCCAGAGATGAGTAACAAGGGTTGGGCTATAGCAGACCAAACAGAAGTCATCGCTAAGGCTATCGCTGAGAATGAAGATATTGACATCATAATGGGCTCATCGTACGGAGGGCTCGCTATTGCCAATGCTTCGGAAAGATTTACCGAGCGCGATCTGAGGTTGGTTTTGCTAGCACCTGCATTTGGGCTTGCTGAAAATTTTCGTTCGATTGCTGGTGAACAAGGATTAACCGAGTGGGAAAATATTGGTTCTCGCCAGTATTTCCATCATGGATTCGGACATGAGGTGGAATTCGGTTGGGATTTCATTACATCAGCTGATGAGATGTCCTGGCCTAACCTCCACCATTCAACAATAATTCTTCATGGAAACCAAGACGATATCGTTCCAATAGAATCCTCACGAAGGGTATCAGAATCGAATGAATTAGTAGAACTGATAGAAGTAGAAGATGGACACAGATTAGCAGACTCTCTGCATTTCATCCCTCTAGCAGTACAGAGAGTTCTTTCTCGTTAACTGATTAATGAGAACCAAGGAAGTACTCGCCTATTTCTGGATCTGTTAGAATATGCTGTGCGTCACCAGTATGGACTACTTTACCGTTGGCAAAAATATACCCTCGGTCGGAACGAGCAAGACTCAATCTAGCGTTCTGCTCGACAATAAGCACAGTGATTCCTTCTTCTCTCAGAGCATCTATTCTCTCAATTATTTGTTGCTGATAGAGGGGAGAAAGTGCGGCTGTCGGCTCGTCGAGCAAAAGGAAAGTTGGATTGGAAATTAGAGCACGTGAAATCGCCAGCATCTGCCTCTCACCACCTGAAAGAGAAGCTGCAAGGTCATGAGTTCGCTGTTGTAAATCAGGGAACATATTCAGTGCACGTTCAATTCTCTCGGTGAGTATAGTGGAAGGCAGTTTGTTTCCACCCATCTGTAAATTCTCATGAACTGTCAAAGAGGGGAATACATTGTTCACCTGTGGAACGTATGCAATACCTCGATTGACTAACTGGTCAGTTCTCCATCCAGACACTTCTTCACCCTCATGTTGAACTGTTCCGGAATAATGAGTGGCTATTCCAAAAATTGTCTTGATTAGAGTTGACTTGCCGCAACCATTCGGACCAATGATGGTGACGAATTCTCCCTTATCGACGTACAAGTCAATATCATATAGAATCTGGACTGAACCATAACCACTGTTCATTCCATTGATTTCGAGTACTCTCTCGCTCATTCTTCTTCACCTCCTGATTCATCACCTATAGCACCTAGGTATGCCTCGATAACCGCCCGGTTACTACGGACTTCGTCTGGTGTTCCAACCATCAGAATCTCTCCTTCATTCATCACGACGATTTTGTCTACTCCTTGTCTGAGTATGAAATCCATATTGTGCTCGATAATTAAAACTGATATTCCTGTTTCATCTACGATTTGCCTAAGACTATTGAATATCTTCATCGCCAGTGGTCCCGCTACTCCAGCCACTGGTTCATCGAGTAGCAGTAACTTTGGATCACCCATCATTGAGCGTCCTATGTCTACTAGTTTTGATTGGCCACCTGAAAGCTCGCTGGCCAAGTTATGTGCCATATGTGGAACTTCTAATTGCTCCAACACATCATATGCGCGAACAAGACGTTCTTCCTCTGCAGACGAAGATAATTTCAAGATTGACGCTAATGGATTAGGCTTGAATTGTTCCCGAGGAGGAACTAGTAGATTCTCTATTACTGTCATTTGTCGCCACAAGCGAGTATGCTGGAAAGTTCGGGTGAATCCAAGGTTTTGAATTTGGTCTGGCCGCATATTCGATGCGTCCTTACCGAAAATCTCGATACTTCCTGCTGTCTGATCTAACAATCCACTAATACAATTGAATGTAGTAGATTTTCCACAACCATTCGGGCCAATCAATCCGATGAATTCTCCAGGGCCGACTTCGAAAGAGACATCCTTTACGGCAATCAGACCTCCAAACTCCTTTCGGAGATTTTTGACCCTCAGTACTGGTTCACTCAACAGCCTCACCTCCTTTCGGGCGCTCGGGTCTAACCGGTACTTCTGGAAGTAGACCCTTAGTGTTGAACTTCAATGAAAATAGCATCAGACAGCCGATCAAGAAGAGTTTGAAGTAAAGCATGTCAGCAGATACCACGCCGCCAAAGAACGATTCATCGATTGAACGCTGCCCAAGAGCAATTGCAGTGAATGAAAAGACTGCCACGCCGGCTAAGCCAATTTCAAGAATTTTTTCTGAACGTATTGCGAATCCGATAAATACTGCAACTAGGAATGCGCTTACTACTTCCCATGGACTTAGGATTAGCCACTCAAACAACGAATCAATACGAGCAGCTGTGGTGTGTAATGGAAGATCTGCAGAGCCTTGTCCTGCGACAAGTACGTTGAATACGAATTCCATTAAGACGATGATGAATGCTCCAACGACCATTCCTCGATTGTTCGATGCACCACCAATTATGAAGGCAGCCCAAACTAGGAAAGTTGAGCGGGCCGGAGACATGAAGCTCGGCTCAAATCCGGTTAGTTTCCAAGCCCAGAATGCTCCAGCTAAAGCTGCGATTGAGGCGCCTAGAGCTAGGCTTGCTGCCTTGTGAGTTAGAACATTGTGACCATGGTGTTGTGCAACCTCTTCATCCTCTCGGATTGCCTTTAGGATTCTACCCCATGGTGAGGAAAGGATTCTGTTCAATAGAATCCAAACAAGGATTACTGCGATAACGGACATAATCATCAGCAAGAACATGTATGGTGCTGGCTCGCCTAAATTCAACCATTCACCAATCAGATACGCTGGAGTATCGGTTAGATTTCCATCATCGCGGCAGGCATCAGGGCTAACCCAATTTGTGTCGGGTCCAGAAGTTTCTGAGCCGCAGAACCACATGTCTTCGAATGGTAATGGATAGGAAGAAATTCCTATTGCATTACCGACTGCTCCAACTCTTAGTAATGGCTCACCTGCGAGTAATACTCTAACGATCTCACCAAGTGATATGGTTACAATTGCAAAATAATCCGTTCTCAGGCGAGCGGTTGGATATGCTAGCGCCCACCCAAAGGCTGCGGCTAGCAGTAGGGCAATCAATACTGCCGGTAAAATCGCCCAATCATATCCGTGAAGATTCTCAGGAGCGGTGAGTATTCCAACAGTTATTGTTCCAATAGCGACGAAGAAGATGACGCCAAAGTTGACCATTCCAGTATATCCGGTGTGTAGATTGAGGGAGAAAGACATCAGAATGAAAATTGAGAGAGTTAGTAGAACATTGGATACCTGTAGTACCTTCTTGAATCGGAAATCATCAGACTCAGCAATTGGTAACCAGGCTAAGAACAATATCAGAATGAACAGCAACAAACCGAAAAGAAGCCAAGACCCAATTGGACTCTCCCTTCCATAACTTCGCAGATTCTGCTTATCGTCGGCTGAGCCTATTGGCAGTTTGTCGAGGATGTTAGAGTATAGCTTGCCAGATTCTGTACTTACCTTTGAGGTAAAATCGCTAGATGATTGAGATATTTTTTCTCTGATTTGCTTGACAATTTGGTCATGTTTCCTATCAAATTCTGACCAATGTAGTAAAATTTGGGTTTGTAATTTAGTAAATTTAATCGAAATTGAGGAGATTATCTCGTTTATTTTGGCTATGACATTTTGTGAGCTCTGAGTTTCATATTTTCCCTGTAATATGGAAATTCCTTCATAGATTGAATAGACCCAAAGGAGGACGAATGCCCATGGCCAAAGGATATCGCCAAAGTCAACTATGAAATTGACCAAATCGATTTCAAAGTTCATTTGATTTAACCAGGATTCATTCATATGCGCAACTTCGTTTGTGGTCCATATCTCTGTCTCTGCAGGTGTCAATCCTTCAGGAGGTGACTTTTGACTCAATAAATCTGATTCGTCCAAGGGTGAGTCTTCCAATAGCAACGCCCGATCGTTTCTACCGGTCAAAACTGCTAGATTAGAATCTACAAATTCATCATCTTGGCAAACATCCCCGCAACCATTTGCGAATGAATTTCTCCTCACGAAGTTACTGAATCTGTGGAAGGCGTATGCTCCTATTGCAACCGCGGAGAAATTCTGCATCCTGTCAGTTCTATTTCGCCACCAGTGATGAAGGCCAAATATTCCAGTAGGTAAAATGGCTAGAGCGGCTGTGATCTTGTCAGATTTATCGGGGTCATATTCTTTGCGTTTTCTCAGACGATCGATTTTCCATTTCTCATATGCATCGCCAATACCTTCCGGCATAATCATCAAAATCGCAACCAAGAATATGTACGGCATTACGCCATCTAGTGCAGAATAATTTGAACGACCAAGTGGTAAGCCGATTCCAATCAATACAGGAGAGGATAGTGCACGTACAAATCCAACAACCAAAGATCCAATTATCGCTCCAGGAATGGAACCGATTGTTCCAAGAACAATTATTGCAAAGGATGGTAGAAGAAGAGTGAATGCCGTTTCTGGATTGAATCTTAGAGTCAAAGCAAAAATCGCGCCGCCCATTCCGGATATTCCTGCTGAGAGGAAAGCACTCGTCATGTGTACTCTCTCGACATTGATTCCACTGCTTGCAGCCAATTCTGGGTTATCTGCAACTGCCCTCATTCTCCTTCCAAGGCGAGTTTTATTCAGGATTAACATCAACAACAATACTGCTGAGAACATCACCACGGGTACAGCGCCTTTGTAGTAGGCATAATTGGTTGTAGCTTGGGTTACACAATCAGCAGTAGTATCATAGAGTTCTATAGCGGGTTTTGAGGTGTCACTGACTATTCTAGTTAGTACGGGTTCGCCGGTAGTTTCGTCAATGGTTTCTTCACAGGTCCATTGTGTGTAGGTTCTACCCTCTTCGAGATTTCTTTCTCCTAGGTTGAAACGCATCTTTGTTGTTGGGAGTTCCCAGCGAAGATTGGGCATTCGCCAATCTCCTTCTGGTTCAAACATGTTCCTTCCCGCGCCGAATCGCATGTAAGTCAAGGCTCGAAGAATTAAGGCAACACCAAGAGATGCAATCATCATAACTTGTGGGCTTGCTTGGGTTTTGCGAAACCCTTTGTAGACCAGCCGATCAATGATGATTCCAGCAAAGCCGGTTAGGATAAAGGCGGCAATCAAAGTGAATATCAATACCGACCAAGTCAATACTCCTTCTTTGGTTGTAGAAAGACTGGTCATAGGGAAGAAATAGTCACTCCAAATCATAATCATCGAGAGATACATTCCAATCATGAATAATTCAGATTGAGCAAAATTACCGTATCTCTGAACCTTGTAGGTCAAGGTCAAACCAATGGCAATCGCCAAGTAAGTAGAAGACCAAGTGAGTGTACCTGTAGTAATCGATACCAAATCAAGTGTGAATCCAGCACTTGCACCAAGTCCCTGGAGTAGTATATCAAGAGAATAGAAGGTGACTGCTACCATGAAAAATGGTGATAAAAGCAGAGAAAGTGTCCGGAGGGGGCTACTTGGAACATCGTCAAAAAGCACCTTAATTACAACAAAACCTGCTGTAATTGATTCAATTAACTGAATCAACCATACCATATCATTTGGCAGTGCGTCCCCCAACAACATGTCTAGGATATTCAAAGATCCGTAGCCATTCAGAGTACCAAGGAAATTCGCATCAACAAAAAGTAAAACTGCGAATATGATTCTTCTAACTCCTCTAGGGAGTTCAGAAAATTTGTCTCGAGCATCGTGCAGCATACTACTACACGTACCCTAAGTTTACAGGAATAAAAAGTTGGGGCAGTGCGGCGGGAGAGAATCCCGCCACACTGCTTTACGTCCCTAATCAAGCGGAAGTGATACCGTTGACTGGGTCCCAGTTTCTTGTACAATCGTACGAGACTGAGTCGTCGCTTGCGTCGTGAGAGAACTCCCCGACACAGAAGCCAGCTGCAGGAACGTCTCCGTTCGCTTCGAAGCTGAGCGTTCCGCTAGCGCCGTCCCAGCCTTGACCTACTGCCATTACTGCCATTCCAGCGTCTAGTCCAGGTGTGGACAGAGCTGTGAAAGCAGCGAATGCCATGATGGTCACTGCATCGAATGCCTCAGCGGTGTAGATACCGCCAGCACAGTCTGGGTTCGCTGCACATAGGGCAGCAAAGACCTGTCCGACTTCTGATAAAGCTCCAGCCGCGGCAGGCTTGGTAGCGATTACTCCGTGGACAAGTGACTTGTCAGACATGTCTGCTGCAAGTCCTTCCTCTGCAATTCCATCAGCACCGTAGATAGCACCAGTGTATCCCTGAGTTGCCATCTCTTCGATTAGAGCTGCTCCGTCAGTAGCGTAGGAGACCATCATAACTGATGTGCATCCGTCGTTCATGACTGAAGCAACTGCTGCCGAGAAGTCAGTTGTTGTCTCCTCGTAACCAATCTGTGTACAGATAGATGCTGAATCCATGTTAGCAACGAATGCATCAGCAAGACCTGATCCGTATGCGTTAGTCATGTGAACTACTGCAACATTGTCCATACCGTCTGCGGTCATTACGTCAGCAACTACTGAGCCCTGGAACGCATCGCTTGGTACGACACGGAAGAATCCAGGGTAAGCGGTTCCATCGGATAGAGCAGGGCTTGTGCTCGCGTACGAAATCTGAGGGATTCCGGCAGCGGCCAAGATTGCGTTTGCACCCATGGATGCACCGGAACAAGCTGCTCCTACTGCACCCCATACACCTGCGTCAACTAGGGCTTGACCTGCGTCTCCACCCATGTCACCGTCACAGCCGGAGTCAGCGTATACAAGTTCGAACTGAACATCACTGCTGTATCCGATAGTGTTGGCTAGGCCAATAGCTATCTGAGATGCTGCAACGAATCCAGGCCCGTATACTGCGATAGGTCCAGTTGCATCATTCAAGAATCCAATCTTGACTGTTACACCTGCGTATGGTGCCGCAGTTACTCCTGCATCACTACCAGCTTCCCACATTCGGTCACAGTTGAAGTACTGGCCGTATGTTGGTACGTGGTGGAAAGTACAGACATCATAACCTGAGCCACCGACATCACCGTTGTCTAGGAAAGTGTGTGTTCCACTCTCTCCAGCATAGCCGTCACCGACCATACCGATGTGTGTAGCCATATTAGCACCATCTTCATGCATTGCAGCGTGACCAATCATCATGACTGCGTCGTATGCCTCTGCGGTGAAGATACCAGTTGAACAGACATCGTCTGCTGCACAAGCGTCAGTGAAAGCGGTTGAACCGCCAGCTGGGGCTGCTCGAGGTCGTGTGACCTGAATGCCGTTTGCTGCTGCAGGCTGTGTGTAGTCGTTCAGTGCTGCTTCTCCAGCCATACCGTCTGCGCTGAAGATTGGGATTGTTGCACCCATTACAGCCATTGTCTCTACGATCATAGCACCATCAGAGGAGTACGCTCCTAGGAATACTGAGTCACATCCAGCATCCACAACTGCCTGAACAGCAGCTTGGAAGTCAGTTGCGGTCTCTTCGTATCCGGACTGTAGACAGACATTGTCTGCCCCTAGATTTGCTGCGACTGCATCTGCGAGACCTGCACCATATGCGTTAGTCATGTGAACAATAGCGGTGTTGGATACTCCGCTTGCTCCAATCATATCAGCTGCGGCTTGGCCCTGCAGTCCGTCACTTGGTACGATTCTGTAGAAGTGAGGGTATGCAGTGGCGTCGCTTAGTGCTGGGGATGTGCTAGCGTAGGATACCATTGGGATTCCTGCAGCCGAAAGGACTGCGTTTGCACCCATTGATGCCCCTGAGCAAGCAGCACCAGCTACTGCAACAACTCCCGCGTCCACGAGGGACTGAGCTGCTGTACCAGCCGCTGTACCGTCGCATCCGGAATCCGCCTCAATAACTTCGAAGACGTAATCGTCTCCCATTGCATTGAGGTCAGCCATTGCTGCTCCCCACGCGAAGGTGAATGGAGCTGCGAACTGGGAAATTGGACCAGATGCATCGTTTAGGAATCCTAGCTTGATAGTTACAGCTGGGTCTTCTGGGGCGACGAACATTGGGTTGTCGGTTCCCATGTAGAAAGCTGCGATTTCATCAACTAGAGCGTTTGCAATATCGACATCGAATCCTACAGCGTTACCGTTCTCATCCAAGTTCTCGAATGGAGGGTATGCTGTATCTGAGCAGAATTTTAGAGATCCTGACTCAAGCACTGAAGATAGTGTTGAGCCCTCGCTAGGTGAAGCTGGGTAAGCTACTGCGGTGTTCTCGTCACGGTCATCTGTTAGGACAACAGATCCCTCGAACCAGGCACCAAAGATAGCGTCGTACTCACCGGAGTCAACAATTGCAGTGATAGCAACGTTGAGTGCGTCGAGTAGCTCGCCTGAATCTTCACGTACTGCGATTCCGAAGGTCTCGTCAGAGAATGTGGTCATCAGGTCACCTGAAAGTGCCAATACTGGGGAATCTCCCATAGCATAGTCAGCTTCGCCGTTGGATACTGCTGCAGTTACTGATGGGAAATCATCGTAAGCAACAATTGTAGCCATAGCCAAATTATCCTGAGCATAAAGATCGGATGTAGTTCCAGACTGAACTGCGATGGTTGTACCAGCAGCATTCAGTTCTGAGACGTCCGAGATTGACGCTGATCCAGCAGCACCGATTACACCTTGGCTACTTGTGTAGTAACCGCGAGTGAAATCGACTACTTGGTCGCGCTCATCCGTCTTTGTCATGGCAGAGATAATGGCATCACACATCTCACCGTCATTCAAGTTTGGAATGATAGGGTCCCAAGCGGAAGTGACTATGTCAGCCGTAATATCGGCGGCTGGCATTAATTCCCACTCCTCTACTGGGTCCTCATCGTCCCCACCCAGACAACCTGCGAGTGATGCCGCAAGCATACTGAGTGTCATCAGCATTGCAATCATTTTCTTATCTAACATAGCGTGTCTACGCTCCTTAGCCCTCTTTCGTGGTAATGTGGCCGTTATAGTAGTTCTCTTATTGGATTCGAAAGATTATGTTTCCGATAGTTTTTCTAAAATGGGTCACTAATCCCCTTTTTCGTAATTTTACTGCAAATATTGTACAAATTTAAGAAAAATAACAAAATTCACCTCATACATAGTATGGTATATATTTTATGTAATTAATTGAGATTAGAGTATTTGTAATTTTGATACCGATTTAATCATCTACCTTGAACTACTGGTTACACTGTGGATGACATTCCGATGGACTACGCAACCAGCGGAGTAGATATCGATGCTGAAGGGGTCGCGATTGCTAGCCTAATCGGTTCTCTAAGTGGTTCTGTCAGAAAGCCGGGGACTAGAGGCGCTCCTGTGCCTTTACCAGGTGGATTTGGAGGTATAATCGAGTTTGAGAACTCTCGATTGGCCTTAGCGACGGATGGAGTCGGTTCTAAACTACAATTAGCGAATAAGCTTGGTCGATATCAAGGAGTTGGGATTGATTGTGTGGCTATGAATGTGAATGATTTGCTTTGTGTGGGAGCTGAGCCTTTAGCATTTGTAGATTATATCGCAGTGCCAGAAACCGACCCAGGAACTCATTCCGTTATCGGTGGCTCCCTTGCAGAAGCATGCCGTCGAGCGCGGATTACTCTTGCAGGAGGAGAGACGGCAACTCTTCCAGGCATAGTAACTGAATTGGACCTCTCAGGTACTGCTCTTGGATGGTTCCCAGCTGGTGAAGCAATAACCGGTGAAAACCTAGAGGCGGGTGATGTCATAATCGGTCTACCAAGCAGTGGAGTTCATTCCAATGGCTACACATTGCTGAGAGCAATTATCGAGAAGTCTGGTTTGTCACTAGGTGATACTGCGCCGTTCGATACAAATCATCAGGGAAGAGAAATCGAAGGCGCGAGTGAATCCGGTGCAACCTTGGGAGAAGTTCTGTTGAATCCCACTAGAATCTACGTTGACCCAATCATCGATTTGATTGATTCATGTCGGAAAGGGGCTGGCCCTTGTGCCTCTGGAGATCTCAAGGCAATTGCACACATTACTGGTGGTGGCCTATCGAATTTATTGCGATTACACGATAGTTTGGGGTGGCATATTTCGAACCCATTACCTATTCCACCTGAATTCAATTGGATGGCTGAAACTGGACCTGTTGAAAAATTGGAAATGCATAGAGTATTCAACATGGGAATGGGTATGTGTATCGCTGTATCTGCAGAGGTTGCTGAAACCGTGGAAAATTGGCTTACTGAGAGGCTGTCCGGCACTAGAATAGTAGGGGTTGTATGCGATGATGGTCATCGAGTAACTCACGCTGATTCTGAGATTGTTTTCGAGCACTACTGATTCACATGCGAGAGTAGTCAAGCCAATGTGTGAGTGTTGACTCGCGATGTCGTGGAAAACAATCTACCACTCGATTTGCCGGGCCTTGTACACAGGGAAGGAAGGACTCTGACAAGGGTCACTGATTTACCCGATTCGAACAAAAAAGGGCCAAGTTCGAAAAATGCTGGCTTCGTATTTCATAATCCTGCGATGGCGGGGTCGAGAACTCGTAGCGTACTCTTGATGGCGCATGCGATTGAATCTGGAATTCTAGGGGATTCTAAAGTTCGAGCTCTTGACGGATTGAGTGCTTCTGGTTTGAGAGCCAGAAGATGGTTGAACGAACTGCCAGAAGAGGCAGCATCCCGTCTTATCGCAACCGTCGGTGATATGGACCAAAATGCATTGGATTGGGCTATGGCCACCGAGTCAGAATTTTCATCTGAAAATGGAGAATTGGTTCCTCTCCTAGGAGACCTACGAACCAGTGTTTTATCTCAAGGATGGCACTGGATTGATATCGATCCTTTTGGCTCACCGGTTCCTTTCTTAGATACCGCGATTCAGGCTCTTGCTCGACGTGGGGTATTGGAAGTTAGTGCAACTGATACCGCTGCATTGAGCGGCTCTTCTAAGAATCCACTAATGCGCAGATATGGTGCTAGGGTGCGTCTTGACAAACTCAAGCACGATTCTGGTCTACGGGTTCTGATGGCAACAGTCGCGCGCGCTGCTGCGCGGCACGACCGTAGTATCGAACCTCTTCTTTCAATCTGGGATTCGCACCACCTTCGGGTCTCGGTTCGTGTGAGGAAAGTTATGCAGGGAGCGAATAATGTGGAGACATCTTTGGGTTGGCGAATTTTCTCTCCTACCAAAGATGAAGTTGAGGCGTCTATTTCAGCTGGATTCTTGCCGCCAGAAGATTCCGGTGAGTTGCCGATTCGTTGTTTCCTTCCACTTTCGCATCCAGTCGGTCGAGAAGATACCAGGGTCTCGGGTCCGATGTGGATTGGCCAAATGGGTGATGCTGAAACTATGGCTTCCATGACTGAAGAAAGCGTATTGCAAATGTGCGCACCAACTTTTGAGGAGGCCGATATTGCTGGTTGGTCGCAAACGGATTTTGAGGCTGAAACCCGGAGGCTGATAAGAGCAATCCGTCATATCTCGGAAGAAGCAACTGTGATTTCTGGGCATCATCTAATAGCTGTCGATGAGTTGGCGAGTTGGCAAGAAAAGGGATCCCCACCCAGCCCTAGGAGAATGGTAGAATTACTAAAACAAAAGGGGCACAGTGCGGCGATTTCTCATTATGCAGAGCCCTCATTGAGGACAGACGCTCCTTGGGCTGATATCGTAGCCGCATTGAGGGAAGTTTCAGCCACCAATGTATGACATCTCAATCCTTGGCAAGGCCGACGTTTCCTCTGAGCGTAACTCGGAATATCTATCAGCGCGACGTTTCCATATCGCAGCAATAGCCGCCGTAAGATCACCTCCATCTACGTCGTGTATTAGTGCCCGTAGGTCATGCCCTCCCGAAGCGAAGAGGCAAGTGAAGAGACGCCCGTCAGCAGAAATCCTAGCGCGAACGCAATCTCCACAAAATGGTTCACTTACTGATGAAATTAAACCGATTTCTCCTGAACCATCTGAGTGACTCCAACGTACTGCTACGTCGGAAGGCCTTTCAGATTCCATCGGGACTAAATCAAACTCTTTTTGCAGATGATTCAGAAGATCTCTGCTAGGGATTACTTCTCCTAATGTCCAACCATTGGTACGACCAACATCCATGAATTCAATGAAGCGAACGATTACTCCTGTATCCCTGAAATGATGTACCAATTTACTCGCTTGTTCTTCATTTACCCCTCTCCTGATTACACAATTTACCTTGATTGGAGACAAGCCCGCCTCTCTTGCCGCTTCTATTCCATCTAGAATATGAGCAACAGTTACTGAAGAGTCGCTCATCTGCTGATGAACGTCTTCGTCAATAGCGTCTAAGCTGATTGTAACTCGTTTCAAACCTGCCTTTGAGAGGTCCTGAGCATGGCGTCGTAGAAGTGAACCATTCGTAGTTAGAGCAATATCGACTCCTGCGTCAGACAGTCGATTCACCAAATCAGAAAGGTCAGGTCTTAGCAATGGTTCTCCGCCAGTTAACCTGACTTTATCCAAACCAAGAGGTACACAAGCCCTCACAACCTTTTCTATTTCATCGAATGAAAGAAATGCTCGTCGAGGAAGGAAAGTATGTTGATCGCCGAATCTCTCTCGAGGCATACAATATGGACAACGAAAGTTGCACCTGTCGGTCACCGAAATACGCAGATCACGGAGTTGTCTTCCTAGTCGGTCGGTGACCTCCTCCTGCGCCATGACTTATGCTCACACCTAATGTCTCAAAGGCTTGCTGATGGAGTTAGGAGACTTAGCGAGTTGATTTCTGCTTTAGTTTCAGTTTGTTTACCATCTTCTCGCCCGCAGGTTGAAGACGGGTGGGCGTCTGAAAGGGTCGAAGGACATGCTGGCCATTACGCCAAAAGCTCGTGAAATGCTTGACTCGTTCGCCGAGCAGGCCGACCAAGCAGATTTGTCTTTACGTGTTGAAATCGTTGGCAGGGGACCGAAAGGTTTCCAGTATGATTTACAGTTTGTTGGTGCTGAAGGGGGCTCTGAAGATGATTACATCAACGAGGTTGATGGAATAACAGTTCGAATCGCAGCTAGGAGTGTTCAGTATCTCGACGGTGCGACTCTTGACTTCAAGGAGACCTTGATGGGTGGTGGATTCGCGTTTGATAATCCCAACCCCATGTGGGTTGATGAACTGTCTAAGAAAGTCGCTGAAATAATCAACAGTGAGGTCAATCCAGCGGTCGCCAGTCACGGTGGCATTGTCGAACTCGTAGGTGTTGATGAAAATAAAGCAATAATCGCATTTGGAGGTGGGTGTCAAGGTTGTGGCATGGCCGATGTTACACTAAAGCAAGGTGTTGAGGTGATGATTAAGGAAAAGGCCCCTGAAATTGTTGAGGTTATCGATTCAACAGATCATGCAGCAGGGACCAATCCGTTCTACTGAATTGAATCAGTAGACCATCCTGACTTCATCGTCATCGTCTTCGTCTTCGGGTGCAGGTAGAGCGTTTGCTTGTGCCCGCTCAAATGCCTCGCGTACTCTTTCCTCTATAGCCCGAGCATCTTCGAGGAGCCCTTTGACTGGTATCTCCAAATCTATCAAATCACAAATACCCTCGATTGCTAGTAATGCGGCTCGCGCATCGGGGTACATTGGGTTACATTCTGCTAAAAGTGCAGTGACATCTAAGCCTCTGCGCTCGCCTTCAGCAATTAGGTAGCCGGAGATTCCGGAGACGATTCCTTGTTGGATTCGCTGAATGTTGGAGTTGTCAAGTGCATCTCGGCCTATTGTGGTTGAGGAAACGCCCCACAAATCGCTTTCTTCCTTGATCCCCAAGTCGTTACTTACAACCCCGTCGATTACGATTAACCTGTCAAAGCCTCCCTTGGTGAACCATTCTAGGACAGTCTCTCCAAAGTGAACATCGTTCTGAGGAGGGAATTGAATTTCCGCAATAAATATCCCGAGTCCATCTCCTTGATAGACTCGTACTGGATGTTTTGGTACTGATTCATGAATAAGAGCAATTGCAGGAAACTCTGGATGGAGGACGGTCCCCATAGGATCGAGGTCAAGTGTCTGAATGATGTGAGACATTGCAATTACTCCCACCGAACCCACTGTAGAAAAGCCACAAATTGCTGTACCGCCAAGGGTTGTTGGGTCTGCAGAGGAGTGCAGAACTAATGGATAACCCGGGTTGTCGTGTGTAGCCATCGAACATCGGCTGATGTCGAAGAGTCTTGAACCAAACGGTCACGAGAGGTTGAGATACGGAGATGTATAACGGCTGATTAGAATGATATTATTTTGTGGTTTATTTTATCAATTAGTGATTAATCGGCGACTTGATAGTATGTCAGAGGAAGATAATGGCGACATTGGGAGAATTATAATCAGAGTCGGCTCAACTGAAGTGGATTTGACTGGATCATCTCGCGAAGTCAATGATTCATGGCTGAAACTCAAGGAGCAGGATACCTGGGCCTCTGCACTATCAAAAATTCGAACCGCTAGACAAGACGCCATTGAAGCCGCGCGTAAATCCCTCAGCGAAACTGGAGTACCAGAGCGAGGTTCTGCATTTAGAAGACTCCTTGATAATTGTAACATCTACAGAACTGGTGATGTGATTTTGGCTGCAATTCACTATCTTCGCTCAGTTGAAAAAGAGGATAATACCCCTCCTCGAGAAGTGAAGAAATTGATTGAGGATTCTGGTCGTTGGACAGATGAGGAATTGGAGAAGTGGAACGTTTCACTATACATCAATAGAATGTTGGATGATTCCTCATCCAGAGGGCGTCCGGCTTTGTTGAGCTTGCCACAAGGCACCGATAAGAATCGATTTGTGATACTTACAGACGCTGGTAGAGATCATCTGGAGAGGCTGTCTACTTGAGCGATGAAAATTTAGAATTAGGGCCAAAAGATTGGTCTTTCACCTCCCATGTTGGAGCAGACCTTCGGGGGATTGACCTGTCGGGAGCTAATCTTCGTCGAGCCGTTTTTGATGGGGCTGATTTGGAAGGTGCTGATTTGTCGGGTGCCGATCTTCGCAGGGCCTCTTTCAAGCGCGCTAATCTGATGAAGGCCGCGTTTGATGATGCAGATATGCGTGATGCGAGTTTTGTCAAGGCTCGAATGAATTTGTCAAATTTCCAAAGATGTCGCCTCGATGGTGCTGACCTACGTGGGATACGGGGGCGCTATGCCATCTGGAGAGAAGCAAATTGGTGGGAGGCGACTATGGATGATGGTCTACGCAATGCGCTGGAAAAGAAGTGGCCAAAACCAGAAAAGGATTAATTGAGAGTCAATTTGGAAAGGCCTTCTCGCATCCAGTCAGGTACTGTTATCTTCTTCTTCACATCATTCATATCTACACATACAGTAACTTGATCTGCAGACCAACAAAGTGTTCCGTTTTGATTTCTAAATTCAATTCTCCAAGTGATTGAAGTTTGTCCGATTTTTGGAACTGTAATTCTACAATCTACTATGTCGCCATATGCTAATGGGTGGCGGAAATTTGCTTCTGAGTGAACAAGTGGAAATCCAATTTTGTACTCTCTCAAAATTTCGTTGTAATGTATACCGCAGGAGTACTCCCATGATTCTTCGTAAAATCTGTGAGCTAGGTCCCAATATTGAGGATAGTAGACTATCTTGGCCATATCGACCATCGGGAAGTCGATTCGCCTACTCGAGGTAAAGGCCATGTTCTGCCATAGATGGAAGAGAGATGAATATGTCGACTAAAGAATAGTCAATCATTCTCCCCTAGTATGAGAAAGCATCCATTGCATTATTTCTGGATCGGAATAGATTGTAAACCAGCCGCCATGTTCTCCGCCGACTACTGTTTGGAATTCAATCTCTGCACCAAGACTACTCAAATTTTCAGCCATATGGGCGGCCATACTGTATTCTGAGGTGCTGTCATTTGTGCCGTGACTCATCCAAATTGGAATATGTGCAATACTCTCGGCAAGTGGAACATAAGAATATGGCTCATGATGAGGAGTTAGTGGCATAATTGCTGCAAAATAATCTGGAAGTGCAGCAGCTACGATGAATGTGCCTCTTCCTCCCATACTCAAACCAGTAAGGTATATTCTACTATCATCGACATTCAGATTTGCTTTAACGTCTTCAAGAACATCTAATGCCTTCTTTGGGTCCCAATCAATTTCCAATTTCGAGGGTCTGACAATGATGTATCTGTCATCATCCGGGATGTGGAAATTATTTGTCATCATATTATTGAAGAATACTGAATCTAGTAGTTGACCATGGAGATAAAGGAATACTGGATACTCAATTGAAGCATTATATCCAGCTGGAATTTTTACCGAATAAGTGTAGCCGCACTCGTAATCAAGGCGTTCATCTACAACCACTTCAGAATCGTTATTTAATTCGATAGAGGTGTATGAAACATCTGTCAAACCGTCGACGGCAAGCCATTGTCCGGCTTTAATCTCGGGCCAAGACGAGGGGTTGGTTGTTGGGTTAAGGCCCTCTGTAGCGGTCACATTACATGGAGGGACAGAGATTGGTCCAGTCTCTTCTTCTGACCTATCTGAATCAAAGGAACACTCTTCTCTTTCCTCGATCCATATTCCTCCTCTCTCTTCACAATCCTGTGATGTGATTGACGTTGGTTCGTTGGTCTCTTCTCGTATATCTTCCCTATCAATATCTGAAATTGGGTCTACGAATCCTTCTGATTCGTCTTCTGAAGCACAGCCAACAAAACTACAGGATATTAGTAGAATAGTCAGAGCAAACGCTGTACTTCGCATGTATATTCGTGAATAATTTCCGTTATGTAGTATTGTATAGTGAAAAGTTCCCATATTTCGGTGAAAATGGCGGACCCACCGCGATTCGAACACGGGTTTGAGGCTCCGCAAGCCCCAGTGATATCCAGGCTACACTATGGGTCCAGCGTGTTTTCGACCGATGACTTCTGTATAACTCCGACGGTGGGTAAAATCACATTGAAAGGGGCAGAACAGTCTTCCAACGAGGCTCTGCAAGTTTCTTTGCATTAGGAGCAATCCTGGTATTCTTGGTTTTGTTAGTAAGAATTCCATGCATCCCTCCGACCGAAAATTTTACTCTCAACTCGACCATTCTATCTCGCTCGGCCGCATTCATCTGGTCTTCATCTAAGTCTATGCTAGAGCCAGCTTCATCTCCAGCATTTGTAATACTCAAACTGTTACCTTCCATACTCGCTCGAGGAGAGAAGTCGAAGTCGTCTGGATGATTCATCAAAACATCGACGTCGACAATCAGTCGATTCCTTACCGAGGCCTTCTTGACTTCGATAGAACGTACCATCAAAGCCTTCCAATGGCTTTGGGTTGAAAGGCCTTCTCCATCGAAAATGAGAGATTATACGGTGACTTCACTGACCCTTGGAATCAAAATCATGTAATCTATAGTTAGTGTCCAGTCATTTCCTGGGTCTGGATCTACTTCGTCGATTAGAATATCTGGATCGCAATCATCGGCCGTAATTACCCAAATCCATTCACCTTGCCCGAACCTCGCTCCAGCCTGGTTGAGAAGTGACTGTTCTAGGCTATCGGAACTATCGGCACTTACTGTATATCCACTATCAGGCCAAGGATTCAAGTCGCCTCTCTCTATACTCGCTGTTGCATTTATTGTGACATTGTCGTGAGAAGTCTGAGCACTTGTAGTCCAGCCAGTCATTGGAATATTTAGACGGAGTGTGAAATTATCTTCTGGCCATTGAATTGGTAGTAAATCTCGATCGAGAACCAAGGTTGCATTGATTTGCATGATTCTAGCGCCATTAGTACGAGACCCTATTTGTCCGGGTATATGTTGGTGTGTTGTACTTTCACCTTGTTCTGTATACCCCGACCATTCGTAAGTTACATGTTGTTCTTCCCAAACCACATTGAACATTCGACTTACAACCATCAGGCTCCATATTTCTGTGCTTGTGGCGCCGTTATCGTCTACTACGGTTAGCGAACCTGTTTGGTTTCCAGAATCTGCATACATCACTTGAACAGAAGAAGACGTGGAATCTGCATCATTTGTTGGATCGCCATCGCCATTTCTGTCGAATCCAAGATCTAGGTCCCAGATGAATTCAACACCCCCTCCTTCTGAATCAAAGGATGCTGAGGCATCGATAGTCGCAGTCTGATTGGTTCGAACATAGCCAGGTTTGTCGATTACGATGGTTGGAGGCGAATTAACGAATATCGTTATCGATGCCCTATCGCTTTCCCCACGATCGTTGAAAACAACAACTTCAACGTCGTGGTTTCCGGCTTGAGTAAAAGTGTGGAAGGCGATGCCGGTGGTGGTCGTTCTCGTTTCTCCATCTCCAAAGTCCCAAACATATTCGTCGATAATTGTCGGCGATGGTGTGCTTGAAGACCTGGCGTCAAAATTAACTGATTCACCTAGATTAATCGAGTTTTGATCTGCGGAAATTTCGGCAATAGGAGTCGTTGAAGCCAAGCCAGTGCATCCTGCTAAAGAGGTAAGTAAGAGCAGGATGGATAGTGATACGGCTCGTCCGGCTTCTAACCCCATTATACAAATGGGGTAGAGAGAGACAAATAGGTATGACGGATTTATTCCTGTCACCGATGAAGTTCAAGGAGGGTCTCCCATCCGTGAAGTCATGGTCGGAGGTATGCTAACCGGATACAGGGTTCTCGGCTTCGACCTAGAGACTACAGGATTGAACCCTCGAAGCGACCGAATTGTGCAATATGCATTGATTGGTAGTGACGTTGATGGTTCACATATTAACCAAACAGCTCTGGTAAATCCTCGTCGCTCAATACCTCCTGAATCTTCTCGAGTGCACGGCATTACTGACGAGGATGTGAAGGGAGAAAGTGAGTTTTCTGAACATCTTCCTGAATTAATCAAATTGATTTCTGATGCCGTTATAGTTGGGCATAATGTTTCAAGATTTGATTGGAGATTTCTTGAGTTGGAGTGTATGAGGGCGGGGTTCGAAGTCCCTGTGCCAAGAGCAATTATTGACACCCTGACCTTGGCTAGGAAACTGAAAATTCCTGGTCGTCATGCATTGGGATCTCTTTGCGCGCGTTACGATATCAACATCGCCCGCGCGCACAGTGCCGATGCGGACGCGGGTGCAACCCTGCTGTTACTTTGGTCGATGATGCAAAGTCATCCGAAGGAATTCAGAGGCGAACTGGATGAATTACAAGATATGCTATCTGGAAATCGAGGTAATAATGACAGGTTAGGCCCTAGTTTGGTTGATTTGGAGCCGGTCCAAGGTACAAATGGAAGATTACGCCATTCAGATCAAGGAATTGTCATCGCCTTCGGAAAGCACAAGGGCAGGACCTTACAAGAACTGAAGAAGGTCGACAAACGCTACTTGGACTGGTTATCTTCGCCGTCTTCGCCAATTTCTTCAAAAACCGTATCAGAATTACTTCGTAACCAACGTGAGTAATCGCGGGCGTGCCCTTCGTTCATTGGATTCCACGGTAATACCTCGCACCAATCACCAAGATGTGCAATTCGTCCATCCATTCTAGCGCTGCCAAGAAAAATAGCTCCTTCATGCCCAGAGTCAAGGAGTTCGGACAGATGTGCTAGGGCTTGATCACGAAGAACTGCGCCGAATTTATGATCTGAAGGGGCTAATTCCCCTTCATTGCCGATAGGTGGCATTCGTTGGAATAGAGCCGCTCCAGCCTCACGGTCAAATCGAATGACTTGGACCACCTCATCACGAAACATATGACCTGGTGAGAGTGTACCGTCACGACGAGCGGCCCACCAAATTGGGCACCACGCTTTCCACTCACACCAGCCACACTGCTG
Organism: uncultured Candidatus Poseidoniales archaeon; assembly: GCA_902560445.1. Classification (GTDB taxonomy): domain Archaea; phylum Thermoplasmatota; class Poseidoniia; order Poseidoniales; family Thalassarchaeaceae; genus MGIIb-O1. The sequence goes on from CACELO010000006.1 coordinate 48,483, forward strand.
GTCGCCAGGTGTGGCGGGAAGAGGTGTCTTGGAAGGGCGCATTCCTTCCCATGCCTCTAATGCCGATTCCAATACATCTGGGCCATCGGCTTGGTGAACTGTTTGGTTTGCAGAGTACCAGCCTTCTGCGACTACGGTTGGGTGATTGGGATTATTCTGTTTCAATAAATCTCGATAGAACCTTAGTTGTCGACTAACTTTTTCATTTAGTGTGGGAGATGGTGGTTTACCGGTTTTCAAATCGGCTACAACCCAACCTCGCGAGTCCCCATTTTCATCGATATCGGCTACCAATAAATCGAGTCGCCCCATTAACCGTCCACATTCTGAAACTAAAGTTCCTTCATTCGCCAAAACGATTGACTGTACCTCTTTCCAAGTTGCTACGCTAACTTCTGATAGGTTTTGAACTTCAACGTTGGATTTGCTAAATAGGATATTCAAGGCTCCGATAAGTCCGTCGTGGGCCTTGGTTATTTGTTCCTCCTTCCAACGAGGATGTCGAGGAGTTTCTAGAAAATTATCTTTTTCGATTTGCCAATGTCTATCCAATACTGCTTTGGCGGTGGCAGGAAGCCAGTCTGCTTCATCATCTTCACGATCGGCTAAATCGAGATTACAGAGGTCTTCTACCGAATTGTGGACAGCATTACCCAAGGCCGCGGGCATGCTCGCCTTTCGAGGAAGGCCTTGACGAGAAAGCCAGTATTTTCTTGGACATTCTTCGTACCTATTCCAGGATGATGGAGACAATTGGTGAGCGATAAAACCCTCATCCGGTTCAGGACTTGATTTGCTTACTTCACCCGATGATTGCACCTCCTCTGCCTCCGACATGCTATATCGAGAGAGGCCAATGATTAACAGTATCTCGGTAGGTTACGGCTCAATGAGTGGAGCACCCGTGGTCGCGGTAGATGATGAGTTGAATGCTGAGGGTGCTTTGGTAGTAACATGTTTTCCTTCTGCTGGATTCGTCAGTAGTATCGTTGCCCACTACCTAGTCGACCGTTTAGGACTGACCTTTGTAGGAGGGGCAAGAGGCGCCGGACTTCCTCCGGTTTGCCTAGTTCAGGAAGGGAAACCCCTGCCGCCACTGCGATTCTATGCAGGTGAGCCAATCTGTCATATGGATAGGTGTGACAAAGTGGTATTAATCGCCTCTGAAATTCAAGTGAATGCGGATTTGACACTTTCACTTGCGGATTCAATACTCGATTGGGTCGAGGCTAGCGGAGCGAGTCAGGTGATGATGATTGATTCATTTTCACATGGCCCAGACCAAGCACATTCTATCTTTGATGATGATGAATCTGACGAGTCGATGCTGGGGATTGGTTCTACAGATTCAGCACAAGAAACACTTGAGCAACTCGGTGTTTCAAAACTCAAACATGGCGTCGTTGGAGGTATGAGTGGAGTAATGTTAGGTGAATGCAGAAGGAGAAGAATCGATGCTATGGCCATCCTAGCAGAGTCCGGCGGTGATTTAGCAAATGGTGCAATACCAGATGCTCGAGCCGCAGCTAGAATTATCGAGAGGCTTGATGGTCTACTTCCTGCAATCAAGTTAGATACAGAACCTCTACTAGAAGAAGCCCAAAGAATAGAAGAACAAATCCGGGAAATGATGGCGACTCAACTCAACCAAATGAAGATAGATAAACCAGGTGTTGAAAGCTCTGGAATGTACGGTTAAATGCCTCAATAGTCGCCTAAAGACATCTGCTGCGGCCCAGCATATCCGAGTATCTCCCCAGAGTTTCCTTCGGCCGAATCTGCTCCTGCACCGGAGATTTTCGACTCTAGTTCCGACTCGCTCAAAACGGTCACTGAAAGTCTGGTTGCTTTGTCTAACTTAGATCCTGAGGATTCTCCAGCAACTAAGAAATCTAACTTTCCTGAGACGGATGAAACAACTTTACCACCGGCGGCCTTAATCATCAATGCGATTTCCTTCCTTGGCCTACTCAAACTTCCAGTAATACAGAATGTTTGTCCGTGAAGTGGTCCTTCTAATTCTTGTTTTTCTTCTTCAGTGGTTATTTCAATCACTGCGGCTAATCCTTCCACCATCTCCCTACGTTCTGACAGCCCTTCTAGGAAGGAGCGAGCAACAGTCTCACCAACTCCTTCCAATGTGACTAATCTAGAGATTGCAATTTCATGGTCATTTAGGAGATTAAACATAGTCTCAGAATTCCCTAATTCTTCTGCAAATCCGATCGCTAACTCGGGCCCAATGCCCGGTAGACCTAGGGCTGAGAGGAAGGCTGAGAGGCTGATCGACCTTGTTGAATCCAATTGAGAAATTATGTTATTTGCAGATTTCTCGCCCATTCGTTCCAAACTGATAATGTCAGAGTGAGTCAACGAGTAAAGGTCTGGTAGAGTGTTGACTAACCCCTCATCGCACAATTGTTCGGCTAATTTCTCGCCTATCCCATCCATCTCTAGGGCTCGGCACCAATACAGAATTGCTCTTTCTAGTCGAGAGGGACAATTTAGATTGAAGCAACGAATAAACGCACCATCTTGTTGTAGATTAGTTTCACAACTAGGGCATTGCTCTGGAATCAGGACTTCTGCGCGCAGAGGTAGTAGGTCGTTAAACGGGGTTCCGTCGGCGTGAAGTCGGTTCTCTAAATCCGAACTCTTAGCTTCACCCAAAACTTCGATAATCTTCGGGATTACATCTCCCCGGCGAACTATCCTGACTCTATCTCCGACACGTATTCCTAACCTTTCAATCTCGCCGGCATTGTGTAGAGTAGTGTTCTCAACTGTTACTCCTGATACCGTTACTGGTGCTACCCTTGCAACGGGAGTCACTGTGCCGGTCCTTCCAACCTGCCAATCTACGCCCATGACAACCGTAGAGGCTTCTTCTGGAGGGAATTTCCAGGCCAAAGCCCAACGGGGATGATGGGCAGTCTCACCAAGAAGTTCTCTCTTTGCTAAATCGTCCAATTTGACGACTACCCCGTCTATCTCCCATTGTACATTGTCGCGATTCTGTGTCCACCGCTTAGTCACTTCAATAATTGCCTTGGTTACTGCCTCGTCACACTCTCCTTCGACTACTTCATTTCCAGCTGCAGCGATCTGGTTTGATTCGAGCCAGTCGATTGCCTCTGAGTCATTTGTGAAGGCCGGAGGTGTCGGGCTGTCAGGATGTCGGTTTTCGGTACTTGGGAACATTACACCATAGGCATGAAATGCTAAATCGGCTGCATCCCCCTTGCCTGCATCAGTAGTTTTCTGACGTAAACTTCCAGCGGCGAGGTTCCGGGGATTGGGGGCGATGGAGGCATATTTTTTCCGAAATATATCCAATGGCATTACCACTTCACCTCGAACATGAGCATCTCCGTCCCAATCTATTGACTCGGGAATATTTGGTATCCTACGAGCATTTGCAGTAACATCCTCGCCTCGTTCACCATTTCCACGAGTGGCTGCACGAATCAAACGTCCTCGGCGATATTCTAGAGATAATGCAGAGCCGTCCAATTTTGGTTGACACACGAAACGACGCCCGTGAGCTGTTGTTTCTGCGACAAAGTGTGCAACTTCTTGTTTCTCGGTAGCCTTGTCTAGACTTCTCATTGGGAATAGGTGGTCCACTTTCTCTGAGCCAGGGACTGGATCCGAACCGACTTTGGAAAGTTGTGGGTGTTCAGGTGAAAGTTGTTGTAATTCATCAAAGAAAGCGTCATACTCAGCATCGGTTATCTCGGGAGAAGCCTCATTGTAATAGAGGTTCGAATGATGTGCAAGTAGCCTTGCAAGCTCCTCGATACGGGCGCTGTTCGCCCACTCATCCATGGCCTCCGGAACCATGCTGTACGAGGGGAGGCTGTCCCCTAAAAGGTGCTCTTTTTTCGGGATAAAACTCGTAAATTATAGCTTTCGCATGTAAGAATATGGTGGGCCAGCCAGGATTTGAACCTGGGTCGCGCGGCCCCCAGCCGCGAAGTATAGGCCAAGCTAACCTACAGGCCCCTTGTGTAGTGCTCTCGTGAGGAGTATCTCCCAAAGCCTTGACGGATGAAAATCAATCCTGTCGAGCGATGCTGAAAGGTGCTACCTCATCGATTAATTCGATATGGCCGACATACATTCTTCGGCAACAATATTTGTCTAATCCGAGATCGTCAAGTACCGCACCTGCATCTTCTCCATCTTGGGTTCTTTGTTTGAACTGCTCATACACATGAGCTACGACTTTTCCGCAGCTCCAACAACGTACTGGAATCAACATATTTCATCACCTATACGACTTCTGCCACTTCTTGCGAGCACCTCGCCCCATTTGGTGCTTCGGCTCCTTGCGTCTCGGATCGTTAACAAGTAGGCTACGGTCGAATCTTAGGTACTCATCGCGGAGTTCCTCATCAATTCCCTCAGCCCCACCATTGTAGTGAACTAGTCCGCGAGCAATTGCGGTTCGGATAGCGTCAACTTGGCCCATCTGTCCACCGCCTTCTACGTTGACGGAGATGTCAACATCCTGGAGACGTTTCATTGCCTCGGCAATCTGAACAGGCTCTAGCGCTTTGCGGCGTGCAAGAGCAGGTTCCATGATATGGATTGGCTTGTGATTTACGCGTACTCGTCCCGCGCCTTTACGGACTGTTGCTCGTGCTATTGCAGTCTTTCTCTTTCCACTAGTTTCGACCGTTTCCTTCTTCTTTTTCTTAGCCATCACTGCTCACCTCCCCAACGTGTACTATCGATACCTAGGTGTTCGCTAATTTGGCCGAGACGAACGAACTTTTGTGGTAAATCTCGGTCAAACGAGCTGGAATCGCCCCAGGCGTGACCGTCTGGTAAATCATCACCAGATAGATTTGCCGGGGTGCCAATCATGACTCGTAGATCGCGCACGGCATTGCGGCCAGTGCTATTCTTCTGGTATGGTAACATTCCTCGGACAGTTCTCTTGAGTATCTGGTCGGGCATACGTGGGAAGAATGGCCCCTTTCTAGGGTGATTCAACTTGTACTTGTGATCATATTTGGCAAAGACAGCAGTCTTTGGCCCAGTTACGATGGCTTTCTCGGCATTCACGATAATGACGCGCTTCTGATTGCCCGCTTTGCGAGCTGTCAGTAATTCGCTAGCCACATGGCTAGCAAGGCGTCCGAGAACCTTGTTGGATGCGTCGAAGACGAGGGTGCTTGCTTCAGCCAAGTATCCTCACCCCCTTTCCATCTGGGTTCTCGTTCATCAATTCACGGATCGTGAGGACACGTCCGCCTGCTGCTTCAATCTTCGAGCGGGCACCGATACTAACACTGTAGGCGGCGACGCTGGGCTTACCGGTCACGTCGCCGCTACCGAGAAGCTTGCCCGGAACGAGGACTACATCCTCTTCGGCAGCATATCGGCTCAGGCGGCTAAGGTTCGGTTCAGCCCAATTGTTTCGGCTCTTTTCGAGCCTCAGAGCAACGTCTCGCCACAGTGCAGAACCGGTTGACCTGCTCTGGTCCTTGAGGTCGCCGATTAGGGCGATTAAGGCCTGGTTGGTCTTTCTCATGTTCTTACTCATATGACTCCCTCGACATATACTTGGGTAGCGCGCCCACCTGACCACCTGTTATGAATGCTGCGGGTTGCCCCTACGGGGCATTGACTCGCAGTACAAGAGAAGAGGATAGGGCGAGCTTTACTCACCCCTTTTCCTCAACTCTGCGTAATCATATTCGGAATCCGCTATCTTCCTCTGAACCATCATCTATTCCTGCGATTCTCTCTTGGCCTTCTGAGTCTACGAATGTTCCCGCTTTCACAACCGAGCCATATAGGCCGGATTCATTGACTGCGGTTCGGTTAAGCATTCCCTCACCAAGAGAAGCACTGATGTGGTTGATAATCGACTGTAATGCATTGATTGCCCTGTCTCGCTGATCCGCGCCTATCTCATGGTCGGAATATCTGGCTTCTTCAAAGAGCGAGAAGAATACGTCCAAATCCTCAGGAGGTGCGATACCTGCTAACATACCTGTTACTGCATCCTCGAATTCTCGGGTTGTCTCGTAGACCTTCTTCATCGCTCCTCTACTGCGGAAGAATCTGACCAACTCTTTGTAACAATTGAATATCGTATCAATGTACTCATTGGATGCCTTGAGAGACATCAGGGAGTCTGTTAGTATACCACGCAAAATTTCGATTCTGCGACGCTCTACGTAGTTTCGATACATGATTGCCCCTACTAAGACTGCGAAGGATAATGCGATACCAATTATCGTAAGCACTTGTATTGTGAAGAAGCTCGCTTCTGCCTTAGTTACTGGATCTCCTAGGTAAATCGCCGGAGTATTATTGAGAAATTCTTCTTCAAACTCATGAGAACCTTTGAAATGAATTGTGACTTGCCATTCTCCTTCAGATATACAATATCCTCCTTGATCACAGTCCAATTCTCCAGGAACGTTGACACCTGAGTAAGGGAAGCTAAACGAAGCAACTCCCAACTCGTTAGTAGTCGCGAAAACTACGTTGTGAGGTATCCACTCGCCTTCTTCTGCATTCCAAAATTGATAGGTGAAAATCACTGTTTGAGATTCTACAGATAGGTCTAATCGGTCTCGTAGAATCGCCACTGAACCATTGATGAAATCTCCCTCTTGGTAACCATCTGGGTTTGACCAGTGGTCCTTCAGCAAGATGTCTACACGACTTCGAACAAGCACTTCTATATCGATGAATGAACCATTCACTACCGGTGTTGTCTCTGCCCTACAACCGCCTGGTAATTCCTTATTTGGCTCATAGGCTATTCTTACGATTCTGAAACCTTCCATCTTGTCTGAAGTAGGCTCAACACCACGTCGACTCGGATTATCATCTGGGTCGCCGCTAAACCACTCAATTTCACCAGTTCCATCCTGTGTTACGGATGTAGCAATTGGTCGAGTATTTACCTCTGGATCTAAGTAAATATTCAGACACTTGCCTCCAATCGGGTTGCCATTTGTTTGAGTCAACCTTGCATCCAAGTGGAAGGATTCCTTTAGGTAAAGAACAGGGAAGATAGAACCATTCTGGAAGGTGTATGAATCAACGTCATTTCGGAATGGCCCGATCTCTTGTACAGCGAGCGTCGAATTAGAGAAGACTGGGAACAAGCGTGTTGTACTAGCGTTGTGGTATCGATAGCGATCGTTATTCTCGTAAGAATTGAAATCGACTTTGACACGAGCTTGTCCTGCCTGTACGTCAGTAAGTGGGCAGGTTATCTCGTAGAATCCATTAGCATCGCTTGTGCCAGGTAGACAGC
>CACELO010000007.1 GCA_902560445.1 uncultured Candidatus Poseidoniales archaeon
ATTAGATCTATTTCGAATTCATGGCGCCTATCTATTTGGCATAGGAACTTTCCATGGAGACTTGCATCCTGGTAATTGTATCATTGACGATGATGGGATGTTTGTGTTTATCGATAATGGTGCAATTTGTCACGCCCCGACCCATGTGAGCAGTGCTTTGTTCCGATTCTTTGAACACCTATCTAACAGCAACTTAAATGGTGCATTCGAGGCGTTGCTAGGACTATCCGAAGATACTCTAGATGAAAAGAAAAAAGAGGAATATATGGCGAAAATGTACGATATATATCACGACTTTGAGATGCGTTCTGTTGGAGAACAAAGTCTTACTCAAATCATGATGAAGACTGTTCGTTGTGCGGTCGAGGACGCAGGGGCTGTATTCGGAGAGGAAGCGTTTCCTATCATCCGAGCACTGATGTATCTAGACGGTTTGGTTATCCGAACACATCCAGACGTGAAACTCATCCGTTCGATGAGTCCCTATCTGGAAGAATTCCGTGCTTGTTTACCAATTCCAGAGCCGGTACCGCGATACACCAATTGAATAATTTTAGAGTAAAGGGGACAATTGAGAAAACATTTCATTAAATAAGAATCTTCGAGGATGTGATTATATGATGGGAGACGTAGTGAGGACTGATACTGCTATAGTAGAGCAGTCTTACCTCGAATGCGAAAGAATCGCAAAGAATTCTTCATCCTCATTTTTGAGAGCATTCAAAACTCTTCCCAAGGCTAAAAGAGACGGTATCAAGGCCCTCTATGCTTTCTGTAGAAGAGCCGATGATGTGGCTGATGGAGACTGGTTGCCAGATTTTTCTTCATTCACTCCTCAACAGATCGGCTCACTTCGATTTAGAGCTTTGCAGAGATCGAAATATCTAGACGAAAAACATCGCTCCCGCGGGACTCTAAACCATGAGGCTCACATTACTAAGCTATGTGCTCTTATTTATTTGCGAGACAACATCCAAGAAGTGGTAGACGATAATTTTCCAAAAGAAAAATTCTTCCGAGCCTTTTGGGATACGATTGAGAAATTCGATATTCCTGCTCAACACTTACATTCTTTGATTGACGGTATGGAAGACGATCTCTATCCCACAAATTACCGAACCTACGAAGATTTGCGACGTTATTGTTACAACGTTGCATCCTCAGTGGGCCTTTGTTTACTCCACCTGTATGGTTACGATGGACAAGAGGCTGAGCACCACGCCGTTGAGATGGGAGTCTTCCTACAGAAGGTCAACATACTGAGAGATATTCAGTCCGATCTAGCATCAGGTAGAGTTTACTTACCCACTTCTGAGTTGGAATCCTTTGGAATTTCTACTTCAGAATTGTCTAGCCCGAATCTTGCTTCAAACCCAAATTGGCAAGAATTCATGAAAGATTATATCCAGAGGTGTAACGCTCACAAAGAAGAAGCTGTCAAATTACTTCCAATGATTCATTCAGAGTCGAGAAAAAGTCCGACTATTATGCTCTCTGTATATTCACAATTAATTAAGCAGGCAGAGAAATTGTGTGGAGACGTTGTGTCTCAGCGCCTCAACCTAACCGTCATGCAGAAGGCAAATGTGCTGATGTCGACGCTTGGTGTAATTAGCATCGTGCAAGAGGATTGAATATGCAAGCACAAACGTATTCTCCCCAGCCTGAGGCATCGAAAAACTCAGACCCAGATGTTCTAATTGTTGGAGCAGGACCTGGTGGTCTTGCATGCTCATTGTTGCTTGCGAAAGCTGGATTAAAAGTAAAAATCCTAGAAAAAGCGGATAGAGTCGGTGGTCGGACCAAAGTAATTGAAAAAGATGGTTACCGGTACGATAATGGCCCCACATTTTTCCATTATACAGAAGTGATTGAGGAGATTTTTCAAGCGATTGGTAAAGATGCACATGAAGAATTGAATCTCATCAAGCTTGACCCAAATTACAGATTAGTGTTCGGCGAAGGGGGTGCTCTAAATGCTAGTACTGATATTGAGTACATGGTAAAACAAATCGAGCAATTGTGTGGAAAGAAAGATGCTGAAGGATTTAGAAAATACGTATTGGATAACAGGAAAAAATTGGAATTATCTAAAAGTTGTTTAAATTCTCCATGGACAAGTTGGACTGATTTAGCAAACAAAAGAGCTCTGCGGGTAGCTAAAGTTCTGAGGCCCTGGAGAAGTGTTGCATCTGATTTATCAAAGTTTTTTGATGATGATAGAATGCAATTGGCGATGAGTTTTCAGACTAAATATCTAGGAATGTCGCCATTTCAAGCACCTAGTCTTTTCACAATATTGTCCTTCTTAGAATTAGAATATGGTATTTATCATGCCAAAGGAGGATTAGGTACAGTAACTGAAAGAATGGGGATATTAGCAGAAGAGCTAGGTGTAGAAATATGTCTCAATGAACCTGTAGAAGAGTGTCTTTTTGATGGCAAAAAAATAGTCGGAGTTAAGACAGGAAAGAATACTTACACCGCCAGGAAATATGTAATGAATGTGGACTTTGCTACTGGAATGAAGGGGCTTATTCCTGATAAATTAAGGAAAAGATGGTCCAACAAGAAATTAGATCAGAAATCTTATTCTTGTTCTACATTCATGCTCTATCTCGGAGTAGATAAGAAATATGATTTAGACCATCATCAAATATATGCGTCAAAAGATTATCACTCGAATCTAAAAGATGTGACAGAGAATAAGATAACCTGGGATGACCCATCATTGTATGTCCAAAATGCGTGCTTAACAGACCCATCAATGGCTCCAGATGGGCATTCAACAATCTATGTATTAGTTCCAGTTTCCAATGTTCATGAATCAATAAATTGGGATGAGATAAAGCATGACTACAGAGATGTAGTCCTTGAAACCATGAAAAAATTAGGATATGATGATTTGAAAGAACATATAGTTTCAGAAACCATAGTTACTCCTGATGATTGGGGTGAAAGAGATATTTACAAAGGTGCAGTTTTCAATCTAGCACATGGATTAGACCAAATGCTCTGGAGGAGGCCACAAAATAGATTTGAAGAGTTTGATGATCTATTCCTAGTCGGTGGAGGAACACATCCCGGAAGTGGATTGCCCACCATATTTGAAAGCGGAAGAATAAGTGCTAAATTGATTTGTTCTGATTTAGGAATGGAACCGGATTGGAATGGTGTAGACACTTGGTTTCCCGATTTGAAGAAGCAAAAGGCGAGCATGTAGAACCTATGGAGGTCAGAAATTGTCGGTTGTATGGGTATTAGGTGCTGCGGGCGGAGTAGGTAGTATTGTTTGTCAAAACCTTTCGAGCAAGGGCTGGAAAGTTGTAGGAAGCGGAAGAACTGAGGAGAAACTTCGGCTCCTTAGTTCCCAGATAGACAATCTCGATGTCTTACCTGTCGACGCAAGAGATGATGATGCAATGAAGCAGGCTGTGGCGAATATCGTAGAAACACATGGTAGTCTAGATGCAGTAGTTGTCGCTGTGGGGTCAATACTACTCAGACCGTTGCACGCTACCTCCGCCGAACAAGTACAGGATACTATTGAACAAAACCTCACCACTGCATTCAATGCAGTTAGATCGGCAGCAGTTCCAATGATGCGTGGTGACGGAGGAAGAATTGTTCTGTTTTCTTCTGTGGCGGCGTCTCATGGTATGACTAATCACGCTGCTATTGCCGCAGCAAAAGGAGCTGTTGAAGGATTGACTCGGGCCTCTGCTGCAGACTATGCAAAGCGAGGTATTCGAGTAAACGCGATCGCGCCTGCAATGACAGATACGCCAATGTCTGAAAATCTACTAAAAAATGAGGCTAGTCGAAAAATCAGTGATTCGATGCATCCAGTAGGAAGAATTGGACAAGCAAAAGAGATTGCAGATGTTGCATCTTGGCTCGTCGATGGAGCACCTGAATGGATGACAGGGCAAATTATCGGAGTCAATGGTGGATTAGGTACGATAAAACCTCAGGAATCAATCAAGGTTTAATTTGGAGGTTTGGGTATGAGGAAAGTCAGTGGTCTTTTACTAACCTTAATTCTACTATCTGCTTCAGCAGGATGTTTGGCTGAAGAAATTCAAGAAGAATTGGAAAAGGAGGGGGTTGAAGATAAGAGATACACCTTCGCACTGCCTACTTTAGGGAGAGATGTAGATGAAGGTTCTATGTTAGATCTGACTGCTGAATTAGAGCACCAACCGATTCTATTGTTTTGGGTCAGTTCACAATGTCAAGGTTGCCATGAATGGGCAGAAGGTATCAGAGATAGTAGTCTCAACTACAGCATTATGCAACCAATCACAATTCACAGATATGGTAACTTCGAATCGGAAGACAAGATTATGCAAGTCTACGGGAATAATTCAAGCGAACACTATTCACCATGGCCAGTGGTTACTGAGGCCCACTCGCGTTTAGCATTAGATTTCGATACTCGAGAGCCTTCGGAACTATCTGTTGTTGAGGCCTTCGGAAATCTTCCAACTCCGTCTTTGATTTTACTCGACAAAAACGGTAATATTGTTTGGGAAGCGTCGTCATATTGGTATTCTGCTAACCAATTGCAAGAAGCAGGAGAAATTGCAGCCGGATTAAGTGAATGATATGGAACCTATTTACACAGCATTATTCCTAATCCCAACGATATGGGTAGGTCCCTTTTGGCTACTAATGTTGGTTGAACCTGATTCTGAAAGAACCTCGAAGTGGGTAGAGGGTAACCTGTTATTTCTTGGGCCTCTACTTGCTTATTTTGCAACCATACTCGTAGAACCTAACGGGATAATCGAGCTATTCTCTGGAAATCCTGCTGAAATTATGGATACTATGGTTGAGCTTCTCGGAACCGAATCCGGAACCGTTCTCGCTTGGGCACATTTTGTAGCAGGAGATATAATCGCTACTAGGTGGATGTGGCGCAAGGCCGTTGAGAATGAAATCGGACTATATCAAACCCGAGCCGTTGTCTTCTTTGGGGTTGTGCTGATGCCGGTTGGTTTGTTACTTCACATGGCCCTAAATAGAGAATAATCACCCAAATTGCAGTGATTTTGGTTGTATTTCTATCCAATACAACTAGGCGTCATAATTGAGTGCCTAATTGCACCTCATCTACCATGAATTGGCTAAACTTACTGGGCAAAGGGTTGTTTTCCGGAGCGGTGATTGTGACTGCTAGTGAGATCGCAAAGAAATCAACAGTGTTCGGAGCACTCGTGATTTCTCTGCCCTTGGCGAGTATAATGTCGCTAACATGGTTATACAACGATACGAAGGATACCGCTCAGGTAGCTGACTTTGCAGAGAGTATTCTGTGGTTGGTAATCCCAGCAATGCTGCTGTTCATGATCTTACCATATCTACTCAGACGCGGTTGGGGTTTCGAGGCTGCCATGGCTGTAGGAATAGTATCTACAATCATCGCCTATAGTCTGGGCATTTGGGCTGCACAGACATTTGGTCAAGTCGGTTAGGTTATGAGAGTCTGAGGCCTTCGCAACTGCCCTCGATTCACGAATTCATGATACGTGACCATACAGAATATGTGCGGCGCCTAAATTATGTGTTCAATAGAAACGGGAGTTTGTCTTGAGGTGACTGTAAGCGGAATTTTGCATCCGGATTCCGAACTATTATGAAGAAAAGGTAGGACCGCCGGTCATGCCTGGAGCGTATGACAGAAGTCGGAATGCTGCAGTCGTTCGCCAGATTTCCGCTAACTTCGAGGCTGCTATGTCTAGTTTCTTTGGAACTAGAACTCCTAACCGAGATGCGGCGCAGGGTGCACACGATGCATATGTTGCGGCTCTTCGTGCTCATGGCACTGATGTGACTATTCTACCTGGATTAGATGAGCATCCCGATTGCTGCTTTGTTGAAGATACTGCAGTGATGGTAGATGGAAAGGCGATTATTCCGAACATGGGCCACCACTCTAGAGAAGGAGAACAAGTGGCTGTTGCTGAACATCTCTCTTCCAGTGCTGAAATTGTCAATATGCCAGAGGGCGCTAAACTCGATGGTGGCGATGTTGTATTCTTCGATGATCGTTACTTGATTGGGGTTTCAACTAGAACGAATAAGGAGGGGGCTGACTTTCTTGCGAGTCATGTTCGAGAAGACGGTTTTGATTGTGAGTTCATCGATATACCAACTTCAACTCTACACCTTACAACCGTATGCTCATCGCCTCGACCTGGTTTGATTATTGCCGCAGAAGGGCATCTTACTGCATCTCAATTGGAGCCACTAGCAGAGAGTGTGATTTGGGTGCCTAATAGAGAGAGTTACGCCGCGAACACAATCGGTTACAAAGGTGATAGGGTCATCATTGCTGATGGTTTTCCTGTAGTCCGACAAACCATGCTCGATGAGGGCTTCAAAATTACAAGCTTGGATATGAAGGAAATCATGCAGGCTGATGGTTCGTTGACTTGTCTCTCGGTTTTTAACGCCTGAATTGGTCTAAGCCAAAAGGCGGCGAGTTCAACAATGGAGCTGTGCTCCGTTGGGTATGCGCTCACGCGAGTTAGCGGCGTTCTCGATGGTGCTAATCTTGCTGCTAACTCCAATTAGCGGCTGCTTTGGGAGCGAGGATTCGAGTTTAGATGCAGGCGACTTGCAGATCAGTTCTGATTCATTGTCTGCGGGTTTTTTCCAAACCCTAGAGTTGACTGCATCTAACAAGATGTCAGTGTTTGTTCCATTTTTGATTAAGGATCCGGGATCTGGGTTTGTGCTGAATTCTACTGTTATCGATATAGATAATGGCGATACAGTTTCTCTAGAGGTTTTGTTTCCCCCTCGTTCAGAAGGAATCTATCTACTACTAGGCGAATATGGTCGAGGACACTGGCCGGTTAGAGATGAAGTTGAATCATGGACTTCTTGGTATGCAAGAGGAGGACATCTGGGGGAAGATAATCTTGGTGCGATTAGGGTACCGGCAAATAATACGACATTCGATACTCTAGAAGTCCATCCAGCAGTAATGCCAGGTTCTGTTGAGGTCAAATTCGTCCCATCGATTAGAGAATCTACTGTGTCATGGGATGAAGGAGGCGGCCATTCAAGCGGAATGCTACATGGTAGAGTAGTATACGAACGGCTATACGAGTTATCCGATCCTACTGACACCTTGGATCCTGTGGACGGAAAAGCGGGGTACTACGATAGGTGGGCAGGGCAAGGAAACCCTGCGTACGAAGATGCTGCTCTGTATATCATTGGAGAATTGGAAAGCTTTGGTCTAGAAGTCATTGCCCATAGGTACGAGTATACAGACATAATGAATGTACAGAATCCTGAGGCATACAACATATGTGCATACAAATGGGGGTCCGTTATTCGAGATGAGTGGATGGTTTTTGGCGCGCACTTTGATGTCGCCCCTCCTGCTAATGCTGTCCTTCTCGATCCTCACATTGTAGGATTCAGAACGTACGGTACTAGAGCTGGTGCGTACGACAACTCTGCAGGGACTGCCATGGTCATGGAAACCGCTAGAGCTCTTGCAGATTTTGAAACTAGGAGAACGATGGTGTTCTGCCTATGGTCTGGTGAAGAAGGTGGAAAGAGGGGATCGGATTACTGGACTGAGTACCACGTAAAGGAAGACAACCCCCAGGTGACTGTGATGAACTACATCAATCTCGACATGGCTGGAGTTAATTGGCCCGGTGGAGGTGGTGCGCCTCATGGTGACCCTGATCCTCAAATCGACGAAGATGGTTATCCGAAAGACAGTGAGGTGTGGCCTTTGAGAGTATATATTGGCCCGGGCCCAAATCATGACCAGCTCGACCAGCCAGAGATGGTTGGTCTCTCTAATTGGATAGGTTCTGATGCACTTGGGCTAGAAGAACAAATGGGAACGTTAGTTGGTACAAACTACAGTGCAGATACTTGGAAAACTTCTGTTTGGCTAGATATGGACCGGCCGGAAGTTATCGTCTATGAAGACACTACAGCTAGGAGTGATCATGCTAGTTTCCAAGACAACTTAGGTACTGTAACCATTGGTTTTGGTGGATTAGTAGATGGCTATTGGTGCTATCATCAGGTCTGCGATACGCTAGAAGAAATGGAAGATTGGATGGATACAACAGGCAAGGATTACGGAGAAGAAAATACCGGTCTTGCCAATGTTGTAAATAGCCTGGATATGATTACTTGGTGGGCAATGTTGACATTTTTCCATTGTGATGAACAGCCTATTTTCAACGCTCTTCTTTGAATGTCGTAAATTTTCTTTAGGTTTAAGTGCCTCTCCCCATCGGGGGGGCTTGATGATATTGGAACACACTCCGCATCTTGCTGGGAAGAATGCAAGTCAATATCATTCCAAGGTTTACGGGTTTAACTCACCCAATAACCCTCTGGCATTTAGCTACAATTTGTTAGCGGCGGAGATGGTAAGTGAAACTGCATCGAAGAATGCAGAGGGTGGTCCACCCCTCGGACCGAAGGTAGCACAGCCTATTTCTATCGGAGGACCGTGTGTGCTCACGGATCCTCCTTCTGTACAGAACGAGTTAGAAGGTTATGTAATATGTACTCATCAATATTTAATGAATTATGGATAAGTCGGCAACAGAGTATTTTTGGTGGTTCGTACCACATTCACCACTCTTTAGTTGACTGTAAAAGATTGCTAGATGATTGTGTAATCCCCCCCTTGAGTAAGGGTGGATTTGGGCCTACTCAGGAGGTTCAGAAATGAGGGGATGGAGAACTCTCTTAGGAGTAGTAAGATTTTTTCTTTTCTACTTCGGCTTGATTTCAAAAGATGATTCTGTCCTAGAAAAAGATGAGCGCTCTGAATTTCATAAGGAAGGAGATGGGGTTTGTTGCTCGAAATGTGGTCAGAAGATGACACATTATCCTGGTGCTAAAATGACTCATCTGACCTACCACGACGGGGTGACGTTCGGCCACTTCTTACCAAAGGCAGTGGGAGGCAAAAATGTTGGGAAAAATTGGGTACAACATGAGTGTAATCTTTGTAACCGAGCACATGGTAATCTGTTTCTAAAATTAATCCATAAGTATGGACAATATCCTAAAGATGTTCCATTCCTTACTTTACTAAAATTTGTCATTTACAGTATAGGCGAATTCAATAATTCAATTATTGGTTTTTGGTTCATGGATTACGAAGATCGTTTTCAACAACACAGAGAGGCATTGATTCTGGAGAAAATGAGTGGAGGAAAGAAGGCAAAATTCAAACAAAAGCGGATTGAAACCGCACGGATGTTGATTGATGCCAGTAGGAAGAGAGCTTTGGAGGGAGCAACATGACTCTACCTCCTGCAGTTAATTGGCACTTCTGGCCGTGGTGTAACTATGGTTGCACATTTTGTTTCGCGACGTTTGAGGATATAGATAGGAGTAACAGTTTGGAAAAGGAATTGGGATTCAAACTTCTTGAAGAAATGGCTGCTGAAGGTGTCGAGAAGGTGACCTTTGTGGGTGGTGAGCCCACTCTCTGTCCGTGGCTAGGAGAGTACTTAGTGAAAGCAAAGAGTCTTGCTCTAACTACGTGTATTGTATCTAATGGAACAGGGCTTTCTGAGGAATTCCTCGATTCATGGCACGAATACATAGACTGGGTGGGGATCTCAATAGATGCCTCCGATGACAGGCTTCATTACATTATGGGAAGAGGTACGAAAGCAGATCTTGCAGAGGGAAGAAGTCGTCACCTTGAGGCGGCATTGTTCGCCTGGGAAAGATGTCAAAAGCTAGGAATTAGAATGAAGTTGAACACCGTTGTCTGCAAGGCCAACTTGGACAATGACATAACTGAAATAGTTCTTCAAATGATGCCTGAGAGATGGAAGGCATTCCAGGTTCTGCCTATAGATGGGCAGAATGATGGTAGAGTGGAGGATCTACTGGTTTCAGAAGATGAGTTCTTGGAATGGGTGGAGAGACACAAGGGGGTATCGAACGAAGGAATCAACTTCATTCCGGAGACAAATGAATTGATGACTGGTTCCTATGTCATGATTGATTCCCTGGGCCGATTTTACTCCAATATTGAGGGGGCGCACAAGTATACCCGCTCTATTCTCGAAATTGGCATCGAGGAAGCTTGGAGGGAGAATCAGTTTAACGAACACCACTTCATTGAAAGAGAGGGGATTTACGATTGGAGGACATTGCCCAGCATGGATAATGATTGTAATAGTGGTTAATCATTCCAAGTGATAGGGAGATGAATCTCGTTCCTTCTCATGAATGGTAATGTCGACATTGGGTTATCGTAAACGGCCAACTTCGCCTCTGAGGTAGGAGTTAGGCCTTCGGCCTCAACCAACTTACGCAGCTTCTTCTGTAGTCTCAGCGACTTACTTGGGCGAGAGAGGCCAGAGAATTTCAGGACGGCAACCACTTCTCCTTCTACATGGAGTAGTTCTACCCCTGAATCATTTGGTTTTGGAAGGTCTTTCATGTTGTGTTCCGATGGCATTGTGAAGGCCATTAGGGATTCTTCACCAGATTCCCACATGTGAACGGGGGCAGTCATTGCTATGCTTTGTTGCCGTTCGTTTCCTCCAAAGATATATCCAGCGATTCGCCTGAATGGTCTAGCGGATTCGCCATAATTCATTCCGTCGGTTGAGACTCTAGCTTGTATCGTATCTGTGTATTTACGTACCTCGAAGCCATGATATTTGTGAAGTAACTCATACTCGGGTTCCTCGTAATTTGGTGCCATAGTTTCACTTTCGTATAATATCCGCTAGGTTTAGTATTCAGGATTGGGTTTTAGAAAAGTCAGAGAGGAAATTCCACATTAACTCATAGGTGGGTGTTCCATCAATTTCCTCTGGCCAATTGTGATCACGTACTTCCAAACCGTAGTGTTCTATTCTAACGTCATCGATACAATCACTGTGGACTATATGCTCGGTGAAAAAACTAGAATCTATTGCATCGGATTCACATCCTGATTTTTCCGCCCAGTAGTCGATGAGTGCTGGAACTTCGCTCATTGTTCCAACGCCTTCATGCTCTCCTTCTTTCCAATCCCAGTCGGTGTGATAATAGATGATATAATCCAATTTTCCATGAATGTGCATAACCCCCATGCCCAAAACTAGGTCGCAGGTTTCTGGATTAACCGGCATAGTCCCGGCGAAGGATGCGACGGCTGCGAATCTATGGTTCAACTGACAGGCAATCTCGTAAGTGAACATCGCTCCCAAAGAATATCCGATGGCATACAACCTAGTTTGGTCTAGACAATACAACGAAGATAAATTATCTACGATTGCCTCTGAGAAATTATTGTCGTCTCTCGAGGTTGCAGCGGTATTCAGGAACCATTCTCCTTCGGCTTCCGTCCTATCTTGTTTTGCAATAGCGTAAGCCATGATGAATTTCTGTTGTTCCCCCAATTGGTCGAATTGTGCTTGTTGAGCGAAATCCTCTTCTGAATCAGTACCTCCATGGAATGCAATAATCAGAGCCAGTTTTGTTCCAGCTTCAGAACTTGGAGCGGAGAGTCTGAAAATTCGCTCTTCACCATCTACTATTATTGTTATTTCCTCTTGTAAGATTGCTTCCGATGAAGAAATGCAAGGGTCATTTACTGATGTGATTAGATCTGATGTTGATTCTTGGGTTGATGAGGAAATGCCCATACACCCACTAATCGAACTCACTATTATC
This sequence comes from uncultured Candidatus Poseidoniales archaeon, assembly GCA_902560445.1. Taxonomy (GTDB): domain Archaea; phylum Thermoplasmatota; class Poseidoniia; order Poseidoniales; family Thalassarchaeaceae; genus MGIIb-O1. The sequence goes on from CACELO010000007.1 coordinate 11,686, forward strand.
ACAAATGCAAGAAGTATTTTTGTCGACTTATTAGGCATACTTAATCCTCAAGAAACGTTAGGTAAGAGCTCCGGTAGGATGTTCATGTTAAACCAAAACAAGCCAGCGAAAATTGAAACCCATATCCAATAAATTGAGTTGGACCAAGTCTTGACCTTTCTTCCATCGAGTGGGCCGAATGGTATCATATTGAAAGCACCAAGTCCAACATTAACCCAACACCAATAGTAGAGTAGGCCATTGTCTCCATAGGTGAATTCTGTCGATTCAAGACCGAGGGATATCAATCCAAGTCCGACTGCCCAGAGCATGATGTTGCTGAGCGGTCCTGCAAGTGCTATCTTACCGAATTGACTCTTTGTTGTGTTACCCATTACCATTACTGCACCGGGGGCCATGAAAACTATTCCAAGTAAGGCGGCGAGAATTACACCAAATCGAAGGCCGCCGGGTGATGCTCTAAATTCGGCCCAGCAACCATAGTGGCGGGCAGATACTTTGTGGGCCAATTCGTGAACTATGAAAGCGGGAGCAGCGGGGATCATCCAGAACAAACCACCCATCAAAAATGCGCTGGGTGAATTCAGTGCTCCGAATATACCGCCTACTGACATGAAGGCCAGAGCTACCGAAAAAGCCAGTGTGGCTTGAAACAGATGTTCGATTTCGATCTTTGAAAAATGCCATATTGAGCCCTTGTGAATATACACTCTTCGTGGCTGTGGTTCCTCTCCAAAAACTCGGAAGAAGGGTTGGCCTCCTTGGCCATTATTTGCAAATACAACCCTTACATGGGGCTGTCTCCAATTACCATCGTCTCTCGCCTTAGTGTGACTTGCGGGTGAGCGTCTGCGCTCGAATGGATCGTCTTCCAAGCGCGAGGCGCGAGGGTCTCTCTCCGCTGCCATTGCTTATCTCACTCTTCTCGTCTCGTTTGAAGGCTCGTTATTCTCAATTCTCATCGAGTAATTCTCCAACCTCATCCAACAAATCTTCCCATGTTGGCGCTTCAGGCCTTGTTGTAGTGCCAAACATTTGCAACATTTCCTCTCTCTCCTCGGAGTCCGGAGCGCGTTCGGCCCAGGGGTTCTGGTTCGCAACTTCACGAATTATCGACTTATCCTTCTTGGCTCTCTGTGCGGCGAATCGCGCCTCTACTTGTTCCATCGTTATGACTTGCTCTACTCCCTGGTGAGCGGCGATAAGGTGGACATAATTTAGCATGTATTCTCCGTGTTCACTATCGTCGATATATTTGCTGGGGTCTGCTAACATGGTTACCTGCTCGCGTGCTAGGCGTTCTGCCTTCGTAGTCGCAGGCCCAGAAGTCAATTTGTCTCGTGCCTTTGCGTGGGAGTCTATGCAATGTCTACAGCGCTCGCTTCCGGCGATGTCTGGAGCATCGCAGGTAAGGCAACAAACCGCGAATCCCATTTGCTCCATAGCTCGTCGTGGTAATGACATGGACAGAGGTCGCTGTAGGCTCTGAAAGATGAATGCTCCCGCTCGGTGATATCTCAAGCCTCATGTTGAGGTGTGATCAGGACATTTGAGCCATTTCTGTCAATAAGAGGCGCTTCAAACACAGATAGTGAAGGGAGGATGTGTACCGTACATATATTTCCACAAGCAGGGGCCAAGTAGTCTTGTCCTTGATCACTGAAGATGAAGCGGAGACCGTGGCCAGCAGGAAGTAGTGCGTCTATTCCTTGGAACTCCATCAACATGGTTATTTGCTCGCCTGGAATTACTGTCTGTGGCTCATACCCTCCTTCGTAATATCTCACATCCATGGTAGCATGGCCAATGCGCATTCCCGTTTCGGCATCCTGCATTTCGATGAAAACTTGTCCGCCATTAAAAGTAGGAACTGCAGAAAGATGAAGAGTTGGTAGACCAGAAATATGGAGGTCTACATCTTCGTTTATTGATGGGCATTCTACCACGACTGTTTGACCGCCGCCAACAACTGATGGACCGCCGCCAACAAAAGCACCATCATTGACACATTCACTGAGTGGAAGAGTGAATGGTTGGCTATCTTGTGGAGGCCACGTCTCCTCTATCCTCCACTCCCCGTCGTTCCTTTGTATCTGAGCATCTAAGGTCGGTTTAGGGCCTCTTTCTTGTAGATAATATTCGAACCATTCGAAGAGGTCCTGCGCCCAATCCCATCTTGTCATGTTTACTAGAGCTTCGTAACCATATCCAGGGTCCACTCCTTCATGGCTGTTAATCTGGTCTGGATAATGGTGACCCCATTGACCAAGCATACCTCGGATTTCGAATCCTGCATCAATATACGACTGGTACCAGTTAGTCCCAGGTGGGCCGCCGAAAACCTGGTGTGGATCGACATTCCAATCTTGCATTCCTTGAACCCAGTATACACTCCCATTCCAATTTAGAAATGCTTTGTCGATATGGCTTCTTTCATCGTAATAGTTTTCCATATATGGATCCATTTCGCCAGCGATATAAGTGACTGGACCCGCAAATATACCCTCTACTATGTCGGGACATATATTGTCAAAATCGTCCTCATTGTAGTCTACTGTACTGGAAAAATAGTTCATGTGCATAATTTGACTTCTTGCCTCTGCGCTTCCATTCTTGTAGAGAAGAGGGTGTAATGCTGTAGTTCCAGATACTGGTACTATTGTCTTCAGATACTCACTTCCGATTGCAGCGGCTTCCCACTGCGTCGCTCCTTCATACGATTTGCCATATAGCCCGACATTACCATTGCTCCAATTTTGACTGCCCAGCCACTCCACGGCAGAGTGTATTCCCAAACCTTCCCCAGCTCCTCTGTAGTCGAAACATCCGCTGGATTCCTCTGTACCAAATACTGCCACTTGCGCCATAGCGTACCCATGCGGCACGAAGTTTTGGAAAATGAATTCGCCACGGCCTGCGCTTACAACATTTGTTGGAGAAGACTCGCTGCCTTGTGCCCCGTAATCGAAGTAAGGGCTGATGATTGCTATTACAGGTACCTGATCTCCATCGAGCGTATTGTTTGGAAGCCAGTAAGAAAGATGTACTGTTGACTGAGATGGACCGGTCTCCCATACATCGCTGGTATCTACTTCGATGTAAGCTTCTGCAACTTCCAATGCTTGGTAAGGTCCTGGGTTTAGAAGGAAGGACATTGAATCGTCCATCTGCCATTCCAAGGTATGCCTTTCCCAAATTGGGGTATAGGGGAAGTCTTCAATTGGAGTTGGTGATTCTTCATCGGCCCAGAATACGCAGCCAGAAAGGCTCATCGTCAACAGTAGCAAAACTGCCGCCCCCGCGTACGTACGCCGCCTCACAGAGGCGACCTGAAGGGGGTGATATCTCAAACCTGCGTATTCAAAGACCCAGTGTAACCGGTTAAACTGTGGATGATGAAACGGTTCACCGACGCCGCTGGGCAATTCTCGGCGTAATGAGCATGAGTCTGGTTATTGTAATGCTGAATAACGTGACATTGAATGTCGCACTTCCTGAACTCTCAAAGGATCTTAAAGCAGACAATACAGAACTTCAGTGGATTCTAGATGCTTACGCTTTGGTGTTTGGTGGGCTGCTCCTTGTGATGGGTGCCTTGGGAGATAGATTCGGGCGGAAGGCAGCCTTACAAATCGGGCTTTTGTTGGTTGCAACCGCCTCGGCACTTACCGCAACTTATGCGACTACTTCTGAAGAGGTGATTGCGGCCCGGGCAGTGATGGGGATTGGTGCTGCTCTTGTAATGCCGGCCACCCTCTCTGTGGTAGTTGTTGTGTTTCCTCCGGAAGAAAGGGGGAAGGCAGTAGGGATATGGGCGGCGATGGCCGGAATTGGCGCTCCGATTGGATTACTTGTTGGTGGATGGGCTGTTGAGAATTATGACTGGCAAATGGTCTTCTGGATTAATGTGCCAATTATTGCTCTGGCACTACTTCTTGGCCTATTTCTAGTTCCTAAATCCAAGGATAATCAAGAGCGTCCACTGGACCCTATAGGGGCGTTTCTATCCATAGGCGCATTGGGTTCGATTCTTTACTCAATAATTGAGGCCCCTAGCCACGGTTGGACATCTGTAGAAACTCTCGGGGTTGCTACACTCGGGTTACTATTCACGCTGGCATTCATTCGATGGGAGAAGCGTGTTGAACATCCAATGCTGCCAATTGAGTTCTTCTCATCACCAGGGTTTTCTATGGGGTTGATTGCAATTATGTTGGCGTTTTTCGTAATGTTTTCTTTCATGTTTACCCAAATGCTTCACTTCCAATTAGTTAGAGGGCATGGTGCATTAGATGCAGCGCTCAGATTCTTACCACTACCGTTGGGATTAATGCCTGCAGCAGCTAATTCAGACCGTTTGGTTGCTAAATTTGGAAGTTCACGAATAGTAAGTACTGGGCTAACTCTTGTCGCTCTTGGAATGATTCTATTCACGACTGTTACGATTGAAACCGAATACATTCAGATCGCTGTGACCTTCTTTCTTCTTGGGTTTGGTATGGGGCTAACTATGGCTCCATCGACTACACTAGTAATGGATTCAATACCCTCTGACAAGGCTGGCGTAGGGAGTGCTACAAACGATGCTAGTCGGGAAATTGGGGGGGCGCTTGGAATAGCAATTGGTGGTTCTGTGCTAAACGAATATTATCAACGTAGTTTACTGGTACCAGATGGCCTAGAAAATCTCGATTCCGTTCTCAGAGAATCCTTTCCTGCTGCTATGAGGATTGGAGGCGATATGGTATCAGAAGGTAACATGTTAGGCGCCGAATTAATCCAATCTGCACAACTTGCATTCGTAGATGGTATGATTGCTTCCGCGTGGGTTGGAGCGATTATCGCCCTGACAAATGCAATTCTGGTTTGGAGATACATGCCCTCAAGAGCCATCTATGAGGATGAGTGATTCACTTCATCCAACTAGGAGCCCACCAATTCGCCTTACCTAGCAACCTCATGGTCGAAGGTACTACGATTGCCCTAACGATTGTTGCATCGACTATTACTGCAACCATCAATGCAAAACCAATTGATTTGATGATTAGTACATCCGCTAGGACGAATCCAAAGAATACTGCAACCATGATTGCGGCGGCTCCTGTAATCAGGCTACCGGAGGCTTGTAAGCCCTCCGCAACAGCCTGGGTATTATCGCCTGTCTTTTCCCACGCCTCGTGAATTCTAGAAAGCATTAGTACCTCGTAATCCATCGATAATCCAAAGGCTATTCCGAATACTAGAGGAGGCACCGTCAGGTCAATTGGTTGAGCGGAATAATTTAGCACCCCTGTTAACAAACCGTCTTGGAATACTAGTACGATTATTCCGAAGGATGCAGATACGGAGAGAATGTTCATCATAATTGCTTTTACAGGGACTAGAATTGATCTGACCTGAAAGAATACTAGGAGGACTGTTAGGCCTAGTACGAATGCAAGAACGGCTGGAATACGCTCTACAAGATGGTCTTTGAGTTCAACCTCGAATGCGCTCCATCCTCCAATTAGAGCTTCGAAATCTTCCTCATCTGAGATTTTCATCATATCACGGACGATTCTTTCTGACTCGTCAGAACCACTTCGATATTGTATCGGTACCGACATTCGTAGGATGTTTTCTGATACAGAAGCAAGCCATACATCTTGGGTCTCGATTGGCCATTCTGTAAATTCCTGTTCAAATAATTCTGTGTTACAGATTGGATGAGTCACACTGATTACACCTTCTATTTCTGCGATATTTTGGCAATATGGAGACACGCGCTCAGAATATTCAACACTCAGTGGAACATCATCGGTGGCGAATACGATAACGATGGGGATGCTGGATGCTGTGTAGGCTGGAAATTCTTCTTCCAGTATCTCAAAGCCTATTCTAGATTCCATATCTGGAGGCAGTGCTTCTATTCCACCAGCACTCATTTCTACTCTTAGGAAAGGTGAGGCGGCTAGCAACAGAACAACGAGGGCGGGAATTAACCACCTGAGTGGTTTATCCATGACCTTAATTGAGAGTTTTTTCCAAAATTCAGTCTTACGATTGGCTCCGGGAATGGGGACCGGTAGTGAATTGATTTTGGGGCCTAAATATGACAACAGCGCGGGTAATACAGTAAACGAATAGAGCATTGCTGCTGCGACCGCAAGGAATGCACCCAGTCCCATGGAAGGCATGTGTGTCGCGTCGAAGTAGAATAGGCTGCAGAGGCCAACGGCAACAGTTGCGCCGGAATACATCACCGCTCTTCCTGCAGTATCCATCATAGTTGCAATCGCACTTTCTGTTGATTGTCCTTTTGCGATTTCTTCACGGAATCGACTAATCATGAAAAGGCTGTAATCGATTGAAACTGCTATGCCGATTAGTGAAATCATACTCACTGAGTATTCCGTTAGACCGAAGAACCACCAGTCAGACATCCAGTAACTTATCCCTGTTGCTAGTGCGATCATCAATAGTGCAATCAGAAGTGGTAGAATCGCTGCAGTAAATGTTCCGAAGACGAATAGAAGGATTATGAGAGAAAGTGGTAGACCTACTACTTCGGCCCTAATTGTATCATTTTTCATTGCGATATCAAAGTCATTTCCTATGATTAGGCTGCCTGTTATAATTACCTCGAGTGTTTCACTGTCGAGTTGCTTGAGTGACGGGATTTCATCTGTGAGATCTGCCTCACTTCCCGCAAGAGAGACGTAAACTGCCGTTTTCTTGCCGTCCAAGGAACTGTGAGTGGCTATTACCTGTTGATTTGTTGGGTCGTCATAAATCGTCGATATACTGACTATGTCGAGGTTCATTTCTCTAATATCCGAGACAAATGACTCTACTGCAATTTGGAACTCCTCTTCTTGCCAAGTCATTTCTTGGTGAGATAGGATGTAGGTTACGGTGTTTGCGGCTGAGACTGTAAGTTGTTCGTCGATTAGGCCCAGCGCTCTTCCGGAATCTGTTGTAGGTGGAGGCGCGTTTCCATCTATGAATTGCTCTCCCTGACTGAGAAGACCAACTGAAAATAGAAGCGATGCTACTGCAAAAACTACCACTGCTTTACGCTTATCGTGGACATAGAGACCAAAATTGTAGAGGCGTGACATGTTACAATTCTTTTGTGAACAAATTGTAGTTATAAGCGAATGTTTTTCAGTCTCAAAATTCAATTGTAGCGCCTATTCAACTCTGAGAATAATTGGCTTGGTATTTCTGAACCAATTGTCATGCGTTCGCCGTCCGGATGATTGAATGAAAGAGAGGTCGCATGGAGGCACAATCTGTTTACACTCGCCTTTCCGAAGCCATGTCTAGTATCTCCTGCTACTGGACAACCTAGATGTTTCATGTGGAGTCGGATTTGGGCCCTCCTTCCGGTGTCTATTTTGATGCATATTAGACTATGTTCGGGGCCCACTTTTTCCTTCCGCCAATGTGTTATGGCTTCTCTTCCTCCTCGTCTACCTTTCTCCACGAGTCTGACTCTTTTGTCCTTAGTTTCAAGGATACGGAGATTGATTGTTCCGCTTTCCTGCGAAGGTTCTCGATGAACCACTGCGTGATAGATTCGCTCTACTGAGCGATCTTTGAATTGTTTTTGAAGCATGTCTTTGGTTTCTGCAGAGCGCGCAAATATCATACATCCTGAAGTCTCTCTATCGAGTCTGTGAACTAAGTGTGTTCGGGTTTTTCCACTTTCCCATGCCCATTTTGCGACTCTGTCGTACATCGTATCTAGTTCGCCTCTGTCGGTAGCAACGGAAAGAAGCCCGGCTGGTTTGTTGGCAAGAATTACTTCTGTATCGAAATACAATACCTCAGGTTCAGGAATTGTTTCTTTTGGTTGAGTCAGAGGTTTGTCACCATCTGCTTTCGAAAGCACTTCTACCAACGAACCTTTTGGCACTTTCATGTTTGCCCGAGTTGCCTTATCTCCATCAACTCGAACTCGCCCATGATCTACCATTCTACGAAGGGAGTTTCGTTTGGCTGTGGGATGAAGTGATGCCAGAACCTCAAGGAGAATTGTTTCCTCTTTGGTTTCGACACTGGGGTCGGGCATATGCTCCGCAGGGGCGAAATCAATTCAAACTGACTGTTTAGTCAGATTGACGCTACTCGGTCATTTGTGCGATACGGTCGCTCAGTAGTAGAAGTGCCGAAGCCCAAAGGCCGACAAATATCCCTAAATCTTGATCTCCATTGTAATATATGCCAATGCTTCCGAATATAGATGCTAAGCTAGCAAAAAGTCCTATTTTTCTCCAATCCATTTTGTATTCCCACCTCCTAAATCAATTCTTGGTTTGCCCTACAGTGTATAGAGGTATGTCTTAGAAAAATTGTTGCTAGTTGGGGAAGTGCGCTGTAATTAGTCCTTCCACCATTGGTCATCTTTGGGAACGATCTCAAAGTCGTCTTGGCTATCCAAAGTGTATCCACTATCTGAGAAAATACGTATGCTCCAGCGGCCCTCGGATTTTTCATAGAATCTTGCTTTGTTCACATCTATGTCCCTCAGCCAGTGCCAACGAACACCCTCCTCTCCATGATCGGAGTCTTCGCCGCCACGAGGATAGATACCTACCCAAGCATCGTTGCTAGTGGGAGGGTTGTTGATTCTGAAATACACGCCCTTGTTGGTGGTTGCCTCTAAAATATCGATACTCGATTTTTGGCTATCATCTTGTTTCCTGCGGCTACTTCCGCCCCAGATTATTAACAGACTGATTATCGCGATGGAGCTAAGACCCGTCATGATTGAGCCGCCAATTATCATACCGATGGCTCCAACGACTTCTTCTCCGTCTTGGATCCACATGACGGCGGCTTCTGAGCCATCAGAATATTCTGCACTAATCGTTGTAGTGCCTTTCATACAACCGTAGCATGCTTGTCCCATTTTGATGATGTTTCTTCCATCCTTATGTTTTTGTTGGACGTGGTCGCCGGATTCGCATTGGCCAAGTTCGAACACTTGTCGACTTTCATCTGGAGGGTTGACTTTCTGATATCCCGTCCACGGGTCAGACGTCCAGCTTCCTGAGTGGGTGGCGCTCACGATGATGTCTTCACAGTGGTCATAGATGCCATTATTATCGAAGTCCCCCAGTACCGCCTCGATGAAAATGATGAATCCCTGATCGCCCATATCATCTACATCGAAAATTTCCAGAGTGGCATTGGATTCAGATTGGGCTACGAATGATTCGGCTGAAATAGACCCGATGACAAGCAGGGTTACGCCGGGCCCCAGGAGTAATACGGCGAACACGGCCCCGAACTTGGTCCACCGAGGAGCAGTCTGGGTTCGGGCAGCATTAGATCTGGTCCACGAAGATATGAGGGCAAACCAAGCGCCCACTGCCAAGAATCCGCCAACGCCAGTCAGAATCGCGCCCGGAATTATCATCCCGAGTCTATCCTCGCCTGTTGAGCCGGTTCCGATGATAAGAAGCGGTAAACCGGGAATCAACAAGAACAGACCAAATAAAGCCACGAATCCTATTCTTCCGCGTCCTGGTTTTTCAGCCGTCTCATCAAACGGTTGAGACTCAACAGTCTGAGCCTTGACTTGGAAGTCTTTTCTTTCGTGCAGCGAATGTCCTCCATCAGAGAATACCCGTATGCTCCAATCTCCTAGTGCTTGCTTAGGGAACGATGCGTTGTTCGCATCTAAGTTCCGAAGCCATTTCCATCGCTTGTTTTCCTCTCCATGGTCTTGGTCGAGTGCATTCGGTGGGTAGATGCCCACCCAAGCATCGTTGCTGCTTGGACGATTGCTGATTCTGAAACGAATGGGTTTACCCACTACTGCTTCCAAAATCTCAATCCCATTGGTCGCCAGAGTTGTATGGGGACTAGTCGACGCTCCCGCAGGAATCGGGAACTCGCCATGTGGCTTGTTGTGAGTAGCATCATCACTGCATCGGAAGAGCCCTGTACCTCCGGGCTGCGCAAAGAATGCCGCGTCTTTCGGTGCGCCACCGCCTCTATCGTTCCATATCTGACCACCCAAAGGTTGCCTGTTCGGGCTAAGGCAGGCCAAGGAAACACAGACCACATCCTTGCGTGAGGGTGGGGTTTCGCTAGTTGTACCCACGTCACCAAGTGAGACGTAACCCGCTGGTGGGATAGGGCGCCAGCACCAGAAGCGACGTTTACCGCGTTCCTGCCACCATACTAGATCGAACCTTTCGGGCGGTGCGATGTCTCTACCACCAGCACGAATGACCAGTGACGAGAAGGTTGGACGCGAGTGTCCGTTCTTGGCGGTCATGCCAATCAAATGACACCCTGCAGGAACGCGTGGTCTCCAGACGGAGACGTCTTGTTCTGCGCCGGAACCACTGTCGTTCCATACCTCATCGTACTCACTAATCGGGATGAATTCGAAGTTGACCTGTTCGTTTGACGACGCTTTGGTAGGAGATATTGCAGGCATCTCGTAGACTGCGGGGCCACGCCACCTTTCGTCGACATCGTTCCAAGTTCCCCGGGCTTGCAGGCCGAGGTGCACCCTATTTTCGGCACCTCCGGAGTTGTTGGGCTCGCCATGATACCAGTTAGTGTAAGTCCAAGGTTGGCCATCAGACCAGTACCAGTGGTCAGCACCTGGACCATTGCCACTACCTTTCCTAATTCCGCCTATCCATACAGGTTTCCCGCCAGAGATTCTTGTGACCTCTTCGTTTTCCTCAGCACTACTGATTGTAGCAAGATGCCTTCCCATCGCCTTAGCACGATCGTTGTGCTCGTTCCATGCCATCTCTTCTGGAACAAACATGTACTGGCCTTGAGTGCGTGGCTGGTTTGACAATCCAATCTGGATTTCTTCCCAGCCACCTCTTGGCGCATGATCACGGTTCCACTGTGCTGTGCCATTCTGCTGCGCACTCAGGTACTTCCCATGACAAGACCTCAAACAGACGACATTGTTGCCACGGTCTTCGACCGTAAACTCCTCCCAGCCACCTGGTGGCGCCTCTCTACGATTGATTTGTACGCTACCATCAAGCTGCGCTGAAACGTACATACCGTGTGCACCCTTGAGTGCAATCTTGCCATTGTACCGCTGTTCTACTTGGAAGTATTCCCAGGTACTTGCATGGTCGCGGTTCCATTCCGCACGCCCGTCGGGCTGAGCGCTCAGATACTTCCCGTGCACGCTTCGGAGCGACACGGTTCCTTGCATGATTTGTCGTAAATAGAAGAGAATATGGATGTTGTTGAGGGGGTTTCAATACAAACAACTTCAATTGATTCGGGTAATACAACATGTTGTGGGAGGTATGTCCTTGGACTCATTGGACTGGCGGGAGCGCTTCGTCGAGGAAACGCCTGGAGACAGTGTCTCGGGGGGTGGGCCTAGGCAAGTCCCCGGTGCTTGTTGGTCGAAAGTCGAGCCTACTCCTGTTCCGAATCCGACTCTCAGACTATGGTCGGATGAACTGGCTGAAATCTTAGGAATAGAAAGAGGAGGGGAGGGTTTTCTTGGAGGTAACAGAATAGCCGATGGAATGTCCCCCTATGCGCAACGATACGGGGGTCATCAATTCGGAAATTGGGCCGGACAACTAGGGGATGGACGAGCGATTACATTAGGAGAAGTTGATACTGGTGAGCAGGTTCTGGAATTACAGCTCAAAGGTTCTGGCGTCACCCCTTATTCTCGCTTTGCGGATGGGAAAGCGGTACTTCGTTCCTCGATTCGAGAGTTCCTCTGTAGCGAAGCGATGCACCATCTTGGAGTCCCTACCACCCGCGCATTGTCACTGGTCACAACGGGTGAAGATGTAGTGCGAGATATTCTCTATAACGGGAATCCTGCACCTGAAGACGGTGCGATTGTTTGTAGGGTTGCTCCGAGTTTCATTCGATTTGGGAGCTTTCAGATTCATGCAATGGATGGAAATAGAAGTGCTCTGCAGGCTCTTGTTAAACACACTGTGAAACATCATTTTAACGGATATTCGGTGGAGGATGATGATGGTATACTAAAGTGGACAAGACACATCGCAAGAGAGACTGCTTTGATGATTGCACATTGGATGAGAGTCGGTTTTGTTCACGGAGTAATGAATACTGACAATATGTCTATTCATGGCTTAAGCATCGATTATGGTCCCTACGGATGGATTGAGGACTTTGATCTCGGATGGACTCCCAATACGACCGACGCTGGGAGGAAGAGGTATAGATTTGGGAATCAGGCTGACATTGGAGGATGGAATATTGCTCGTTTTTTGGAGGCGGTTTCTCCTCTGATGGAAAAGCCTGAGAATCTCAACGATGTAATGGATGTTTACTATCAGGAATACCAAGAGGTTCATACAAGGATGTGGATGGATAAGATAGGGGTCGATGATTACAAACAAAATGAAATCGATTTGGTTGCAGACCTGATTCCGCTACTGGAGTCTTCTAATATCGATATGACGATCTTTTTCCGATTGTTGTCAAATCTAGAAGCCCCGGATGTGGAGCTGCTAAATTTCGCATTCTACTCTCCTGAGAAAATCCCTGTGGAGAAATGGAATAAATGGCTGAATAGATGGTGGGAGTGTACGGAGAGCGCACCAAATAGAGGGAAAATGAGAGGTGTTAATCCTAAATTTGTCCTAAGAAATTGGATGGCTCAATTGGCTATAGATGCCGCTGAAAAGGGAGATTATACTGTTGCGGAAGAGCTCCACTATTTGCTAAAATCACCATACGCAGAGCAGTCGGAATACGAATCTAAGTGGTTCCAGAAGAGGCCGGAGTGGGCTGAACACAGGGTTGGTTGTTCGATGCTTTCTTGCTCAAGCTGATTGTCGTCAGAGGAGGTTTTCTTCTACATAATTTACAGCGTTTCTGAAGATTGCCATGCCCTCTCCCTCGCCGTGTTCGCCTTGATCTATATCTCTTGTCCAAGTCGCATCTAACCACGTGGAGTGGTTAGCTTCTGGGTGCGGCATCAGCCCAAAGACTAGCCCTGTAGGGTCACATACTCCTGCGATATTCCGCCAACTCTGATTGGGCGATATTGGGTATGGAAGAACCTCATCACTCGAACTAGGGTATTCCATGGCAGGATCGACGTAGCGAACTGCTAGTTGTCCTGATTCGGACCAACGATCGAGAAGTTTTCTATCATTGGTAACGAACTTGCCTTCGCCGTGACGAACAGGAACTCTCATTCTCTTGATTCCCTTGGTCCAGATGCAGGGGCTATTGGGGTCAAACTCTAGAGTTGCCCAGCGATTTTCATAATGGCCACTATCGTTCAATGCAAGCGATGCTGTTTGTGTCAAACTGACTTCTTCGTCGCCTGGAAGTAGTCCCATCTTGACAAGTACTTGGAATCCGTTGCAAATTCCGATTACCAGTTTGCCCGATTGAACAAAACGCCTTACTTGATCTCTTAGGCCGAATCTCAGTCTGTTACCCATAAGCCTGCCACTACCTAGGTGATCTCCGAAAGAGAACCCCCCCGGAACCGCCATGATGTGATAGTCATCTAGACTCATTTCTCCGTTTACAAGTCGATTGACATGGACTCTGACAGCCGTGGCCCCGGCCATTTCGAAAACCGCCATAGTCTCGGTTTCACAATTAATTCCGAAGCCCGAGAGTACCGCTACACGAACCTCGCTCATTGTGGACCCCCTCCATCGAGGGCGCCTTTCCAGGCAGCTCGGAGTGAAGACATTGAAGCGGTCAGGATCGTTTCGTCGCCGTTTGAGATTGAAATTTGGTCGCCTGCTTCAACGTCCCCTAGAGAATAGCAGGCATGGCCGTTCATAGCGGCCTCGAATGCCGCGCAGTGCTGTGGTTCAACACTCACTAGAATGCGGCCAAGAGATTCTCCAAAGAGCGCTCCCCATGAATTGATTTCTGTACAGTCACCCATTATTTTCGATACGTCGATGTTTGCTCCTGCATCTACTCCGAAGCAGCATTCTGCGACCGCTGCGGCCAAGCCACCATCGGAACAATCGTGGGCACTCGCAATGAGTCCTTCGCCCATCGCTGTGGTTAGTGCTCGATACATTGCGAGGTTGCGCTCGGTGTCGATCACGGGTACACGGCCGCCGATGCCACTTACGCCATCCATTTGCTCGCGCAACATGTAGGAGAGTTCGCTCGCGCCCAATTCTTGATGTGATTCGCCGCAAAGATATACTCGGTCACCAACCGATTTGAAATCACTCGATACTGCCTTACGGACATCTGAGTGATTACCTATCAAACTGAACAGAATTGTTGGTGGAATACTAATCTTCTCTCCGTGGAGAGTCGCGTCGTTCTTCATCGAATCCTTTCCACTGATACAAGGGAGGTTGTAAGCTCTACATACATCGTCCAGTGCGCGATTCGCGCGAACAAGCTGGGCTAATTTATAGCGTCCATCCGGGGTTTTTGCTGACTCGACTGGGTCTGGCCAACAAAAGTTATCGAGACCTGCGATTAGGTCCAAATCTACTCCGACGCAGACTGCATTTCGCAAGGCCTCGTCAATACTCGCAGCGGCCATCGCGTAAGCATCGATATCAGAATAACGAGGAACTATTCCATTCGAAATCACTGCACCTTGAGTCTGGCCTTGAATCGGTGCGATTACAGCGGCATCGCCAGGAGCGTCGTGATTTACTCCACAAAATGGCTTGATGACCGACTGGGCGATGACTTCATGGTCATACGAGCGTACCCACCATTCCTTACTCGCGACATTCGGTCGGGCCATCATCATAGTCAGCAATTCGCCCATGCCCACGGCATCGGTATTAGGAAAGGATATCGGCTCATGTTCTGGAGGAGTCCATTCGGATTCCAAATCTAGTTGAGGGCATCCCTCGTGCAAGAATTCGATAGGTAAGTGGGCCACAACATTCTCGCCCATTCGAACAACAAAGGCTCCTGAATCTGTGAATGTTCCTACTACCGTAGCCTCTACCTCATGCAGTGCTGCCAGCGCCTCAAATGCGGCGCAGTCATCCGGCCTAACTCCAACGGTCATCCTTTCCTGAGACTCTGAAACTAGTATCTCCCATGGGCTTAGACCTGCTTGTTTGAGGGGGACAACGGCGAGGTCTAGGTCTGCGCCTCCAGTCAATTCAGCCATCTCCCCAACAGAACTCGATAGCCCGCCTGCTCCATTGTCGGTGATTACTTGGATTAGTCCCTCGTCGCGGGCTTCGAGAATCATATCTATCATTTTCTTCTGAGTGATAGGGTCCCCGATTTGAACTGCGGAACTCGGGCTCTCTTCAGTAAGCTCTAGGCTAGAGAATGTCGCCCCATGAATTCCGTCCGAGCCGACGCGCCCCCCGACCATGTATACAACATCGCCAGGGGTGGGTGTTTTGTCGTGCGATTCGCGTCCGTCTGGCAAGCGACGAGGCATGATACCTACGGTGCCACAATAGACTAGGGGCTTACCCAGATATCTATCATCGAAGATAATTGCTCCATTCACAGTAGGTATTCCAGATTCATTGCCACCCGCGCGCACACCCGCATGTACTCCTCGCATTACGCGAGAGGGGTGGAACAATCCTTCTGGGATTTTTTCAGAGTAGTCGGGCGGGCCGAAGCAGAATACGTCGGTATTCGCAATCGGTCGCGCCCCTAAGCCCGTTCCGAGGATATCGCGATTAACACCAACGATTCCTGTCATTGCCCCGCCGAAGGGATCGAGTGCGCTTGGAGAATTGTGAGTTTCTGCTTTCATACAGAGGCTCCAATCCTTATTCCAAGCGATGACTCCAGAGTTGTCGTGGAAGATAGAAAGCAGCCAATCAACTTCGTTTTGGATATCCAAAGTCGGCTTCATGATGTGCGTTTTAAATAGCGAATCTATTGTTGAGTCTTCTCCGGTCTCTGTGTCTTTGTGGTGGATTTTTGCTGCAAATATCTTGTGAGAACAGTGTTCAGACCAAGTCTGTGCTAAACACTCCAATTCCGCATCAGTAGGAGCATTTGGTGGCAGCCCCAATTGCTCTCTCGCTTTCCTTACCAAAGGATCTCGATAATGTGATTGTATAGCCTTCATCTCATTCAAATTTAGAGCTAGTAAACCGGTCTCTGATATCTCGATTAGTTCATTGTCGGAGATTTCTAAATCTACAATCGCTGGTGCTGTTTGTTCCAGTGCGGGTTGATTGGGGAAATCTAGAGATGGCCATACTGATTTTTCACAATCCAGTTGACCGGAAATCGAGGCTCGCTCGATCATCGGATTGTGTAATTTACCGGCCAACCAGTCAGCAGAAGTGTTGTCAGGAACCCCCCAGAATGCATAGGTTCGCGTGGTGGCAACTGCCGAATCAGAGGACAGATTAGGGAATAGTGTCAGTAATCCGTCCAAACCGGCTTGACCCGCGTTATCAGTGACCCCCGGCTTAAATCCTGCTTGAATGACAATTTGCGGCGGTACGGGGAATACTGTTGAGTCGTCGAGTAAACGGGCGTTGACGCTTCCTTGTTCCATCACAGGGTCCGCAAATAGATCGTAAACCGTTCTTTTTGACTCTTCCGTGGATAGTTTTGCCCGTACTTGATAGCCTAGAATAACTCGCACTGATTGTACATTTAGATTGTAATTTGAGGCTAGCATACTCTTGACTGAGTCTCCTCTAGCATCGGGGAGGCCGGCGAGATCTCGGGTTGTGACCTCGAATGAAAAGACCGGGGTTTCCGTGACCATGAGTTAACCTCGGTGAGTCGCTCCTGTGTCATTACGTCAATGAATAAACCGGTCACAGGATTAGAATTTGAATGAATGATATGTTATACTATATCATTCAAACATTGGATTATTGTTTCATTTTCTTCTTCAGAACGGACTGCGAATCGAATGAATCTAGAATTCAAAGTTATTCCCATATTCTCTGCATCCCTAACAAAAACCCCTTTTTCTCGACATTTAGAAACAAAAGAAGAAGAATTCTTCGGGTATTCTTCGGGTAATTCCGTCAAAATGTAATTTGCCACACCAGGATATACTCTGAAATCTAGATTAGAGAGTTGCTTTGAAAATAGTTCGCGGTTTTTGTGTATTTTTTCGTATTGTTCTTTGAAATATTCTGGGTGATTTAGAGATTCTATTGCAGCGATCTGAGCTGGAAGACTAACTGCCCAAGGGGGTATAAATTTCCGTAAATAATTGGCATTAGATGTTACTGCATATGCTGCTCTCAATCCAGATAATGCGTAGCATTTACTCATGCTCTTACATACAATCAATTCTTGAAATTCTTCAGTTAAATTCTCTAATGATTGGTATCCTTTTACGTACTCGATATATGTCTCATCTACCCATATGGTTTTGCAATTAGTTTGGCTGTTTTTATTGGATAATATACCTCTAATGATATCCTCCATATCCTCACAATACACTCCCGTTGGACTGTTTGGGTTGACTAAAATCACTGCGTCGTGTTCTCTAGATATCGAAATGAGTCCTTCTTTATCTATCTCGAATCCCTCATCTGGATAAAGTGGAAAATGAGTGACATTGCAACCGATTAGGTGTGTTAAAATATGCAGATATTCTCCATACATTGGAGACAGAATCAATACCTTTGATTCTTCGTTAATTAATTGAGGGAATAAAGAAAACATCAGAGATGAGGACCCGGATGATACCAGAATGTTCTCCTCTTTCACGGACCTTGTTTGTGCGATCTTTTGAATCAATGGTTCGCATTGAGTAGGGGGGGATTCTTTGAAACATCTTTCGATATTTTTTGTGACAGCATTTGAGGCTTGAGGGCACGGCGGAAACGGGCTATCGAGGACATCGGCTACGATGAGTTGGTCCCTCAAATCGAAGTCCATGCCTGATGCGGCCCAAGAGGCCCCTCCGTGATAGCACGCATCGTCTTTGATTTCTGGAGTATCGATAACTATCTGGTCAAGTAAATTGGATGCTCGTCTCATTGCTTCCTTTATTGAGAGATGCATTGGATAAAATTTCACTTCGCCTGCTTCTGAACTATGTTCCATTAGGATGTTCATCCCTATGCTGTTGTACAATGGAAGGGCTTCAGTATGCCCCATTGCAATAAGGTCTGTAGCACCGTTCTGTTCGGAGAATTTCAGAGATGCTAGTATCAGCTTCAGGCCTAGGCCTTTACCGCGAAATTGCTTGGCGAGAGTAAGGCCTCTGATCTCGTGTACTGTGCAGTCGGGATGGAAGTTTGTTGCGAGTGTGTCCATCGCATCTTTTGTGAAATATTTCTTCATTCTAAAGCCCGTTTCTGTCGGAAAATTAAGACTAATATATCCAATAAATTTCTCTTTGAGAATAAGGCATATGAAATGCTGTCCTGGGTCCTCCAATCGCCCCGATTCTTGTGTTTCATATTGGCTTAGTTCGTCTGAAAAAACTGTATGTCGAAGATGTGAAATTTCATCCCACAAATTTCTGATACTTTCTGATTCCGACAACATGGCGGTATCGGGGCGTTGGAAATATACTAGGCGCTCCATGGTTGCAGGGTCTCATTCGACTTCTTGAATGATGTCCCGGCATAATGCGAGTCGAAAATGCAGTAAATCTAGGGAAAGACTTGAGACGGTCATGTAGGCGGAATGACCTGATGGAAGCCGAAGACCTCTGGGGCGCGCGCTGGACTTCATCCGCAAATCCGTTGGCCCATCGCTACATGGAAACCGCCGCTAGAAAGCAGACTTTGGTATGTTTAGCGGCCGATATGCGGAGTGTAGGCGAACTGATTGATTTAGTCGAAGAAGTAGGGCCATATATCGCCGCGCTAAAGACTCATGTCGACATGGTAGATGATTTTTCAAGCGAATCTTGGCAGGGCCTTATCGACTCTGCAAAGAAGCACGATTTGTTACTGTTTGAAGATAGGAAGTTTGCAGATATTGGAAAGGTCTCGCAAAATCAGATGGCTGGGGTACACGATATTCGTTCATGGGCCGACATTGTTACTGCTCACCGAATATCTGGCCCTGATATTGTAGAAGGTATAGCGGCAGGTTGGGCGGACGTCGCAAGGATAGGAGGTGTTCTACTTCTTGCTCAAATGTCTAGTAGCGGGAATCTACTGAATGCGGATTACACTGATGAAGTGATTGTCACAGGAAGAGGTTCTCCGAACGTAATTGGATTCATTGGCAACGGTAGTTCCGCTGAAGAAGTCGCCGCATTGCGAGCAAAGGTAGGTGATTCGCAGATGATTTGGACACCCGGAGTGAATCTTGCAGTGGGTGATGGCGAGATGGGTCAAAGGTATGGGCATCCGAAAGGGGCAGTTCTCGCTGGCTCTGATGCGATTATTGTCGGTTCAGGAATACATGGTGCAGATTCTAGGCAAGAGGCGGCAGCGGAGTACGCACGCGAGTCATTCGAAGCACTTTGTGAGCGCGAGGGGCAATAATGCTCGAGACTATTTTGAATTTGTTGATTTTTATCGTCACCCTCTTTTTTGTAGGATTCTTTTTCCTTCGTGAAATCATTAAGCGATGGAGAATAGGTTTGAGGATGGCCTCTGGTGATGAGAGTTTACTCACAGACAATTCTGTGTCTGTGAAAACAATCACCGATGCACCACAAGGAAGTGTGATTGTATCCCATGTTCCTGCAAAAATAATTGATGACGGTCAATAATTGGGTCAAACCGAACCAGTGACTTGGTCGATGAGTGCGTTTAGGTCGAGAATACCGGCGTAGTGAGCGCCGCCGACTGCTCCGCCTGAAATAATCAGCAGGAGAAATACTCGAATTATCCAACGCCCTTTTCTCTTGTTTTTTGTTTTAACAGGAGCCGGGGCGGGTTCGCTAGGCTGGAGAGGCGGTAATTCGATACCTTCCATGGTTGGAATTGGCGCCCCCGGGGGTGGTGGCATTCCGGGCAAAGGTGGTAGTGCAGGAGGTTCCGGTTCGGGTTCTTCCAGAGTTGGGTATAATGCGTCCAAATCGGTGAGTCCTGGCGCTTCAGGGATTTTTCCCATCCATTGACTCCATGCTTCTTCGATAGAAGATTCTGTGAATGGCGTCATCAAGACGCCGACGGCGCCGGCTGAATATGCTGCATCTTCGGCTAAGTCTATTCGACCACGGCTGGATACGAATACTACGCGGGCCTTTGGATCGGTTTCTCTCATCTCTAAAGCCGCTACATGGCCGTCAAGGGTCGGAATATCTACTGCTATGAATACTAAATCGGGCCTCAATGCAACGAATTCGTCGACTGCTTTATCTCCATCTTTAACAACTTCGGATTTCCAGTCCCTCTTGCGGAGGACCATCTGCAAGCGGCCTTCTGTGATTGAGTTACCAATCACGATGAGGGCCGTCTTGGATTCATCCGCTGACATCTTCATGGTTACACAAGAGGTGTTGTTGAAGAAAGACGCGGTCAGTCTTCTTGTGAAAGAATCGTATCGATAAGCCAATCCGGCTCGAAGTCTTGTAGGTCGTCGTAACCTTGTCCGATACCAGCCAATACGATTGGGCGGCCTGTTGTATGGGCTATCGAAAGCGCTGCTCCTCCTTTGGCGTCTGTATCTAACTTACAAAGAACTGCACCATCGAAGCTAAGCATTCTCTGGAATTCTTTTGCTTGGATTACTGCGTCGTTACCGGCTAGGGCATCTGCAACAAATAATACTAGATGTGGGCGTGTGACTCTATGCACCTTTCGAAGTTCTTCCATCAAGTTAGTTTTGTTCTGCATCCTTCCTGCTGTATCGATGATAACGATATCTTCTCCTCTGGCTTTTGCGCTCTCTAATGCATCTCTAGCAACGGCTGCTGCATCTCCTCCTCTTTGACTGCGGATACACCGTACTCCGAGCCTGTCTGCATGATTTGCTAGCTGGTCTATTGCGCCGGCTCGGAAGGTATCCGCGGCTGCTAAAACAACTGAGTATCCTTGGTTGCTTAATCGATTGGTGATTTTTGCGGTGGTGGTGGTTTTCCCTGTCCCGTTTACTCCAACCATCATTATCGAAACCGGAGTCCCTTGATCTGCAAAGGATTTCACTGTTTTATCGAAGTCCCAGTAGCCCGCCTCTAGCAAAGAAAGGAGCGCGTTTCGTAGAGCGTTCTCGATTACTTCCGATAAATCCGCCTTGCGCGCTATTCGGGCGCCGATTATTGAGCCGCGAAGTGTCGTCATTACATCGGTAACTGCATCATGACCCATGTCAGCCATCAATAAATCCGTTTCCAATTCTTCGAGAATTTCTTCCAGAGCGTTGCTAGCAGCAACCACCTTGCCTCCACGTGTTAATTCTACTTCGCCCAAGTCTATCTTGAATTCTGCAGTTTCATTCGCCACTAGCTCTCTTCCAGTGGTACTAATCATTGGGTTGTGAGGTCCTTCTTCTTGTGGTTCTTCGTCGGCCTCTGCTTGCGCGACTGATGCGGCTCTTACCGCCTTTTTACGGGATTTCTTGTCAGTTGGTGTAGAGAATGGGTCTTCTGGTAGCTCTTCGATGAAATCGTCCCACTGGTCCTCTACCTCTTCCTTGAATTGTTCAAAACCTGGTGGTGGTGGAGGGGGTTGGGCGTTCTTCGCTCTCTCTATTGCTTCCATCAGTTGGCGGCGTTGAAGTAGGGCTTCCTCGGCCTCAATAGAATCTTCTTCGACTGTGAAATCTTCCTCTTCGGCGGCTTCTACGGCCTTCTTTTTGAAGCGTTCGAACAAACCCATTTCTTCACCTCAGAATTTCAATCGTCAAGTGTGAATTCTGTTCCTCTCTTACGTCGTCGGCGCTTGGGCCTTGTTTCTGCTACTTCGGAGTCTGTGCCTTCTGTGGTTTCCTGCGCTTCGTCTTGTAAATCGGCCACGCCTTCATTGAATTGTGTTGCGAGTTTGATGACCAATTCCTCAGTCTCGTCGAATTCCGATTTTATACTATCCATAAGACTCAGTAATTCTTGATTTCTTGCAGATAATATCACCAGTGCTTCTTCCCGTGTCTTTTCTGCTTGGATTCCGCTGCCGATGTCGACCACCGCTCCAGCTTCTGAGGGTATGTCAGCAATGATTTGTACCCCCCCTCCGAGTGGGATCATTGCATCACTCGCTCCTGATTCGGGAATAGCTTCCAGTGCCATGATTGCGCGGGCTTGTTCTTGTCTAACTTCTTCCAAACGAGTAACTTGAGATTCAAGATTCTGAAGGCGCTCGCGTTTGGCCTCGACCTGTTGCGCGATACGTTGTAATTCTGCCCTGTCGGGGTTACTCATCGGTTCGTCGAGAAGTCAGGGTGCAATGAAGCCGTCGATGAATCATCGTCATGATTTGTTTATCTAAGGTAAGTCAGGGCGTTGAGTGATGAGGTTTGTTGCCCATTGCATGATTTGTTTGATGTTCGTGTCTTCATTTTCTGGTTGCCTGGCTAGCGAGGAGGATGTCGGTAGTGGACAATATATCGACGATGAGGAGGATTTGATTGATTATATCGAAGAAGGAATCTGCGGCGATATTGATGGGGATGGAGTTCCCGATTGCCCATTGAGTGGGTATATCGAAGGAACTGATCCTTGGTGGTGTACCTCAAGCGGAATTGGTGGTCATCACGTAGACCCTGTTTATGAGAATGCAGAGAAGGGGAGGCTTAGTGACGAAATATGTGAGTCTCTTACCTATGAGTTGAAGGCTGCGATTGAGTGGTCTCAGGAGTGGCCCACACTAGGAGACGCTGAAGCTGCTGGATACAGTATGTCTGTTGAATATGTAGAAGGAATGGGGACTCACCATGTTATACTCAATGATTTCTCAATGGAGGACCCCTCTTTCGATGCAGAAAATCCTGTGTTCCCAGGTACAACAATAGATTCTATGTTTGAATTTGAAAGACCTGAATTCCTAATGTATGGAGGAGAAGAAGAAGATTCTGAACTCGTCGGTTTCGCTTGGTTCGTACATTCTCCAGTGGATAGCCCTCCTGAGGGGTTCTCGGGTGAAAACGACTGGTGGCACCGGCATGAAATCATGTGTTTTAGGCCCAGTGATTTTGTATTCAGAGGAGAAGGTTTGACTGACGATGTCTGTGAAGAAAGGGGTGGTGAGAATATCAACCTAGAGGAGTATTGGATGGTACACGCTTGGATTGTTAGGCCTTGGTTGACTTTTGATGATGTATTCACCAATCATCACCCATGCTTGTATGAAGAGGGGCCGGAGACTGACCCAGAAGCGGAATGTTGGTCTGAGAGTACTGAACATGTTGGCCATGAAATCTAATTTTGGCCTTTAGCGATTGTCCCGTTGTAGTCAAATAGGGCCCGTCTGTCGCCCGACTGCTGGAAGGATATCCGATGGGTAGAGTAGTTTGGTTCACAGGCCTATCAGGGGCCGGTAAAACCACCATTGCAATGGCTGCTGCAGAGCGATTTGGTTGTGAGGTTCTCGACGGCGATACTATTCGCGATTTCTTTGCTAACCACGACTTCAGTAGAGAAGGTAGAGAGAGGCACCTACTAGGTATTGCCAAAATGGCAAAGATGATCTCCAAGCACACCGATGTCCTATGTTCTTTCATCACTCCTTACGAAGATGTCCGAGAGAAGATTCTGGATATTCTTCCAGATGATGCATTAATGGTGCACGTCTCTACATCACTCGAGGTTTGTGAAGAGCGGGATGTGAAGGGTCTGTATGCAAAGGCAAGAACCGGAGAAATTACCAATTTCACAGGCATTTCGGACCCCTTTGATGAGCCTAAATGCGCTCATATTACCCTCAATTCAACTGGCGGAGAAGGTGGCTCGGTTGACGATATGGTCGAACAATTGGCTCACCTATTTGAGAAGAAAAAGGCGGTTCTGCTTCCCGGTCGATGGCAACCTCTCCACGTTGGTCATGAATGGTTAATTCAAAGAGAGTTGGACCAAGGAAAGAGAGTTGTTGTTGGTATTCGTGATACGCCCGTATCGGAGTCTGACCCTTACTCTGCTGATATGCGGAAGAGGATGATCGAGCACCGCTATGAAGGAGAGAATGTGGAGGCTTGGATTATGCCTGATATCGAAGCCATATCCTATGGTCGGAAGGTCGGTTACGACCTACGTGAAGCTGATGACATTCCGCCAGAAGTATTTGCAGTGTCTGCAACTGGAGTTAGGGGTGGAAACAGAGCGAATGTGTCTCAGAAGGTCATGGAGTTCATGATTTCTGAGGGCATTTGGGATGGGGAATAACTCGTGTTTGACAGGGTAATATTTTGGTTAATCGAGAAGGAAGTTGAATTGATTGTTAACTTGCTTCGTTTAATAGTTAAGCACCCCGCAAAATCAGCCATTTGTTTGACTGCCTTGGGTTTGTTAGTGTATTACAACATTTGAATAGCAATGCTGGCTATTTCGTATTGTGACTGAGCCCTTCACCGTCCCCTTGTTTGTGTTGCCTATGGGTATTTTCCCAATGTGCCAAGAGCCGTTAAGGGTGTTTGAGCCAAGATACAAACAGATGCTTGATGACTGTGTCTTGAATAATTCTGAGTTTGGTTACATCGCAGGAAATATTGACGGAGGCAGCGAAAATGGTTGGAGTTTGCCGGCAGAATATGGCGTTCTTACCTCCGCAGAGAATCTTCAGGAGCAAGGGACAAATCTGATGTTTACTGCATATGGTGAAAAAAGATTCAGGGTTATGAAAATAATTCCCGCGGCGCTCTCTGCCGAAGATTTTGGAGATGTATTTCCGTCCGTTGACGAACTAGTGGAGCGATACATTGAGGGCAACACGGAAGGAAAATTGTACATCAGGGCCGAAGTAGAGATTTTGCCTCCTGTGGATGGCGTTATTGATGGCGACGATTGGATGGATATCTTGGAAATGTGGGCGTGGCAGATTGTCGAGATGTCTGGTATGTTTCGAAATGAGGTGTTGGTTCTATCAGAAGTTTTCTCGGTTCTGAAATCTGAGTTTACACCTTATTCAGAGTATTCTCTGTGGTTCGCTTGCCATTCGTTATTAGATTCCGTTGATGATCGGCAAACCGCTCTCGCTTCTACATCGGCAAGCGAGATTATGCAATTACTGAAGATGACTGTTACAGAAAAAAACACCCAGTTGAAGGCAATTCGTTCAGTTATGGAAAACGACTCTGAGTAAGTGTCTCGGAGTCTGTATACTCATAACTACGTAGTTTAGGCGAGTTGTATGGTTGAAGTGCCTGAAGTAGGTGCTTTCTTGCTCGGCGCGCCTAAGTGTGGCACTACTTGGTTGGCTGAAGTTTTGACGCAGCACCCTGAAATCTGTGTCTCTGACCCTAAGGAGCCGAATATTGTAGCTAGCCACAAAGGAACCTTTGGACGAGATGATTCGGAGCCCGATTGGGTAGAATATGCGGATTGCTTCGATGGAGATGGTTTGCGGATTGATTGTTCGGTTCATGCAATGGCTTGCCCAGTTGCTCCTTTGCGTGTGGTAAATAATTGGCCTAATGCGCGCCTTATCATTTGTCTTCGAGAGCCTGTTAGTCGAACCGTTTCTCATTGGAACATGATTCTAGATACGAAAGAAGATCGTGAAAATGGTGCAGATTGGAGTGAGTTTCGGTCGGCTTGGGATGATTCTCGCCTATCTGATGACACCTTGTATGGAGCCGCGGTTGCAAGATGGTTGGAACATTTTGAGAGAGAATCGATTCTGTTGATTGAGGCGAATCGTATGCGGCATGATGCTTCTATGGTTTTAGAAGAAGTTTGTAATCATCTTTCTATATCTTCTCACTCGTTTGATTTGGATTCTGTACATAATGCGAATACTGCCGCAGACCGACGGCCGATGACTGTGTTTGGCCGTATTTTCCGATTCACTGCGAGTCTGCTACCTGGTTTCATCAAAGGCCCTATCGTCAGAAGATTGCAGGCTAGAGGAGTGAATGTGTACAAGATGCCTGTTCTGTCTGGCAGGGCCCCTGCAAAGAGAGAAATCACTGAGGGGCAAAGGAATTTGTTAGCCAAAGAGGTGAATGCTGATTTGGTATTGCTGGAAGAGTCTATGGGTTTTGATTGTTCGAAGTGGCACATTCAATGACGAATCATTGATGTTGAATCCATATCTCTGTCCATCGATTATCTGCAGCAACTAGGAAGTACGGATTGAGTACTTCTTCAACCAAGTCGTAGTCTAGTGTTTTTCCGTTCGGACCGACTACTATTCCTCCGGCGCCTGAGACTACAGCATGTGCGGCGGCAATATCCCAACAGGAAGTCGGGCCGAATCTTGGATAGATATCTGCCCCTCCTTCGGCAACAATGCAGGCCTTGAGTGAAGACCCCATTCGGACTAATTCGTGTTCTCCGACGGCTTCAGCGAATGATTCGTCCTTTTCTCCTCGGTGAGAACCACTGGCAACTAATTTCACCTTACCTTCAGTTGGTCGCACCATCATTGGGCCCGACCCTTCTGGGCCGTTTCGCTGGGAAGCTGTCAAGGCGCCCCCAAACCAAGTGGTATTGGATGCAGGAGCATGGACTACACCAAACAGGGGTTTCCATCTAGAGTCGTTACGCTGCATCAAAGCAATATTGACAGTAAACATACCATTTCTCTTGATGAATTCCTTTGTTCCGTCCAATGGATCAACTAGCCAACATGTGTTAGTTGACATAGGGTCGCCAACCCTTCCTTCTTCGGACACGATAGGGGTGGAATCGATTGACTGTAAGCCTGCTACAATTACTTCATGGGCTGCGATATCTGCTTTTGTTAGAGGGGATTCGTCTCCTTTCTGTGTGATTTTGAAGTCGTCAGCGTTCTCGTAGACGTCCATGATTGCTTCACCGGCTTGGATTGCTATCTCAACGATTTTTTCGGGGGTGAATGGTATGGGTGGTTTGGGAGAATTTTTAGTTAATTGTCCCTCTATATGGTCCTTCAAAAGTTCAACCGAACCACCAAATGAGGTTAGTTCTTCATCTGTTGCAAGCATAACAAAACCTGAGTTGGTTTTGGCCACGATGCATGGTGTCTTTCCTTCCGTGGCCTGCTTGACTTCTTCGGGCCTCTCGTTCAAATGAACTAGGTGAAATGGTATTTCTGAAGTTTTTCTCCATTTCTTCATCTCTCCCTTTTCCCAAGCGACACTATGGGTTATGTCGCAGAGTGAGCAATGTTGGCCTCTGAATGCGACTCCCATCACGTAACGTAATTCCCCAAGTAAGCCGCCATCTGCGTGGTACACCCCGTACATCGATTCGAAATTCATCTTCAACACCGGGTTCAGAATTCTTGGAGTTCGTCTGATGCTTTTTCCAAAGTATCTCTAGCATTTTCTGATAGATGTTGCATGAATGGATCATCGTCGCCTACGATGGTTTTCCATGAATTCATTGTTCGTTGCCAAATCTCCTGTTCGGAATTCCACTCGAGCCATCGGTCGACGAAGTCGCAATGGCGTTGTACTTCTTCATCGTCCTCGGACATCTTACGAAGAATTGTATTCGTCTGAGAGAGGATTATTCCGAATGGAGCGTTTAATTTGTATGTTGTAAAGGGGTTTCGTTCCTGAACAACAGTTAGGTGTTCGCGCCATAGTCCAAACGTTACGTCATACATCCAGCCGATTGAGAGGACTATTACTACCACTCCTCCAAATATTGCTAAGAGGCCTAAGTAAGTGGGAGATATTCCCATCACAGAGTCCATTTCTTCAAATCTCCAACTAGCTAAAGGCCAGATTAGGAGAGTCAATGTTGTACACCAAAAACCCATGGAAATAAGGGTCTGGCTCTGCTGTATTCGCCAGTATTGGCGCATGGCTGTCTTCTTCAGCACGGATGGGGCTCCTTGCTATCCTCTTTCACGATTGCGCACACACGTCGTGCCCGGAAGTGGTTCGGCCTTACTTATTGGAGCCGTGGTGTATCAATGCGATATTATGAGGCTAGGGTCGATATACGATTCGAGATTATCGAGGAACTCTATCTCTTCTGTGAAGGCGGCTTCTAAGTCGGCGCGTTGCTCTAAGCTGAGTTCTGGTCTTAGGGTTTTCTTTGGTTTAAACCCAGGACGGCGTAAGGGGTCGAAAATCATCCTTCGAAGGTTGTGAGAAGGGAGGAGGATCTTGGTGAGTTTTACGAGAAATGTAGGGGGTTGGCGAAGGAATCTAGCCCATCCTGCTTTGTTCATATCGCCGCCCTCGTTGTGGTGAGGTAATTTTTTGTCTTTAGGGAAGGGTGATTCCCCGAGCCATTCGAGGATGCTGTTGAGGGTGGCTAAGGAATCGTTTCTAATCGAAGAAAGTGGGATTATTCGGATGCGGTTTGATTTCACTCCGCCCAGGGCTTCGACCCAATGTAATGTTGGATGTTTGAGGCGAGGGAAGGCGAGGAAGCTCCAGGTTTGTGAGTCATCTGGGTTTGCTTGGTAATCACCGGCTGCTGCTGCAGCGAGCATTTCTGATTGGTTAACGTTGTAGTCGACTAATCGCTTTGAGTGTTCTTGATGCATGCTGAGCATCAATTCTATTGGGTCGCGAAGTGTGATGATTACTCGCGCATCCGGCATTTGATCACGGGCGGTTGTTACTGCTCTTTCAGAATAGAGGTGAAATACGGATTTATCCATCACCCAAGGTTCGTCACTATATTTGTGAAATTCTGGTTCGGGGGTGATGATCGTGTGCCCCTTTGGGTGGATTGGAGCGGTTGGAAATTCCGCCACGCCCGCCATTAGAAAGTGGCTTTCATTAGGCCATGGGTGGAAAATAGATTCGTGGGTTCGAAGCCAATGCATGAGGGATGTTGTACCTGTCTTCGGCCCGCCAATGAGCAAGAGGTTCGGGGTCTGGTTGTACCTACGCAATCTAATTCCTCCTGCTTATCGCGTGGGGATACTGGTATTGAACGACGCGCTAAGGTACATCCGAATGTGAGAATTATTCTTCTTCATTACGCGCAGGGGGTGCTGAGAAATCGTGTGTGTCACGGAAGTGGGCCATAACTCGGGGTTCTGTTGAATCTGTTGGATCAATTTGAGATAATGAGTCGATGTTGATGAAGCGTCGAGATGTTCCATGGCGGCTACCGAAGTTTGAGTAGACTAGGTGTTTTGCCTGTTCCTCATCGGTAGCTACGACATCTAGAGAGTAGTTTTGGTTGGTCCTTCCATTACGGAATGTACCAACGGCTCGGTATGCCTTCATGGCATTCGCGACCCAAGTTTGTGTTTTAACCCAAACGGATGGCATTCGCGAAAAGAAAATGAGTGAGGAAGTCGTAATGATTGGCTGATTATACCCTCAAAATTGAAGTGCGTCGAGGTCGCGATTCTTCTCGATTGTCGTGGCGGTAGAAGAAGTCGGCGTTGATGGGTCGTCTGAATCTAGTCCAATGAATAAGGAAGATTTGTTGGCTCACCTCAACGCGTTTCCAAAAAACCGTTTGGTCGAAGAGGTTGTTTCGATGTGGGAAGAATTGGGTGAGTTGGAACGTGAGCTTGCCATGGCCAGGCAACGCGCACGAGCGCTTGATGGAGAACTAGTGAATGTGCGTTCAAAATCTGGAGGTCGTGCGGATTTGGCTGAATTAGAAGAGAGGTTTCGTGTCGCTGAAGCTCGACGTAGTCAGTTGG
This sequence comes from uncultured Candidatus Poseidoniales archaeon, assembly GCA_902560445.1. Lineage (GTDB taxonomy): Archaea > Thermoplasmatota > Poseidoniia > Poseidoniales > Thalassarchaeaceae > MGIIb-O1. The sequence goes on from CACELO010000007.1 coordinate 41,229, forward strand.
AAACAATGTTGGCTAATGAGCAAGGTCGGCGAAAGGACTTGGAAGAGGTCGTTGGTGCAGGCCGTGTTGATGAGTTAAGGCGAGAAAATGCGGCTCTTATTCGTCGTGAAGAGGAACATATGTTGTTGATTCTAGATATGGAATCTAAGATAGATCAATTGATGGGAATTATTGCAGGACTACAAAACGAATAGAATTATGAATTCATTATTGAGATAAATTCTGACAAGACTCTTTGTAGTTCGTCTGCATCATCAAATGATTCTGTTAGGTTGCCAGTAATTATCCAATCTGCACCGGCTTGTACTGCTTTTCGAGCGGTTTCCCCATCTCTTATTCCGCCACCTACAACTAGAGTAAGGTTGCATGAATTACGAGCTGCCCGAATCAGTTCTTCGCTGACGGGGGTGGTTGCTCCACTCCCCGCCTCAAGATAGAGGAGTTCGAAACCGTAGGATTCTGCTGTCATGGCATAAGCCGAAGCCCTTTCTGTTTGGTCCGCTTCGAGTAGGTCTGCTTTTCCTACTTCTCCTACTCTTCCTCCTGGGGAGCAAACAACATATCCCATTGGTAGAGTTTCAACCCCGGCCTGGTGAATGAATGGTGCGCCTGCTAATTGTTCCTCGATCAGGAATTTTGGGGTTGTGCTGTTCATGAGCATCATGAATGTAATTCCGTCTGCAGAAGGAGACAGGGCGGCTGCGCCTGCTGGGAATAGTACGATTGGTACGCTCCAAGATTCTTCGTCGAGTTCCGAATCTTGGGTAGATGCCCACGTAACTAACTCTAGAGCTTCTTTGATGGCTACTACTGTGTTGTGGACATTTTTCATATCAGTGCCCGTCGAACCGCCTACTAATACCATACTAGAGCCGGCTGATACCGCCGCCATACATCGTTTTGCAGCAATTTCTGGTGGTTGGTCAGCTGGATCTATGAGGATGGCGTGCCTAGCTCCATCAGTGGTGTTGCTGACATAACGGAGGGTCGGGCCTGGTACTCCCACCATGACCTTGCGTAGCGATTTACTGTCTAAGTGTTTCAGGCGCTTGATGCAAGTGAACGCCCAAGTTCTACTTCCTGCTCCAAAGAGAGTAATGGGTCTTCACCAGTCCAATCCATCAATTGTAACCACTTCCCCTCACTACGTGGTGGTTCTTGCTCGGTCGGCCACCAAATTTCTACAAGGCCGTCTGGCCTATGGCCCTCATATTTTGAGCCTATCAATTCCTCATTATGCACACCACCACACCATTGATTCAAGAATATATTCTCTGGTTTTGTGATTACTTTCTCAACTAATAATGTGGACTGGGATGAATGACCTGCGCCGGCAAAGCTGATGGTTGTTTCACCAGATTTTGATTTATTCTGATTAATTGTGGTTCTCAAGTGAAGGTTTGCTCCTCTTTCAACTAATTTTGTCGCCAGTGCTTTTTCTAGCCAAGATCGGCGTACTGCTGTGTTGGATGTTGTTGGGATTTGAGAACCCAAGTCACCCAACCATTCATTTGGAATATTATTCGAAAGTGGTTGTGAAATTAATCCTGGTAATTCCCCTATCAAACCGGCTTCAGCGCGTTCAGAAATTAGGTGTAATTCCTCGCCTGGATTTATGTCAAGGATAGTATGAGCACAAACCAGTTGTGATAGTTCGATACCGACTATCGCTACTGTCAATTTCACTCAACTCCAAATCTATACTAAGGTTCAATATTTTTCTCAAAGAAAAGGGCGTGAACGGGGCAGGCTGGAATACAGAGATCACAATGTGTGCATGTTGGTTCATCTATGATTACCAAGAGATTGGATAGATTTAGTGCGTCGACGGGGCATATAGCAACACATGCCGCGCAACCAAAGCATCGCTCTTCGTTTAGCGAAAGGATTTCTCCTGCACGCCTCGGCATTGATTGTTGGAAGTGGTGTTTGTACTCAAACCCACCCCGACCCCCTCGTTTCCTATGGAATATTTTTTCTGAGGTGATGAAGCGATAGAAAGTAGGTTTCCAGTTCAATTAGCGATATTCATTGAGCCTATACCGCTAGTAGCCCATAGCCATTGGGTGACTTCTTCTGGAGCCGATATTGGAATTAACCATTCCAGTAGAAATGTAGGGGGTCCTCATCACAACATCCAGCATAGTTTGATTTGGAAAGAAAAACTCGCCCCTACTATGGTCCTCTATTCGGCCGGGCGAACTACCTCATATCCATCTGAGACGGTTGAGGAAGGAATCCGCCTACATTTCTTGGGCGGCGGCGACGAAGTCGGCAACGTCGGCTGTGTACTCGAAGACAAAACAGGTACCAGAATTCTGATAGATTACGGACTAGCTCCTACAAGACCACCAAAATATCCATCCGAAAGCCCTCCTGTGGACCACGCAATAATCACTCACTCCCACATAGACCATATTGGAATGGCACCTTGGTTAGTCGGCCATCACAACACAACTCTACACGGAACAGAACTCACTGCAGCGGTTTCTGAAATGATGTGGCGCGACACCTACAAAGTATCCAGTATAGAGGGATATCCGCTTCCATGGGATATGAGAGATCTCGATGTTGCATTGGGTGCTTGGAATACTCACAAGTTTGGAGAATGGTTCAATATAGGAGAATGGAGGTTAAGATTCCATCGTGCAGGCCACATTCCTGGAGCTGCAATGATCGAAATCGAGACTCCAGAACTTCGTTTACTATGGGGTGGAGATATGGACACTAGGACCAGTCCAAATGTTGGTGGAGCGAAAGCTATGGATTGCGATATACTTTGCATTGAATCCACGTATGGTGGACGTGAGCACCCCAATCGCCAGGAAGAAGAAGCCCGACTTGTCACTAGAGTGAAAGAAATCGTTGGTAGAGGTGGTGTGGCACTAATCCCTGCATTCGCCTCAGGTAGGTGCCAAGACATACTTCGAATATTATACGAAGCCGCGCCACATCTCGAAGTTCACTTCGATGGTATGGGTACGAGAATCACTCAACATTGGATGAACAACCAACAATACATTCGTAATCCCAGTGGCTTAGAAAAAATGTGGAGATGGGCGAGAAAAGTGCGTAGTAAATCCGATAGGAAGAAGGCCCTAGGTGCGGATGTTATTGTAACGACTAGTGGTATGTTAGATGGCGGCCCTGCGATTTGGTACCTCAATCGTCTTAGGCATGATTTATCGAATGCAATTCTTCTAACAGGATATCAAGCCGAAGGTTCGGGTGGTCGGGGCCTCCTAGACAATGGAAAGCTACCAATTTTTGGAAATTTAACACAAATCGATTTAGATGTAGATCAATTCCAACTTTCAAACCATGCAGGACATTCGGAATTAGAGACATTTGTTCGTGAATGTAAGCCCAAACACGTAGTTTTCTTTCACGGTAATACGGAATCTAGAGATGCTATTAGTGCCGAATTCATACAAACCCCTACACCACACCTTCCAGTAAACGGAACTACTCTACTTCTTAAGTAAGTGAGTTTTTGACGGTATTTTTCATAAGCCGGACGTATTCTTCACGTTCTACGTAGCCTATGCGCTACATCAAGTAAAGACAGGTGAAAAAATGGAAGTGAAACAATTAGATGACTACTTTGGATATACTGCGAAAGGCAGTTCCTTAGAGGGCGAAATTAGAGCCGGAATGACAACATTCCTGACGATGGCGTATATTTTATTCGTCAACCCAGATATGTTAAATCTCGGTTTTACGGCAACAGCCGACTCTGCCTCAATAGGTATTCCTTTCGATGATGCACTATTCGCAACAGCAGTTGCTGCTTTTGTGGGTTGTGTCATCATGGGATTGTGGGCGAACTTACCCTTCGCCTTGGCTCCTGGAATGGGGCTAAACGCGTACTTCGCGTTTACCGTAGTACTCGGGGACAACGGAATTGGATGGGAGATGGCACTATTCGCCGTTTTCCTTGAAGGTATCCTATTCCTGATATTATCTCTACCTCAAGTGGGTGCGAGAACCGCTATGATAAATGCAATACCAACCGATTTGAAAATCGCTACTGGCGCCGGTATTGGTATGTTCTTGGCTATTATCGGGCTAAGAGAAATGGGTTGGATTGTTAATGACAACGCCACCCTAGTACAACTAACTCCTGAGTTAGAAGGAATCGGCTTAGCAAACGGTGAACTCTGGGCAATGCTATGTCTTGTCGGTATGGCAGCAATGATGGCTAGAGGGATAAAGGGAGCAATTGCCTATGGTATTCTAGGAACAAGCATCATCGCTTGGCTTCTAGGTGAATTCCACAACCCAGTTGTAGACACATACAATGTGACAGATTTCAATACAGCAGAGGTAACCTTCTCTGCATCAGCACTCGTTGATGTAGCAAACTGGCCCGGTGACTCATTCATGGCCGCCTTCGGCGACAACGGAATGGGTAATCTGGGTGACGGTGTAAGTTACGGTGATTTCTTCATGATAATGGTAGCATTCCTCTTTGTCGATATATTTGACACAGCAGGAACACTCTACTCTGTCGGCCGCCAAGCAGGATATGTTGACGACGACGATCAACTACACAACTCCGACGAAGCCTTCATGGCCGACGCTGGAGCAACAGTTGTTGGTGCAGTATTTGGTACAAGCACCACAACGACATACATCGAGTCAGCAGCTGGTGTTGAAGAAGGTGGAAAGACCGGACTAACCGCTGTAACAGTCGGTGTAATGATGCTATCTGGACTATTGTTAGCTGGTCTATTCAAGCAAATCCCAACATTCGCAGCAGCACCCGCTCTGGTAATCGTTGGAGCAATGATGATGAGGCAAGCAGCAGATATTGACTGGTCTAACACAGGCAACTCAATTCCTGCGTTCATTACAATGGTCATGATGCCTTTCACATACTCTATTGCAGCAGGTATTGCATGGGGTATCATCAGCTACGTAGCAATCAATGGATTGTCTGGTAAGCACAAGGATGTCAGCATGATAATGTGGGGCCTAGCAATTGCAATGGTCCTATTCTACGGAAATATCGTTATAGATTGATGAATAAAAACCCCTTTCAAATTTTGAAAGGAACGCCCTATAGGAGCGATTAGCATGTCGAATGATATGACGCAAAAGTTGAGGGACGCCGTTCGGACGGTACCGGATTTCCCAATTGAGGGAATCATGTTCCGGGACATTACACCTGTCTTGTCCGACGGCACCCTCCTTTCTGCTACAACAGATCTGTTCATTGAGAAGATGAATGAAGCGGGCTGGAAGCCCGAAGCAATAGTCGGCCCAGAAGCTAGGGGCTTCATCTTCGGGGCTTTACTTGCCGCGGGATTAGGAATCTCATTTGTTCCAGTTCGTAAACCAGGAAAACTCCCAGCATCAAAGATGAGAGTCGATTACTCTCTCGAGTATGGAACCAACTCATTGGAGATGCATGAGGACGCGTTGAAGCCCGGAGAAAGAGTGGTAATAGTCGACGACCTTCTAGCAACCGGAGGGACGGTAAATGCCTGCGTCGAACTTTGCAAACAGGCCGGCGCAGAAATTGTCGGTGCATTATTCGTAATCGAGTTGGACGGACTAGATGGAAGGCATGCGATATCACCAATACCGAGTATTTCACTCTTGGACTTCCCCGCCTAATAGGCATCAACGTCCCGATTCTTTCATAGCATCACCGGCTTTGCCGTAGGAGGATTATCATGGCCGAGAAGTCGCCGCCACCCCCACCTCTAAGAAAGAAGGGCGGCGCTCCACCACCACCGCCACCTATGAAACAAGTACCTCCTCCACCAGGTCCTCCACCAGGGAAAAAGAAAGTACCACCGCCCCCAAAGAAAAGAACCCCATCTCCAGCAGATATCAAACAACAAATAGCGGCTGCCGTTGAA
>CACELO010000008.1 GCA_902560445.1 uncultured Candidatus Poseidoniales archaeon
CAAAGAGACTGAGCGACTTCATCTTGAATCATATCAACATTCCATATAGCTAACCATTGAGCTTGAAATTCTCCCTCGGCCTGTCGTGTTATTGTCTGTAAAACAGTACCTGTACTTTCTCCGATAGCCGCTACAGCAATACCATCTGAAGAAAGTCGCATCAATAAGCCAACAGGAACTCTAGGCAACCCTCCTGTGACCAATATCTTACTCCATCCCTCTTCGGGGGTTTCCTTGTAGAGGTCTTCAGCACCACACCATTCAATCTGACAACCACAAGCATCGGCGACGATATCAAGCCGTAGGTCCCCCCACCGTCTTTGTAATTCTGCTCGCCGACTATCCTCCACTTCTACGATCCTCAATTTTGATACTCCCAATTGCATCAAAATCTCAGTCCACCAATTTCCCCGCGGGGCGACTAACATCACAGAGTCACCGCGTTCAATCTCTAGCATCTGAATAACTTGAGCAGTTTCATAAATACCAGGAAGTAGTGAGTTAGGTGCATCTACATCAGACCACCAAGGCATGCGTAACGCACTTCCTTCGATGTTCTCGCCATCATGCCCTATCGGTAACGGTAGTGCATGCACTCCACGCGGTGAGCGTAAGAGTACATCACGCAACTCATCATCTTCTATCGCACCCATGAGAACAAGACGCTCAATAGCCTCAGCATGAGGTGCTAAACTCGGCCATGTTCTAACAAGTGGAAGCGCATTCAAATCGCAGTCAGACCCGTCCTGGACGTTCCAATCCCTCTCCACGCTATGTAGTTCTGCAACTTACTCTATTGAAACCCACGCCTCAACGATACCTAGAAGCATCATTTTACACCCTTTTGTGATTGCGGGTTGAATTAATATGTTCAACAAAGTTCTGCAACAGAACCGACCACTAAACTAGGATTCTGAGGTGCAGCCCCCAAGTCCTCACGAGTGGCTTCACCAGAGAGAACCAGTACTCCATGAACCCCTGCCCTATCGGCCATTTCCATATCTGTATACAATCGATCTCCTACCATTGCACACTCTTCTGGCGAAAGGCCCAGTTCCTCCACTTTGTGAAGAATCATTCCCGCATTTGGTTTACCAGTAATATGGCAAGGTTTCTTTCCAGTCGTTGCTTCAAACAATGCCATGTATGCTCCAGTATCTGGCAACCCTCCATCAGGTGATGGACAAACCATATCTGGGTGGCTAACTACCATGGGAACACCTCGGTGCATTAGGATACTAGCAGTGCTCAATTTCTCGTAAGTTATTTCTGTATCATATCCAAGAACGACGTATTGCGGGTCGGTCGACCTAGTTTCTATTCCACCATCTTCCAACATTTCTCGCATACCTTCTGTTCCAACAAGATAGGTTTGGTTTATTCCTTCGGCCACCAACCATGAGAGTAAATCATGAGTTGATAATAGTACATCATCATCTGTCGCAGGAATATCCATTGCGTGTAATTTTGTGACGTATTGTTTCACAGAGCGGCTTGAGTTATTTGATAAAAAATACCTCTTGATTCCGGCTTCATCAAGCCGTGAGAGAAATTCTAACGAACCCTCAATCAATTTATCTCCAAGATATATTGTCCCGTCCAAATCAAGGAATACTGCTTTAATTCCTGCTAGAGTTTCGTCTAGATTCATGATATCACTTCAGGGAAGGACGATAGTCTTGAACAGGAACCAAGGATTCCAAAGTTCCGTCTGAGCCTCTTTACTGGCGATCATTTCCGACATTATCGTACCAATTTCTTTCTTACGATTCGCCTTTTTTATGAACCAATTTGTAAGCCTCTTCCACTTCATCATTTTCTGAAGAGTTTTTGAGTTTGTCAACTCTTTACCTAATATTGCCCACAACTCATCCATATATGCTTCGGCAGCCTCTGAAGTAAAACCACTTGAATGCAAATCCTTATCGAAATGTTTGCTGGTTAACTTGGCAGAAAGCAGGGCATTTCCAATACCTTCTCCACTGAACGGATCAACTAGGCTGGCGGCGTCTCCAACAGTCATTGCACCCGCCATAGCCCCTCTCCTTGGTTGATGAGAAGGGGGATTTTTCCTAGGAGAGCCAAATGGCAACTGCCAGCCTTTCCCAGAACCGGGGACCATTTCGGAATTAGCAAATCTTTCTTTGAACCGGGGGTGCTCGCGAATTAACCATTCTTGGGTTTTCTTTAATCCTCTCCACCCACCTTTCTTCTTGGCTTCTCTTTCCTCGGAAATCAGCATCCCAATTCCAACGTTGACTACGCCTTCACCCACAGGGAATAACCAAAAATATCCAGGTATCACTTCATCAACAAAGTGGATTTCGATTTGCCCTTCGTTCCCTTCGAGGCCCTCCACATTACCCCAATATTCTCGATAACCGCCACAAAAATGATCATCATCACGGTGAGGCTCATCAAAAACATCGAGAGTTATTGTTCGAGATACGGGACAATTGTACCCCCCCGCTCCAATGGTAAGAGCGGAGTTGAATACTAATTCCTCGGGAGAGCTTCTTCCAAAATTTCCTTTGACTCCTGTGATACGACCACTCTCCCCTTTTCCTTCGACAGTAACTTCAGTCACTGTAAAGCCTTGAATTACGGACCCACCATTTTCCCGAACAATCTCTTGACACTTATGGAACATGAGATAGTCAAATTGCTCTCTAGGTAAGGAGTAACCAGATTGTAAACCCTGTTTTTCGTAAGCCTCTTTTGGCAACATTACCCGAACTTCGGAACCGTTTGCACTTCCGAATACAATCGAGTCAACCACGTAGTGTGGCGACTCATCAATCAATTCAAGTACACCTAATTCTTTGGCGTGAGATAGAGATTTACCGCCAACAGCATCACCACAAGGCTTGTCTCTTGGCCAAGCGCCCTTTTCGATTAGAAGTACCCTACAACCGTTCATCGCATTATAGGCAGCAGCAGCGGAACCGCCCGGGCCCCCACCTACTACGATGACATCAAAATTGGCTCCATCTTCAGGGATTTCCCCCGTCTCGATAGGCTGTTTGTAGTCCAGCATGCTGTCCCCTCAGTAGCGCCTAACGTCCTCAGGCATTCAAACTTCACCATCTAATTGATTGCCTCTACCTATTGCCGGAACACATGGAAACCGCCGTCTGGGTCGTTCAAACTACACTACCAGGAAATTGGTCTGAGGCAATGGTTGGTGAATGGTGCTTCGACTTAGTAGATGCGGGACTTATGGCATGTGCTTATCACTCAAAAATAAGATCAACTTATCGTTGGGGGGGAGCCATTCAGAGCGACCCAGAATGGAGCATTCAATGCAAAACAAGCGAAACTAGTAAGCAATCCCTCATAGATAAAATTCACTCAAAACACCCGTACGATTTACCTATGGTGGTTTGGTTCAAGGCAGAAACCTCCGCGGATTTCGCAGAGTGGGTAAATGAAAAGTAGCCCAATATTTTTCTTTGAACCCTAAGGGTTCAATTGATTTGCTCTTCCTATGTCCGAGGGACATGAATGAGAAACACTCCGACAAGGAGTTCGCTACCCGAGCAGTATGGTCCGGCACACAAAATATAGAGGGAGCAGCAGTCACCCCGATTTTCAATACAGCCACATATCAACTGACAGACGAGCGCTATGCTGGATGGGCCGCAGGAGCTCAGCACACTGCACTTTACTCCCGACTTTCCAGCATCAACTCGGAAGGAGTTGCAATGAAAGTAGCGCAACTAGAAGGCGCCGAGGACGGAGAGGTCTTTGCAAGCGGCATGTCTGCAATATCAACGACTCTGATGTCTCTCTTGTCCAGAGGAGACCACATGGTAGCAAGCGCAGACTGTTACGGAGGATCTTATGGTTTGATGACAGAGGATTTGCCTAGATTTGGGATTGAAGTTACTATGGCGGATATGAGAGACCCAGCATCTTATGAAGCCGCAATACAAGAGAATACCAAGATTCTCTACGTTGAAACTATTACCAATCCAGTAATCAAAGTCTGTGACTTAGAAGCGATGGCTTCCTTGGCAAAGAAGCACGATTTGATATGCATAGTAGACAACACATTCGCAACACCATGGGCCTGTAATCCAGTCGATTACGGCTTCGATTTGGTTATTCATTCGGGGACCAAATATCTCGGAGGCCATTCAGATCTAATTGCTGGAATAGTAGTTGGTCGAAAGGACCTCATCGCAGAGATATTCCCTCGAAAAGTCCACTTCGGTGGAGCCGCAGACCCACACATGTGCTATTTGCTTGAAAGGGGAATGAGAACTCTTCATGCAAGAATGCCAATCCACACCTCAAATTCTGCAGAATTAGCCAGACGACTCGATGCGCATGATATGATAGAACAGGTCAATCACCCTAGTCTTCCGAGCAGCCCAGATTACGAAGTAGCTCAACGAACTGTTCCAAAGGGAACTGGTATGATTTCATTTATCGTAAAAGGTGGGGATGAAGCGGCTTTGAAATTCATGAGAAGCTTGGAGATAATTTTCGAAGCAACCAGTCTAGGAGGAGTCGAAAGCCTGGTCGAATGCCCATTCAATTCTAGTCACATGTTCGTTCCTGAAGACGTTAGAAATGATGCGGGAATAGTCCCCGGATTCGTGAGGATGAGCGTCGGAATTGAGGATGTTGAAGACCTTTGGAAAGACATCTCATCCGCACTTGCAGAAACAGAACAACACCTAGCAACACTAGCTTGAGGTGCGGTCTTGGACGAGGCAGATTTCGTAGCACTGCTAGTGTTCATCGTACCAATGTGCTTCACTCCGGGCCCAAACAATCTACTCTGCGCCGCTCATGGCTCTCAACACGGCTTTCGTGCAACAATCCCCATGACTCTCGGAATGTTAGTCGGCTGGTCTAGTTTGGGCGTGGCAGTAGGTCTCGGCACAGTCTATATTGAAGAAAATCAAGAAATTTTCCAAACTTTAACTTGGATAGGTGCAGCATATATCGCTTACCTAGGTTGGAACTTTGCAACCTCCAATCCAAAAATGCAAGAATCCGAAAAAACAGAGCTACTTGGCTTCAAAACGGGACTAATTCTACAAATTGTGAACGGCAAAGCATGGATCCATTTCCTCGTAATGATGACGAGTTGGGGACTCTTGTTTGGAAGTGGCGTATCTGGGAAGATTCTGCTAGTGGCAATCAATGCCGCCATCGGCTATCCAGCGGTACTGACTTGGGCAGCATTTGGTCTGGGCCTCAGCAAAATTTTCTCTTCCCCAGAAAAGACCAGAATCTTGAACGGAGTACTAGGTACATCACTAATTCTAGTAGCAATTTGGGTAGCCCTTCCCCATTAAGCAGACCACTGGGCACCAGATACTTCCGCTAACCAATTCATAGAATTGACGTAGTCTTCTTTTGCATCTGGGTCGTCCTTGTTTAGTAAGGAATCAGCCGCATCCCAAAGTGCAGTCATTGCAGGGACCCAATCTCCCCCTTTGTCTCGACTTGCTTCATCGAACCTCCAAGCATCTGACTCGGTTCGCTCGTGAACAACAAGCCACGCCCATCCCATTGCCGCATCCAGCCCCTTTGCCTTTCGACACATTGCAACCGTGGAAGCAACACCGTCTTCAGCTCCCTTTCTAATCAGGGATTCTGCAAAGTCAAGCGGTGAAGGCAAGACTCCTGCTTCCCAAGGCAACCGCTCAAGTTTTCTTGCCGAAGAAACCGACTCATTGAGTTCTCTGAGGAATGCACCGAATCCTTGCTTCCTTTTCGATTGTTTATTGTGAATAGCCTCAGCCTCTTCCCCTACGAGGCCAAACATAGATTGCAGTATTTCCATTCCGTTATCCTCCCAAAGAGCAACCAATACGGGGTGGCAAGAACTATCCTCGAATCGAATAACATCATTTTCTGCTTCCAATACAACTCCATCTGAGCGAACTAAAACACCTCCTTCCAACCCATCCAAAACGATTCCAATTGCTTCTTTTTCATCTTCACTCCCTTGCATATGAGAGAGGAAATCGGTACGCGAATCAACATCAAACCAATGATTACCGGTGATGTAACCCTCTTCGATTGAACCCAAAATAGCATTCCTACAAGAGCGTGCGAGTTTATCATCAACTAGTGCTAGATTCATCCAAGCGAGTAGAACTTCATCAAGACTTTCTCTCGCTTGAGTAGGCAATTCCCGATCACTAGGCCATCCCGCCGGCCTCCACATCCAATCCGCCTCAGCCACTGCAGACATCTTTGGCGGCATCATTCCAAGGGCAATCGAGGGAACGAACGGATTCTCACCCGTCTTTGCCAATGCCGCACCGGTAATACCAGCCTTAATTCCCCCAAATTCTAGTTTCAACCAACCGGAATCTGTGAATTCATCATTTTCGACTATCTCTGCCTCCAAACCTTTCGAGAATCTTACATCGTCTCCACTCAAATCTATGCTCGATTTTCTCAAACTATCTTCTATCCATTCAGCGGGAGCGCGGGGCTCTTGCCCCGAACAGACAAACCCGCCGTCCCAGGAGAAGAACCACCAGCCGGCCTTGGCATGGTCGTCCCAAACCAATAATCTGAGACGTGGGTTAGTAAAATTCTGAATCCCAACCATGTGGGATTGTTTTCCGTTTCCTCTTCGAATAAAACTCGACGCTCCATAGATGGGACTATTGTATACAGAAACCGTCGATGTATCTGCTTCCCCTGCTGCGAGTAAACTACCCGCTAAGGCTCTCCCGACAACATCGCCTCTTCTCTTCCCCATTCTCTTGCCTAACCATCTACGGTCATGTCGCTTCTTGGAAATGGCATCTACGTCTCTCAAAGTAGCCGCTAACATATCTCTCCGAGGCTTGCCTAAATTACATTCAATGTCTGGAACGAAAACCTCTGGGTTATCCAACAAAGTCTCAAGATTTTTATCAATTCTCTGCTGTATCTGCTTCGAGGCCTTTTTTATTCCACGAACACGAACCTTCCTCTTGCGATTTTTATCGCCGGGAAAACTCACCTCGGCTGGGGGTCGTGCCATATTGTCCCCTCCATATTCCCCGCTTCATGCTTGGTGTCGTCTGCGCTCGTAAGCGTCTCGCTCCAAACCAGTAAATTCGGCAGGTAAAATCAAGCAATGTATTCGCCCATCCGCTAATTTCGCTAAATCTTCTAAATCCCCTGATACTACTCTCTGGTCAGAAGTTCCAAGATCACTCAGAAGAATTGCATTCCAATTTGTAATTGCAGTAGTCATACTCTCTCTGACTCCCCCCTCGTGCTCAACGAGTTTCTCAAACATCGCTTGAAGGATTTCAACCACTTGTTTTGGTTGCATAGGTTGGGGTTTTTCAACACCCATGCCCGTTGGGTCCAAATCTAGCAAAACCAAGGTATGCAGATTATTGGTATAATTTGAATCAATCATTTCCAGAGGAGAGGTAGGAAGGTATTCTCCATAAGCGAAAGGAAGTGTTACCTGTCGACCAAATCGATATGATTGCAGACCGGATAATGAAACAGCCAGAGAAGTCGCAGACAGACCAGGGATTACAGTGAAATTGATACCTTGCTCGGCACAATGTGATTCTAAATCGACATGGGTTGTTGCTTGCATAGGATCTCCAACAACTAACAAAGCAACCGAATTCTCATTTGCTAGGGATAAAATCTCGGTGGGGTCTTCGACCATGGGCCGCATTGCCTTTTTCCACCCCCCAACCAAACCCTCTAACTGACCTTCTTGATTTTCTGGTAAGGTTGCAGTGTACCCCTCTAGAAATCGAAAATCACAAGCTCTAGCATGCTCTATGGCATCGGCCGTCATCAAGCCAAGGTTACCCGGTCCAAGGCCGATTAGCCAGAGACCCGGAGGGAGCCCGCCGTCCGTCATGGTGAAGCGGGGGGCGTGCCTGCCAGTCATCAACATGATGCGCCACTTGGTCGTTCCAAACCGCGAGGTCGAGGCCGTTTTAGGCCACGTCCGTGCTCGTGGATGGGGTTCTCATAGCCACCGAGTATTCTCTAGCGAAGACGGACACTCCCGCCTAATTCCCTTAGATATCGGCGCCCCCCTAGAACTACCAGCAGCCTTAGAATATCCAATTGAGATGCATAAAGGCGTTCCCGATGAAAAAATAGAGACAGATTGGCTTGCTCTTCTCACATCGGAAGTAAGCCAACAGACAATACAAGAAAGGGGGGAATCCTGGCCATCAAATCATGAGTTTGTAGGTGATATGATGATTGTCAGAATAGACGATGAAGTCGCTCAATTTACGGATTCTATTGCAAGAGCAAAACTCGGAGCACACCCCCACATTCGCTTACTATTAGCCGATGAGGGAGTAGATGGTGAATTCAGAATCAGACAACTGAAGCCGATAGGCGCTAGGTTAGCCGATAGAGTTCTAGCTGGCCCCAGCCTAGAATTTGCTCCACCCGAACTCCTGACCACAGAGGTCGCCGTAAAAGAAAGCGGACGCGTTATTCTATGCGATCCTACGAAAGCATACTTCTCTACTAAATTACAAACAGAAAGACTCGAAACTCTCGCCTTAGCCAAAGAATTACGAAATGAAATCGGTCGCCCTTTGAGAATTGCAGACCCGTTTTGTGGAGTCGGCCCCGCTCTCGCAACCTTACTCGCCGAGGCCGATTTAGTCTCTGATTTACTTGCTACCGACCTTAACCCAGACGCAGTAAAACTACTCATGGCAAACCTCTCAAAATGGGATAGAAGAACATATCCAGAAGGTGCAATCGAGCTTCAGCGTATCCATGAAAACCGACTAGTTGGAATGGCGGATGCACTAACTTTGAGCGATGATTCAGAGATCGCAGGAAAATGGGATCTAGTATTGGTCAACTTACCTCATCGCACGATTGAATTCCTTCCTGTAATTATTCCACTACTGAACCGGAATTCTCCTTCTATGATTAGAGGCAGAGCAATTGTAGATGAATCAGAAATTGAGCAGGCAAATGAAACGATTCGAGCCTGTCTCCCTAAACTGATGCCGAATAAACCACAACCATCTCTGAAAATTAAGCGAGACTACAGTTCTACATTACGCCTTTGCTCCTTCCAAGCGTGGCTAAGTCCTCAGGAGGAAACGAATTGAAAAATATCCTCAGTTCTCTTGCAGAGAAAGCCGATGAAAACCCAGACAAGATAGCTTTCATATTCCCCAAAAAAGACACACTCGAGACTGATTACGACCAAATAAGCTTCAAAGAATTAGAAGAAAAAAGTAGCAGAGCTGCAGATTTTCTCTGGCGCCATGGTTTCCACAGTGGTGTTGTTACACTTGTATTGGTTAAGCCCAGTATAGATTTTGTCATCCTCCTCTATGGCATGCTGAAAACAGGTGCAATTCCATTACTCCTCCCTAGCCTGAATATTCGTAGTAGATTTGGAAGAAGAGAATTAAGAAAAATTCTGAAAAGAGCAAATCCGAGGGGGATTATCGGTTCTACATTCAGCCTCATAGTAAGCAAATTCTTCCTTCTTTCAAACAAGCCAGAAAGAGAACTTAAATTTTCAAAATTAAAGAAACATTTCTCTAACCATTTAAGCCCTAAATCATTCGAAATAAACTCTGAGCTAGACTGGGGTAAAACATCTGCTTTTGTGAAGTATACAACGGGAACCACCGGTCCCGCTAAGGGCGTAATTTATACTCATAGTATGTTACATTCCCATCTGAAAGTATTACACTCACAGGGCCTTACTGACAGAGACATATTCTACGGTAGGGGAGGAACTCTACTAGTCCATCCAATTCTTGGTATCACATCAATAGTAAACATGTCATCACCAAAACAGACCACAGGAATAGACATCGTCCTTGCTTGCAAAAAATGGAAAGCAACGACCGCCTTTCTCTCACCACCTTCGGCAATCAATCTAGCAGGTTATATTGCTACAGAACCTCGATCTGAGAATCATAAGATGTTGCCTTCAGTTAGGAGATTGTATGTGGGCGGAGAATCTGTAGCGGCAAAAGTTGCCGAAATAATAGAACCTCATCTTTCTGATGACCGCCCATCGGACGGTGGTTTTCATTTGGTCTATGGCGCTACCGAAGGATTTCCCCTGTGCTACGCACCATATTCTACGATTACAGAAACTGAACATCAGACATCTTCAGGAAGAGGTGTATGTTTAGGCAGAGAGGCCATTGACGTGAAATTGAGAATATTATCCTACGATAGTTCAGCAGAACTCAATGATTTACCCGTCATGAAAAACTCAGACCTAATATCACAAATCCCAATTGGAGAAATAGCGGTTAATGGCCCTGTAGTTTATTCGTGTTTGATAGGAGAAGATGAAGATACTTTCGGAGGCCAATTATCGTGGGCTATCGATAATACCGACCAGACAAAATGGCATAGAACAGGAGATTTAGGTTACAGAGATGAAGAAGGAAAGATTTGGCTTGTAGGTAGAAAATCACATTCAGTAGAATTAGTAGACGGCTCATCCCTTTACACAAAACAGATAGAAGAGTTCTTCAACTCAAACATTGGAATCAGAACAGCACTTGTTCAGGGGTTACAAAACGATACCCCAATTTTATTGGTCGAAAAATCCAACAAAAACTGGTCGAAAACAAAGCCTTTGATTATACAACAGTTACCTAACCTTTCAGAATTGTATGGGAAAAATTTGAGACTCGAAATTATGCTATTCGAAGAAGAATTTCCTGTTGACAGAGGGCATGAGGCAAAAATAGAGAGAGAAAAACTCAACTCTTGGGTAGTCAATAAGTTACAAAATAGCACACCCTAACGGCCGGTTATGAAAATCGACCCAAAGAGCCGACCTGTTCAAATTACAGTAGCTCTGATGATTGTACTTCCCACAGTCTATCTCGGTCTAGGATATGTTATCGCATCCCAAGCAATAGCCGCAAAACCCGGTTGCTATGTTTGGGAGGATAATCATCCAGATTCGTGGACTTCTTTCGATGATTGGGAATCTTTTGGAACCGGAGAGGTTGCAGAAGAGAGAGTAGCCATTAGGCAAAACTTCGATGCTAGTCCGTACCAAATGGACTCCTATGAAAATGCAAGCTTCCCACCCAGAGGAGACGACCTGTCGATTACCCTTAGAGGGTGGTATGTCGAAGTTGATCCAGAAGCGCCAGTTGTTATCCTGACCCACGGAATGCCCTCTAATGGAAATTGCAAACCAGAAATGCTCCTCATGCAAGCCTTCCTTGCCGAGGGGGGTATCAATTCGCTTTCCTTTAGTTTGAGGAATTACGGTTACAGCGACCAAGTCAGCGACTACATTGCAGTCGGACAGGTTGAGTATGTCGATATTCTTGGAGCCTATGATTGGCTAATTGATTCCAAAGGATACCAAGCCGGAGAAGTCGGATTGGCCGGAATCTCACTTGGTGGAACAGCAGCCTTTGCCTTTGAGGATGAGCCGGGTATTGCGGCGATGTGGCTCGATAGTGCAGTTCTTGACTTCCCGCTAGTTGTTCGCAATGAATTGGGAAGAATGGGCTTTCCCGCATTCCTTGGAGGAGCAGCAATCACAGTTGGTGGTTGGATGGCAGGCGCCGATCTCGATGGACGAAACCCAATTCATGCTGCTGATGCCGCAGGAGACCGCCCAGTTTTCCTCACTCATGGGCTTGAGGACACCAGAGTGTCAGTAGAACATGCAGAGCGATTTGAGGAGAGAATGACCCAGAATGGTGGTAATGTCGAAACTTGGTATGTCGAAGACAGGGCACACGTTGATGCGATGTGGAGTGATTCGGAAGAATACGAACACCGTCTGACTTCATTTTTCCATGATGCATTTGGTATGAATGGCAGTTAATGACGCCACTATCTTTTTGCTTTCACATACATAGAGTATAGCGTGCCAATAGAAATTCTCGGAGCGATTGCCGCCGATGCTGGGGGAGAATCGATGCACAAAAGCAAAGAAAAAAAGAAACTCGAAGCCGCCAAAGACGATCCAGAAGAATATGCAAGAGTCTTGGAAGAAATCGAAAAAAGAAAGGAAAGAACAAGGCAGCTGTTTATCTGGTCGGTTTGTTTTTGATTATTCTGGTTTTTCAGTCAGCCCCAACGTTAGGCACCTTTGTCGTAATCAGTTTGACATTCTACGCGCTAAGAAACGAAAAAACGTCTCCGCAAGGAGATGAAGCCGAAGCTCGAACCGATTCAGACACAAGCCCCAGGACACTCTCTCCATCAGAACGCCAAGAACTAATGTCAAGAAAGTGTTCAGTACCTGGATGTAACACAGGAAATTTTCGGATGACAGATTATTGTCATAAACATCAAGCCCACATTTCATCAAATTCAGAACCAGAAACTGAGGAAGAAGAAAATTGGTGGGGAGACGGGAATTAGTGGCGCCCCGACCGGGATTTGAACCCGGGTCGAAGCCTCGACAGGGCTTCATGATAGGCCACTACACCATCGGGGCAGGAATCGGCACGACTACCGTTCTCTATTTCAATCGCTCGCGTGGAGCGGGTGTTGATATTTTCACAAATTGGTATTAGTTATGGAAGAAAAAACGGGGTATTGTTCATCACCCTTCTTCTGCCGCAATTCTCTATGAGTGGGAGCCGCCTTGTCATCGATGTAATCGACAATGGCGGCCAATGGACACATCGAGAATGGCGTATGTTACGTTACATGGGAGTAGATACCCAAATCCTCGCCAACGATACTCCAATCTCTGAACTTCGAAAATTAGACGGATTGGTTCTTTCAGGTGGCGCCGCCCGCGTTGGATTAACCGGAGAACTAGGCAATTGTGCGGCTTATCTAGAGCTAGCTGTTCCAATCTTAGGGATATGTGCCGGCCATCAATTCATGGCTGGCCATTATGGCGGGCGAGCCGCAGAAGCGCCTGCTCCTGAGTTTGGTGCAGCGACAATCAATCTCATCGATGGCGGAGGGCCATTATTCGATGGCACTCCGGAATCTCAGACTGTATGGGAGAGCCATAATGATGAGGTCGTCGAATTACCTGAGGGGTTCAGAATCACAGCTCGTAGCGAATCATGCGAGATTCAAGCCATGGAGAACTCAGCATTAAACCGATTTGGATTACAATTCCACCCAGAAGTGAATGACTCCGAGTATGGTTCAAAGATATTCGAGAACTTCGTAGACATCTGTCGCAGGGCCCTTTAGGGCCCAATTACGCGATGAGCAGATTGAAGAAGGGTTGGTAAGTCGACTGCCCGATGGCGAACAGGCTTACGCTCTACAAGTGCCGCTCCTGCAACCGCACGGACAGAAAGGAGTATGATCCAGACGGCAACGTGCCTTGCAATCACTGTAGTTCCGTTATGGAAGCAATCGAGGTACGATACAAGTGTGTTCGCTGTGGACACATCGAATGGATGGAAGTTGGGGCAGTAGGTAAGTCATGCCACAAGTGCGGCTACCGAATTTTCGTCAAGCCGCGAAAGGAAGGAACCGACCGCGGTTACAAAATTCTCAAAGCGCGCTGAAATCTCTTACTTCCTGTGGAATTAATGGCGCGGAGTTCAAGACCCGCCTAATTCACGCTGATACGTGGCGAGTTGGCTGAGTACACATGCTCCGCGCACCTTCGATGAATTGGCGGTGCCGAAAAGTGTCCAAGAGACACTCAAGAGTGCAAGCTTAGCCTCAGAACCCCCACATCTATTGATTACTGGTCCAGCCGGCGTTGGAAAAACCGCCTCCTGGCGATTGGTAGCGCGTCAGATGCTTGGTCCAGGATGGGGGTCTACCACACATGTTTTGCAAGCGCGCGATTTGATGAGAACTCGTGGTGCAATGGCAAAATTTGAGGAATTCCTTAGGCCTGGTGGTTCGGGTTCATCGGATACATTAGCAGGCCGTATGAGCCTAGATGCCTATGACCGAGGAATCATTTCAGCGTCGGAAGGAGATGTGGCACCCGCGGGAGCCGAATTGGAAATCGAACCAGGTAGAATTCCAGTCAGCCGATTATTGGTGATAGAAGATGCAGATCATCTTGGAGGAATTAGACAGGCATATCTTCGTCGAATGATGGAAACGGTCGGTGTCGCTAGCAGATTTGTCTTAGTCGCTAGAGCGCCTTCGCGCCTTATCGATGCAATCCGATCTAGGACCCAGATGATCCGAATCCCCTCCTCAAGCCGTGAGATTGTAATCGATACAATGCAATCAATTGCCAAATCCGAATCAATCTCAGTCGATGAAGGCGTACTAGGCGACTTGGCCTATGTTGCTGAGGGCAATTTACGAAAAGCAGTCTTCACATTGGAGATGTTACATGGACGAAAACTCACCGAAGATCGCTCCGCGGTACATCGCTTGGTTCAGGCCACAACGTTACAAGCTGGTAGGCATCTTCTGGAACTCGCACTTCGTGGCCGAGTTGTTGAATGGCGGTGGGAGAATGTTCGAGGCCGTCGTTCCAAGGTACTAGGCGGCGCAATAGCAGAGATTGATCGACTAATGAATGACCACGGATTAGATGCCGATGATATTATTTCACAACTCCATGATGTCCTGGTTGGCCGCCGTCTTTCATTACCGGATGAACTACGCTCTGATTTGATCACCTCATTGGCGATTTGCGATATACAAATTCGTAGTACTATGCACGCCAGAATCCCCTTTGAGAACTTTCTGCATAAGGCGGCGACATCTGGTAGAAAGCACGGCCTTGCCTTTGGTTAATGGCGGGCGCGGCAGGATTCGAACCCGCGGTCCCTGGCTTAGGAGGCCAGTGCATTATCCAGGCTATGCTACACGCCCACTTCGGCGACTGCATCCACCTCAAGAACTCTGAGGGTGTCCAAATTGCTACTTTGACCTCTGATTTGAGCCGAGAGAATCAAGCCATGTTCGATGTCGGACAGGCATGGCGAGTGAGCGCAGCCTACCAACTCCCTACGCCAAGGAGAGTGATCGGCAGGCGCAACAAGAGCAGGCATTGAGTCTGCGAGTAAAGGCCAGGGATGCAGGTAGGAGATTTTGGGTCAGGGCGGCTACAAGCAACCCTCAACCACAGTTGCGTAACTTGTTGTCATTTGCCGCTCCGGTTACAACGAGTACTCTTCTAATTGGATGGGAATATGCTTCATTTCAAGTAGCGATTGCAGTTCATGTTGCACTAAGCCTTAGCCTAATACCCGCCTTTTTCGCCGCCTCCTTCGCTCGAATGTCTGCTAGAGACAGACTTCGCTTACGAGCAGTGGGGTTCCGCTCTATGAATTCGTACCCTGGTGTGGAACGTATACTCAACTCGCTCGATGAAAGGAGAATTAGAGAGAGGGTTAGAATTTCATGCAGCCTTCTTGCAACAATCGCCCTCGCTTCCCTCTGGAATCTAGATGCTGGAGATACTCTTAGCTCGCTAGTTCTAGGGGCCTGTATCGCATTATCTACTATTTGTGCTTTCAACACCCAACAACTGGAAACCTCAATCCCCATGCGGTCAAATTCCTTCCCTCTACTGTCTCTGCACGCACCAACACTACATGATAGCACACTAGATCGAGTCTTGTCAGATCTCCTGGTCGCTCATCTAGACCCGGAAACAGCCAGCCATTGGGATATTTGGATCAAATCACTAGTTCACGATGCTCGAAGCGACCAAACCCCAGAATCAGCAGTCGAACATCTGCTTCAAGCAATCCATTTGGAACACCTAGGATTACTCGATGAAGACGGCCTACTAAGCGAAACACGCAGGGTCTTCAAGGTCTCTGCAATCGACGGTCTTTTCTCCTCAAATTCCAAGTTCAACATGATAACTCTTAGACGTTTACTTGCTCATACTAGGGCTTGGCAACCCGGCCTTTTCCGCCTCACAGACAGATTACAAGATTCAGTCATCAGAGGAGACCCTACTCTTACCGAGGAGGCTTGGAGATTAGATCTCGACCTACCACCTAGGTGCGGCCAAGGTCAAGGAAATCTATTCGTGATGATACACAACCATTCAGGCAAGAATCAGTCGGTTGAAGTTGACATATTGGCTGCTGAAGGAGAACCGGAAATACAAACACTCCGAGTCTTTGCAAACTCCTCCTCTCAACCCAAATCATCGATTCCTTTAGGAGAGCAGAGAGGTGCATTGACCGAATCATT
The DNA here is from genome assembly GCA_902560445.1 of uncultured Candidatus Poseidoniales archaeon. Lineage (GTDB taxonomy): Archaea > Thermoplasmatota > Poseidoniia > Poseidoniales > Thalassarchaeaceae > MGIIb-O1. The sequence goes on from CACELO010000008.1 coordinate 16,087, forward strand.
TGGCCGTCTTCTAGCGGACTCAACAGTTCTCTGGATAGGCTTGGCGTGGCCCGATTCCATATCTGGTCCGCACCCCGTACAGGTCACTCTAAGAAATGAGGAAGGAGAGACGATTGAATCAATTGTAGTAACTACCCTACTTTCCTCAGGAGTTCAGGCAGAAAGTATGGGTCATAGAATGGCCGATGCTGCATCCGAGGTACGAAGAATCGCCCTTGCACTTGCAGATTGAGACATATTTTCGGGGCGAAGCCCCGAGCGTCATCTTCATGTCGCAAACACGATTCGCTCAAGACGAGAATCATGGAGTCTTGGAATCTAGTTATCGTTGGCTCGGGCCCTGCCGCCCTAAGAGCCGCTATTGCCGCAGCGGATGCTGGAACTACGCCCCTGCTTTTGGAATCCTCTGGAATAGGCGCCGGTACCTCGGGCGCGGATCTCGCCGGCCTTGCAGTATCTATCGATGAAGTAAGCTCCTCCGGCCATCGTGATGACACTATTTCTACCGGCGGTGAAACCACAGACAAGGTAGCAGCTGCAAGGGTTTGTGGAGAAGCGCCCAGCATCCTTGCAGAACTGGAAAGATGGGGCCTTGTTCTCCGTCGCCGAGAAGGAGGACTTCCTCACACGACTCAAATCGCCGGACACAGTATGCCTAGACTGACGGGCTGCGGAGATGCAACCGGACGAAACATCGTCCGTATTCTCGAAGAGCAAGCGATGAAGAGAGGTGTTATTCGCCGTTCAGATATACAAGCAATGTCGTTGGTTATGGATGGTAAGCAAGTAAGAGGCCTTACCGCTTACGATACCAACACGGGCACAGTCATTGGGATCCAAGCCAAGGCGGTAGTCCTCGCTACCAATGGCTATCAAGGGATTTGGTCGAGCCCATCAGACGGAGCCGGATTGGGTTCAGCACTGATTGCCTCAGCCAGCCTTACACTCACTGGAATGGATAATAACCCTACCCACCCACTTACTGTAAGGGGAACAGACCTCAACATAACGCTCGATGTATTAGGCTCAGGCGGCAGAGTTAGGAAATCCAGTGGAGAGGATGTTGAACCCAGAGAAGTTGGCGATGATGACTGCGTCCTAGATTTGAGGGGCTTGGAATCTGATGCTAAGACTTGGTTCTCCACCACACATACTAGAATCAAGGATAGAACAGGTCTAGATATGTCTAGAGATGTGATTCCAATTACAACAAGCATTGCTACAACCACAGGGGGCGCCCCAGTGGATGAGCATGGCCGAGTAACCTTCTCAAAAGGAAAAAAATGGGCAACTGGTCTCTATGCAGCCGGGCGCTCTGCAAATAATGGAATGCATGGCGAGGAAATATTGGCGGGTAACCTAATCCTCGATGATTTAGTAGGTGGAGCAAAGGCTGGAAACCATGCAGGTACTTGGGCCAAAGGAGCACCTTATGGAGGCTCAAATTTAGTTGAAAAATCAATTACAAAATCCTCAAAGAGACTTGAATCTTTGAAGTCAGGAGAAGGAGTATCTGTCGGTCAAGCATCAGCAACTTTGGCTTCTGTAATGTCCTCTTGCAAGAATGGCTCTAGAGATAAATCCTCACTCAAAGCCGCCGCAGATGCTATTGCTGAGATGAAGAAAAAAGGAATCAAAGTAACAGATCAATCAAGTGTGATGAATACCGAGATGTGTACGGCTCTGAAACTCCAGGGAATGATTGCTATCGCAGAGCAGATTACAAAATCTTGAGGAATGTCAATGAGCGAAGAGCCAACAATCTTCACTCGTATCATCAATGGTGAGTTACCTTGCCACAAGGTGTATGAGGACGATCTCATTATTGCATTCTTGGATATTCAACCCCTAACAAGAGGGCATACATTGGTTATTCCAAAAGAACCGGCCCCTACAATTGACCAATTGAGTTCATCTTCCGCAACAGCTCTTGGTAAGGCTCTACCTGTGGTAAGCCGGGCCGTACTCAAGGCGACTGGGGCGACCGCATACAACCTCATCCAAAACAACGGGCACGAGGCGGGTATGTCTATCGCTCACGTACACATTCACATCATTCCACGATATCCTGACTCAACTCATTCTTTCCTCTGGGAATATGGAAAGATAGACCATGAAGACGCAAAAATCCTTGCTGAAGGCATTTTAGCAGCCACAGAGTAGAATCGGTGTGTTCTCAACCCCCAGCATCCTCGGAGCCCCGTGTCGGACTCAGAAGGCGCGCCCGAGATACTACCAGAGTTGTCTGAAAGCGCGACTAGATTGAAGCGAGATAAACTGACTCGTGTCCCATATAACCACGAAGGTAAACATCCAGGTAAGCGATGGGCTCAACTAGCACTTGATTTGATGTTTGAATTAGGGAACAAAGCAATTTTCAGGCGATATGAAGCCGACCCAACCCCCTCTGCAGAAGGGGGAGTTATCTATGTTGCAACCCACATCAATGGACTGATCGACCCTATGGTGATTACTCGCGTGCAAAATAAGCGAGTAATTTCCCTCGGCCGTCATGATTTGACTACTCGTCCCGTAATCGGTTGGTGGGCTAGACGATTTGGGACCCAACCCGTCCTCCGTCGAGCAGAGGTAGAAGCAGGCGTTGTAGATGCAGATTTTGCCAGACATATCAATGACAGAGGTATGTTGACCGTCGCATCATGTCTAGCAACAGGGCATTCGGCAGTTGTGATGCCAGAGGGCAAGTCACATCAAGACTGCAAACTACATGCGTTGCGAACAGGATCTTCTCGCTCGGCACTCGCTTCTGCTGCTATTGCGGACGAGAGGGGTTTACCCGCACCAGTAATCCAAACGGTTGGCCTACATTGGCGCACTCATCATTGGCTCCGCACCGACAATTATGTTGAGTTCGGGGACCCGATTGAGATTCCATCGATATACTCACCTGAAGACAGAACTCGTCTAGTTTCAGGGGAATGGGTTGAACCTAATCATGATGCCACCAGAGAATTACGCGACCGTATATTCGATACCCTCTCACCAATGACTCCCGATGCTCCCGATTGGGAGACTTATCGGGCATGGAAACTTCTAGCCCACATTGGCGCTAACAAAGCCGGCCCTCCACTGACAACACTGGCTGAAGAAGTCCAAGCTACTAGACAAGTAAGAGAAAACATAGGTAGAGATGAAAATAATCCAATGATTGAACAAGCTAAAGAAGCAGCAGCAATCCTCCATAAGAACGATTTGTATGCAACCGCATTAGATTCCTCAAATAGTTTGCAAGGAAAATCAATTTCTGAACATCTGCTCGGCCTTCTTGGCTTACTCCTGATTCTCTCCACGTTGCCAATTACTCTTCCTTCATCAGGAATACAATGGGGGCTTGCAAAATTCATGGCCGAAGGTAGCGATGAGGGATTGGACTCACGCACAACTTACTTCATGCTTGCAGGAATGTTTTCACCAATATTTTTCTGGCCTCCTGCGGCATTACTGGGCACCTATCTATACGCAGGTATATCGATGCAATTAGTAGTGTTATACACGTTCATCTTACTAATGCTCGCTTTCTATTTAGCAGCCTCAATCGCATTATCTGGCTACGATTTGTGGTCTGACTCTGCAAGTGCATCACGACGTGTGAAATTGAGTAAAAGTATAGAGGGAGAAAGATTTCATGAACTCATTGAAAAAATCTCTTTTAGACTCGGCGCTCTCAAATAGGACAGCCAATAGCCGACATTCATGGATGGCAAGTCGGCGGCTAGCGCAGTTACGGATTGGCTAGCACGTGAGAAACTTGAATCTAGGGAAGTTACGGACCCTCAAGCAGTTATACATCTCCACGTCAAATATCCTCCTACTAAACAAGGACATGTCTTCAATATTGTAGTCCCTAAGAATCGGAATCTTGTGTTGATTTACTCGATTACTAGAGTGGACGAGGGCCAACAAGATGAGATGCGTGACCATGGCAAAGAAGATCCTGATGCTTGGGAGAAATGGCTTCATGACACCAGAATACAATTGACTCGTTCTAACCTCGATTGGGTACTCCACGTAGGTAAGTCAAAGGACGATTCCCCCGGTCCCCTGCAAGCATTCAACCTCTCAAGGCCAATATGGTTCGACGGACTAACTCAAAACGAATTTATGCAAACAATGAGAAGTGTTTGGCTATCTAAATTAGAACTAATTCATCAGGTGAAGTATGCTTATGGAAAAGGAATCGGTAAACCCGGTAAGGTAGACGATTGGGAAGCAAAGAAAGCCAAGCAAAGCATAACAAAAGTCCCAAAAAAGGAACCTAAAAGCCATTCAATCGACACCGATGAGACCGGCGGATTCGGTAGTGATTTCGACCCCGCAGAATGGGTCTGAATTTTCAATGGAATCAGATAATCTTCCATCTTTGTCCTCGCGTGGGCGCATGACGCGTGGGCGTGCAGGTTAAGTATCCAAACAAACCAACAAGGAATATTGTAGCAGCAATGCTGGAGGGAACGAGATGGAGACAAAGAAGGTAAGGAGTAGCATGACGTTGGTTCTCATCATGGTGATGAGCTTGTTTGCTACGTTGGAATTCTCAGATAGAGCAGAAGGAAGTGAGATTGTAGTGACAGATGCGATCCAAGTAGTCGCAAGTGGAACGCATAATGACAGAATGGTTACCGTGGATGCAGATTCTATGGGCAACACTCACTTTGTTTGGAGTAGAAATACTCAGCATTTATACTACAAAATGCTTGACCCGAGAGGAGAAGTCCTAATCGACGAAACCCAAATCTCTAATCCAGGAACTCACCGTGCTAATCATCCAGATGTTGCTGTAGATCACGATGATAATGTCCATATTGTTTGGACCGATAAATCAGGACAGTGGACAATATTCTATACCCTCTTAGACCCGTCCCAAGATGATCAAGATGGCAGCTCAGGTTTGGATGCAGTTCTTTCAATAATCAATGATGAAGAAATAGCCAGTCACCAGCAAAATCGTGATTGGCCTGCTGTAGCCATAGACTCTCAGAATAACCCACATATAGTCTGGGAAGATTCGTACGAACAACTCGACAAATTTTACCAACAGCCTCAGATATACTACTCAATGCTAGAAATCGATCTTCCAGGTCGTGAAGCAATTGTCGCAATAGGCAACACACTTCTAACTCCAATCATCGGACACAAAGGACACCCAGATATTGCGATTGACGCAGATGACTTCGTGCAAGTTGTCTGGGACGACACTCGAGGCGGTAAAGTAGAGATGGTCGCACCTATCGACACATCTGGCTCAATGAATACAGAATGGGCCGACATGTGCGTTGTTTTCTATGGAGGAAACTTTGCCAGTGGAGGCGCCTTTGAAGGACTCAAGCCGATGCTACAAAACGGAAACATCACAGTATTCGAGACTCTTTATGCACTAAGTGGAAACTGGCCTGCTGCCGCAACTTCAGGTAACTGTGCAAACGCATACCAGACAGGCGGCTCTGGGAGCCAAGGGCCACGCAACACTCATCTTGGCCAAACTCCAACCGACGACTCCGGCGGTATTCGTTATCTGACGGAAGTAGTCTATGACAACCAAGCAACTAACCTCCCTCAAGACGGCGGGTATTATTCTGAATTCTGGGGCCCTGGAACAACTTGGGCCTGCCTATCTTGGAGAGATATTCAGGGCCGAATGGGTAACGCCGCGAACCCACCAACACAGTTGGACCACAGATGGAACCCGAATGCAACCAAGATTGTAATTCCGATTTCAGACGAAGGCCCATACGGAGGAGACCCAGCACAGGCCTCAGATGATATTCAAAGTATCAATGAGGCACACGATGCTTGTGTAGAGGCAGGTATTGTTCCTGTGCCTCTATTGGCAGCAGGTTGGGGCCAAGGCTCTACAGACGTAGGGTCTCACATGCAAGACCTCGCCCAATGTCCAAATGGATTTGTCTCACTAACCACTAGAACGTGTCCAGGTTCTACAATTCGCAACACAGACGCAGGCGGAAAAACATACAGCTTCCCTACCTCAGCTAGTAGTGCTACCGAACTTCAACAAATGGTCGAAGCCCTAGTTTATCTTGCAACCAATAATTCCCGTGAGATATTTTTAACTATTCTAGATCCTTATTCAGTATTGGATAATCCACCTCCTGGCTGGACAAAGGGAACGGCGGGTACAACCGTATCGAATAATCGATATGTCGAAGATATCGGCCCATCAACAGACCAGTTGGGATATGGCCACTTAGTAGTCGTAAACGATACACGAATTACCCTTCAAGACGCATTCAGCCTACATCCCTCGATTGCAATTGATACGTCTGGAAACACACATATTGCATGGATGGACGGCCGCGCCTATGGCTTCGATATTGATGTAAATTACGAAATCTACTATGCTAGACTAAGACTTCGCGGCTCAGCAGCTTGGGATGGGGCACCCTCAGGACTCCCATCCTATGGGATCAAGCAAATCACAGACTCTGCTATATCCACAGTAGAGGGACTCAATAATATCGATAGTCAGAGGCCATTTGGTGCTAATTCACACATGCCTGAAATTCTAACCGATTCTTTTGACAATGTACACATTTCATGGCTAGACAATAGCAACGAAACTCAGGGTGAGACAATCATGTACACACGTCTAAACCATACTAACGATGCTCACCCGAATGGCTTCCCACTGAACTCGTTGGCTTCGGGAATAATCGAGGAATGGGAACTTCATGAAATATCAACTTGGGATTCAGATAAGTTAGGCCCTAACTCACCTTATGCGCCAGATCTAGGTCAGCCGCCCGCATTCGCCAACGATCTAGGCAGTGGAGTACATATCGCTTGGGCAGATACCAACCGATGTGATGAAAACAATAACCAAGGAAAATATACTCTGTGTTATGTTCACGTACTAACAGGTCTAGTTGCAGTAGATTTAGCTGAAGATGAGACCTTCTATCACACCATTGAGCCCGGCCAGCAGACAACTTACAACATGACTATCTCAAACCCAACTCCAGGACCGGCAGAACTTGTCGCTGACTCATACACAGTAAGTTTACTAGGTGTTCCAAATAATTGGACTGTGACCTTGTTCTTCTCTACAAACCACACACCAATTTTCGACTCGACACCAGTATTCCTGCGTGGTGGAGATGTAGTGCCGGTATACATGCGCGTGCGTGCACCTACTATCTACCAAGCCCATGCGGATGAACTAGCTGCAATTACTGTAAGCGTCGTATCTCACAAAGACCCAGCGATTAATGATGAGAGACTTACTTTGACTTTAATGGACGTAGTCCATGGGATTAATCTGGACACCAGCCACTATCAGGTAGACGTTGAACAGGGGCAATCGGCAATATTCTCGATTACCGTAACGAATACAGGAAATGTCTACGATACATTTGCTTTCTATGACCCAACCACTCATGAAGGCCAAACCGAATGGGGCCTACCTTTCGGTTGGGGAGTTTCTTTCCCAACCTCGCTTTCTTTGGATCCAACACAATCGGTAACGCGTAATTTGCAAGTCAGCGTTCCAACCTCTCAAGAACCGGGAACATTCGTTATTTATCTGAAAGGATGGTCTACTGGAGAACCGGTATTATCGATTGATAGAGGAACTTTTGATGTACTCGAATTATGGGTCAATGTATCGATAAGAAGTTCTGGTAATATTATTTTCAATCTAGGAGATACAAACGAACATGTTCTACCTGGTGAATGTGCGGAATTTGACATAGAAGTCACCAAGCACTACACACCTGGATTCCTTGTCTTTACAACTCCAGGCGGTCCCGATGAAAGACCGCCTGAGATATCAGAATCGACCTGGCGTTATGATAACTGGGTAGTAGATCTAGATTTCGCCGATGCTCCAGGTGGTAATGGAATTGGAGATAATGAACCAAGATATTGGGGTATAATCGAAACACCCTATACTGTTACTGCAATAATGTGTGCTCCATACAATGCTACGGCTGGGCTGGGCGAATCTGTAACCGTCAAAGCCAATTTAGAAGGAGCACCTAAAGTGAGAGACTCAGTTGTATTGGTGACCAATGTAATCCAAGTCTATGACTTAGAAGCATCAGTTCCACAAACCAACTTGGAATTGCACCCAGGCGAATCCTTCCAACTCGACACGATCATAGAGAACACAGGTAATGGCCCGGATAGATACGATATTGCGGTTAATTCAATAATCGATTCAAACGGAGCCTCCGCTGTTTGGGATATTGAAATTCCACGAGTAATTTTCGAAGAACTCCCTCGAGATGAATCTCAAGAAGTAGCCATCCAGATTAATGTCCCAGAGAAGACTTACGCCGGCGAATACACCGTACGCTTAGACGTCTTGAGCGAGGAACCATATGATGGAACCAAATTGAGAGATACAATTGTCTTGAATATCGAAATCATAGAATTCCATGACATGCGAATAGAACTAGATCCAGCTATCGAATCTCGAATCAAAACTACCGCACCTGGTAGAACCGTGCGCTTCACAATGAATGTCAGTAACTTTGGAAATGTCGATGATCACCCATCGATACATAATCACACTCAGAACACCGCTGGCTGGGACCCTGTTCCAGGCATGAACACCCTGAGTGGGTGGGCAGTCAATTATGCTCTGATTGAAGGATTCGATACCGAATTCCCAATCGAACGCCCATGTGTTCAATTGATAGTTGGACAGGACACTCCAGAAAATGACTGCTACATGACAGCAGTTGGGACATCGGCTGGGACGGTGATGCTCCCCGTCATGCCTGCGTATACTACGTTACAACTTGTTGCGATAATTGACATAGATTCAGGTGCCACATTACAAGACCGTGAGATAGGAATCAAGGTCCAATCCGCCTTCGGCTCATCCGAAGTAGACGGAGACCATGATGAGACACCAATTTGGGAGGATTCCTGTACTATAGATCAAAACGAAGACGGCTTACCAGACCTTGTTCATCCATTCTGTGATACAAACGAACAAATCCTCGAGCTCCGATTGAGAGCGCCAGATTTGGAAATTATGAGTGTCGTGGTTGATTCTACTAAAGCCAAGGTTGGAGAGATGCTACCAGTAACTGTAGAAATCAGAAATGTTGGAAATATACATGCGACTGATGTTAATATCATACTCTGTGTTGATCAATCAGAGAGGTCGATTGAGAAGAATGGCTGTCTAGAGGAAAATGTAGCCTACAGGCAACTAATTGAGGCAGTCATGCCGGTTGGAACTAATGCGGATGACTCCCCACCAAAGATTACCCTTCTGTACCTAGTAAAGGCCGGAACTCACGACGTGGTTGTGGTAGTCGATCCAGACAACAATATCGTTGAATCCGACGAAGACAACAACATAATGCCCGTTCCAGGTGGAGAAATGGGGTCAAATTGGGGGGTACTCGATACTGGTGTAGAGATTGTGGCAATATATTCGGTTCCTGCAATTATTCTAGGCGCAACGGTGGCTCTGATGTGGGTTGCAGGAGTAGTCATGTATGGACGCAGAATGGAAGCCCTAGCGCGCTTCGCAGAAAAGAGTAGCCTAATGGCTAACCTAAGCGATGACGATCAAGTATTCTGATTGGAGTTAGCGGGCTAGCCACCATGGAAGCGGCGTCCCCTCGCGAGCAGCCACCAGGCTACCTGTGTTTGAGGCGAAGTCACGTAGCAATCTTTCACGAAGACCATCCATCATAAGTTCTGCATCCATTGATTGGATACGTAATCCTTGGGAAAATAAGTCCAGATCCAAAGGCCTTCTTGGATGGTTCAGCATAGCATGGGCGAGCTGCCTTTCTTCGTAGGTTTCAGAGGATTCGTCAATATAGGGAGCAACTTTCTGCATTACCTGTTGGTGCAGAGCGATTATCGCATCTCTCTGCTCATCAATTCTCTCAAGTGCCTTATCCATATCGGAAAGCATCGACATAGCCTCAACTAATGGTAGCCGCCTTCGGGTGCCAATATTGTCTACTACAGAATCTAAGTCTTCCGGCAGATTAGATGACAAACGAATAGGTCCTCCTTTGGGCATAGTTCTGTGTTCAGCACGGAACAGGTTAGGTCCTAAATCGAGTCTTAGCGAAAATGATTGATTGACCGTGTACATCTTTTTGGGTGGGCCTCCTTTGACAGATGGCACTTTTTCAGATTCAACGAATCCAACCTCTTCCAGAACCCTCAGGTGCTTTACCACGGCCTGTTGACTAATTTCAAGTAATTCAGACAACTGTAAAGGGTAGTGCGGCTCCTTAGCTAGACGCTTCAAAATAGCTCGACGTGCCTTGTTTTCAAGGATGTTGAGAGCCTCATCAAAGTCCACCACGACTTACCAACTCAAAGTTGTGTAGTGGATGGAGGAATAAAAACCCAAGTGTGTAATGAAAGCGCCTATTTCACTCAACCTTCGTCCCAGCCCTTCCAGGCATCCTCGCCTTCTTCTTCTCCAATCTGCAAATCATTTTTATCGTACGTTGGATCGATGGTTTGGTCATTAGGCGAACTCCTAACGAATGGGTCTGGTACATCTGAACTTTCCGTATTCTGTTCCTGATGTGCATGATAGAGCTCATCTGTAGTCATTACTCGTCCATCGATAATTAGCCCACTAACTTGTTTTCCGTCCTGGTTTGATTTATTTCGGAACATCAATATTCCAAAAATCAATGCGATAATTCCACTCATCACTCCTAAGCAACAAGCCCCAAAGGTAGCTAAGACCAACGGCTCTGTCAAAAATTCAATGTCAGATGCCGAATCATCAACCAACCATAGTACCGAATCACCATCATTATGTAGAGTGAATGTGCCACTCTGACATCCATTTGGAAAACAGAAAACCCTTACTGGAGCATATGAAGTTCCGTTCACAAATCTTTCAACATGTAATCTAGTGGGGCTATCTCCAGAAAATTCCTGATTCTCATCATCGAACAACAAACGTAATTCTGCAGCGGGGTCATTTTCGCCATCATTCACCCTTAGTGCAACGTAGACATGCCCACCGACAAAATCTACTGAGGAACTTCCACCGGCCTCAAGTCGCGCTACATTTTGTTGTTCTGGATCGAGCATCGGTTCCATTTTCTCAACAGCACTCGGTAGGATTGCCATGAATGTAATTAGCAATAGCACAGAGATTGCAGAAGACCATTTCGCAACCCGTCGGAAGTTCACAGCCACACCTTACTCAGTGAGCACTCACATTTGATGCTTGGTCTCATTATCGCCCTAGGATTTCCGCAAGTTTTTCTGGAAGATAGGTATCAGTTACGAAATCCAAACCATACTTCGCGAGTGACTGCTGCTCAGCTTTCTTACCTAATTCAAGCATCAGTTTGATTTCCTCTTGCCAGTCAGCATCAGCAAATCGCGGGTCACTTAATTCTGCATTCAGTGCTTGAATATCTTTACTCGACAGGTCATCAGCAGGCAAGTCATACGACTCAATATCCCCAGCCCGAATCCCAAGATAAACAGCGCTTGGTGTTGCAAGATATTCTGAAATATGCGCGGTTTTGATAGCACCATAAGCGATTGACGCGTATATTCTGTAAGACCAAGGGTCGCCGTCGAGGAAGACTAGAACAGGTAAATTCCATTCTTCATTCATTCTCTTAATGATTCTACGAGTGGAACGAGCCGGCTGGCCCTTGAGATGAACTAGAGCACATCGAGAAGACTCATCAAATCCATTTTCCACCAGCCTGTCAAACATTCCACCAGTCTCTATAGCCATTACAAAATCGACATCATGGTCGACTAAGCGTAGTTTCTCAAGCTCGACATTGTAAGGGACACCGTAACCTGAATCCCCAACATCGTCACGACAATTTATCCGCATCCATTCGCCTCGTCGATTTCTTTCTTCGAAGGTAATGTTCCCGATGATTCTCGCACCGTCTTCTTCAGGCCTTAATTTGAAGTCCTCTCTCATACATTTGGTTATGATTTCTAAATCTTCAGCGAGATTGTTACTTTCGTTTTGAGAACCAAATTTTCCATGCCCCCATCCTTCCGAAATATAGTACATTTCTCTTAATGTCGAAGATTTTCCTGCCTCGATCATCTCCTCGATAAATTCTGTAACGTGCAGGGCACGCAACAATTGTCTTGCACTTCCAAGGGAGGTAGCATCTCTAGTAGACCTCTTCTTCCCGTATTTGTAAACGCCGAGTTTAGAGTCAAAGGAAATGTTCTGCTTTGTCCTCACAGGCAGTGTCATAGTGGGAGGATCTCCCTTGAGCATCTTGTTATGCATCTCACCAGCTATATCGTGTAGAGCTTCGATTACCTGCTCTTTTGTGTATCCATTCGCACTCATTCAGCACCACCATCCTTCATACCAAACCAATCTTCATTCAAATTATCACCAGAAGTCGTGACCGCTACTGAAGGAGAGGGCTCCATCGGTTCGGCTCTGTCTAACACCCTTTCCAAGGATCCAATATCTTTGTCTCTTGAGTGTTCGGCTTCGGCCACCGCCAAAGCCTCGACTTTACGCATTTCATCGAGTAATTTTTCATCGATTTTGTTAGCACCGATAATATCACCATTACCACGGAAGAAAATATCAGTTTCATTCCAATCACCCTTTGTTAACCCCTCAACTGTAAACCGAATTTCAGCAGATTCTCCGGGATTGAGAGTATCCAGCCTCCAAGCCCACAAACCGTTGGTTTCCTTCCTTCCTCCCCGGGGGTTTTCGACCATACTCACGCCTTCTCCTTCAGGCCATTTTGCTAGGATGGTATAGGCCCGAGCTCTTGCGGTGTAATTGTATATCGTAACCGAACAAATATTCTGCTTAGCGTCGTTATCCCAAGAGACTTCATCTTCGAGGAAAACCGCATTCATGATTCGAGTTATGACTGGAGATAGATCAGGCTCCTCTCTTCCCAACATTTCACTTGATTTTCTTGATATCTCTGGTAAAATAATGTTGATTAAGTCGAATTTTTCTTGAGCTTTCTTTTTCTGTTTACTCTTTTTTAGATGATTCTTCAGACCACGTCCAACTTCAAGCATAGCCCTTCGAATTTCTTCGCCGACCTCTACATTATCAGAAACAGCCTCCTTCGCTTCACTGGTAAATTGTACGTTTGTGGAGGCCAGATGAATCAACACTGCGGCGGGCCCCTTCGGTAGGCCTTTCCCACCAGGATGGTCGAGGCCATATTGTTTCCAATTCACAGATTCAAGCGCCTTTGTCATGAGGCATCCACCTTGCTGGTACATCAGTGGAACTCTATTTGCAAATCGGAGCACTTCTATCGGTCCATCAGCTGCTAAATCACCTCCGAAAACAAGGCCGACTTCAATTTGGAAAGGATTTCCTTGACTTACTGTGGGCTTCCTTGTAACCGTTGAAGCAAATCTAGAATCGATTGCTTTTGACAACCCTTTCTTGATGAGAATTTCCTCTATTGGAGAAAGGCAATCAGTAGGCGGTGCTAGTAATTTAACTTCTTGAAAAGAGTCTAACAGGGCCTGTGCTTCATTGGCCTTTATTCTAACAGGAGTTCGACTTTCCTCTAATTCGGCCCTACTAAGAATTTCTTTGGCGGCCCTCATACTAACCCCTGAGAAATTGTGCCTGAGGAAGGAAGTTAACTTCCTTTCATCTGCCTCTTTGAGCATTCTCTGGAGTTGACCCAGATGTATGCCATGGGGGTGAGGCTTGATTTCCTCAACCACTCTTGGTAATTTTTCTGTGGTTCTTATCCAATGACCATGATCAATTATTTCACCGTCTCCATCGCGTACGGTTAGTTGAATCGTAGCGTGAGGATTTACGATACTTGTCATCCTAAGGTACTGGTGAACTGATTGCCTTCCTCGCTGATATTTTGCCTTCATCACAGTTTTTATTTTTAGGCCGTTTACAACCTCTTCACCATCTTCAAACCAAACATCTCTAATTTCATTTGATTTAGTTGCTTTATTTTTCCTAGTGTCTAGCCCTAGGTCTACGTGTACGGCCGAACTATCAGATTTGATTTTAGAAATTACATGAGTTTTGGAACCAGTAGTCAATTGACTGTACATCACAACCCCAGTTATTCCGATTCCTTGCTGTCCACGAGTTTGTCGAATCGCATGGAATCGAGATCCTAGCAGAAATTTTCCAAACACATGCTCAACGGAATCTCGTGGGATACCGGGCCCATTATCCTGACAAATTAACTCTAACTTGTCACCTTTGAGTTTGTTTATCTCTACTTTTATTGTTGGAAGGATTCGCGCTTCCTCACAAGCGTCAAGTGAGTTATCCACCGCTTCTTTGACTGCTGTTATCACTGCTCTCTGAAGGGTGTCGAATCCTAGGAAATGCTTGTTCTTCTCAAAGAATTCACTAATCGAAATCTGCTTCTGTTTACTTGCAATTTTCTCAGCATCTACCATCGCGACTACCCCCTTCAGGTCCTCCCATAGTCCGAATGACAAGGGGCCTGCTTGCGGTCGAGATCGCCCGAGTGCTTAGGGCCTTTAACTCTGTGCAAACAAATCCGGATGCCAAGCAGTAATCTTCCCAGTGAAAGCACTAGCCATTACAGTTAGAGGGCTTGCAAGGTACAATTTCCCAGGTCCAGAGCGACCTTGGAAATTACGATTTATCGCCGAGACAGTAACTTGATCTTCGAGATCAGAAACTCCTGGTCCAGCGCCAATGCAAGCACCGCATCCGGGGTCGATTAGTTTGACACCAGCGCGCTCGAACAACTCGCTCCATCCGTTACGCTCTGACAAATCCTTAACAGTCTTAGAACCAAATTGGATGTAACAATCAACATCTTTTGCTACCGTTAATCCAGCATCTAGAGCTGCCTGTGTCACCATTGCGTAATATGCGAAATCATCATCTTTACCGGCTGTACAAGAACCAGCATATGCAATATCAACTTCCACATCTCCTAAGTCCTCTATGTATGCTCCGTTTGTAGGGTCGGATGGAATTCCCGCATCGGGGTCTCCAGGATGTGCTACCATCGGTCTAATTGCAGACAAGTCAATCGTATGTACGCCACCGTGGTAAACAGCATTTTCATCAGGAAGAACGAAGGCCGAACGAATCTCATTTTCAGTCAAATCATCACGTCTCGCCATTAACCATTCAACAGTCAAATCATCTGGTTCACAGATACCAGTCTTTGCTGAACACTCCGTGGCCATATTGCAAAGAGTTGCTCTTTCATCCATGGAAAGAGACGCTAATCCCGGTCCACCGAATTCCATTGAACGGTCGAGAGTATCGGATTGCGCTGCATACTTCCAAAGGATATGTAGAATTACATCCTTTGCAGTACAACCTGGATCTAAACTTCCAACCAAATCGAATCTAATACTCTCTGGAACTTTTACGAACGCGAATTGGTTGTGTACCAAGTTAGCGTACTCAGTTGAACCAACTCCGTATGTCAGGGCATTACTAGCACCACCCATGCAAGTGTGACTATCTGTGGCTTGAATGAAGTCACCAACATCGATGAATTCCTCTCGAGCAACTTGATGACAAATACCGGGACTTACACCATTCACCGCGGAATAATCGCGTACTCCCGTGTGCTGCTGGAAAGCTACTTGCAAATCACGCAAGGTCTGAATCTTATCCTCAAATTTGGCAAACCTTGCGACCCCTGTCGCATACAAGAGATGGTCTTCAAAGACTGCAAATTTTGGTGGATTTGGTAATGAATAATCCTCGCCATATTCAGCAGCCAGGAAATTGTGAACCTGAGCTGTAGTGAATTCATGGGAATACCCCCCATCAACTTGCGCAAGTACAGCATCTCCCGGTTTGACATATCCGCGAATACCATCCTGTCCAAGCAATTTGTTGGAAATCATCTTCTCTGCCATCGTCATTGGAACTGGCTCATTACTTACTACAGGCAATTCAACATCGCCAGCCTTCATTCTCTTAGCGAATGGGAAGACCCCCCCATTCTCTACAATTAGCTTAGTCACAGGGTCGTATTTACCTGTGAACTCGTCCAGTCCGATACTCTCTCCGTTCTGTAGACGCTCGAGCATTGCATGGTCGCCCATTAATTGGCCTAGATTGATGTTATTTCTCTCATGAATAGGAGCGAAGGATGCGGCGATGACAATACGGATTCCTGACCACCTCTCACATTGAGCGGCCGTCTCTCTACTACTTCCAGTTCCCTTTCGATGTCCACTAACAATTACCTCAAATCCACCATCAATCAATGCTCGTGGCTCAAAGACACGACTACCTTCATGCAGAAGTCCTGCGTAGGCATTCTCTGCCAAGATTGCAGGATCATGATCAAAACATACCCAGGCGGGGGTCATAACATCGGTGTTGATATCATCGAGCAAGTCATCGACAGACAAATCTTCCATTCGAAGATTAACACCTTCATACAACTGCTTACGAATCAACTCCAAATCCTTTGTCAAAAATAGTACCCTTTTGTTAGGGTTAAGATTAACTTTGGAAGGTGGCCAAGACTGTATATCAACACCTCTCGCTTAATCTACGCCAAGGTCTGTTGCTATTTCACCATTCGCGCAAGAATGCTCAGGCTTGTAGACCTTCATTTAGAACTAGTTTACTATACCTCTAAGGTTTAAATAACAAGTCCATCGCGAATATTTTATCTTTCGGGTCGAAAGAGGTGATTAATAAATGTCAGAATATCTTGTAGAAGACACTGTCAAGTGTGATGAATGTGGTTCAAGAAATCTAGACCGCGACGAAACTCGTGGTGAAATTGTGTGCCAAGATTGTGGACTTGTCCTTGAAGACAAGGTTATCGATCAAGGTGCTGAGTGGCGTGTGTTTAGCCCCGAGCAAGGTGACCAGCGTGCACGTACTGGTGCACCAATGACTGTAATGCTTCACGACAAGGGTCTTTCCACCGATATTGATTGGCAGAACAAGGACTACTCAGGAAAGACAATCTCTTCCAGATACCGCTCCCAATTCTACCGAATGAGAAAGTGGCAGAAGCGCTCTCGAGTAAGCAATGCAACAGAGCGAAACCTCGCAATGGCTCTTGCAGAATTGGATAGAATGGCCAGCCGCCTAGATCTTCCAAAGAGTATTCGAGAAACCGCAGCTGTCAACTACAAGAAAGCGGTCGAGAAGAGACTCATTCGTGGTCGCTCGATTGAAGGTGTAGCAGCAGCATCCCTGTATGCTGCTTGCCGCCAGTGTAACAATCCAAGAACACTCGATGAAATCGGAGATGCTAGTAGAACCGGTAGAAAGGAAATTGGACGCACCTACCGATTCATGGTTCGTGAATTAAAGATGAAGATTCCACCAACCAAGCCTGAGGATTACATTCCTCGATTCTGTTCAGGTCTTGACCTAGATGCCGAGGTACAAGCCAAGGCATACGAACTGATTCAGAAGGCCCAGGAAAAGGAACTAACCAGCGGCCGAGGCCCAACCGGTATCGCGGCTTCAATCATCTACATCGCATCGGTTCTTTGTGGTAAGCGCAGAACTCAGCGAGAGGTTGCTGAAGTGGCCGGTGTCACTGAGGTTACAATCCGAAATAGGTACAAGGAACTCATCCAGAACCTCAATATCGAACTAGAGATTTGAGTCGGTCTAAATGGCCAGACGGGAAGGTAACGCCCTAGTCTGGCAGAAAACCGATGAAAGACTCAAGGAAGCGGTGCGTGAAGCATTTGGGATTGCACCACTACCTAATCCTCCTCTAGAATTGCCAGATTTCCCCGCTATCCCTCCTGCCGATTCCGAATCATTAGCCCGGCAGGCAGTTGGAATTTTTGCAATTGACCGTCAAGGATTCAATATGCGATTAGCAGAAGTTTGCGATATACACTTACCGGATTATGTTCGACGCTCAATAGATTCAGAGAAAGCCGAATCTGAATGGCTAGCATCCAACTCGGAAACAATTGCAGAGAGAGTACTCGCGCTTCAGGTTAGAGACTGGTTAGCAGTTGCATTAGATGAGAATGTGCCAGATACAGATAGGTGGTATCTTGGTTCGGGTTTGCTTGTAGGTCTTGCACTGGGTGGTACAGAAGTTGCCAGAGATGATTGCTACTATTTGCTTGAATCAATCGCTTATGCGGTTACTCCAGGAAATTTACCCTATTCGAATGTGATAGGTCATCATCAAATTGCATGGTCTCCCGAGATGTCGGCTAACAACCCACTACCTCCTCACCCTGCAGGTGTAATGGCTGCGGCCACAATTCTCGATACATTATCTATGAAACCAGAATCTTCAGTCAAGATTCTACCAAAATGGTTGGAGAATCTATCTGTCTCATTACATCTCTGCCCGACATTGGCAATCCCTTCCCGTGTGATCGATGCACTCGGGCGGACCGATGATGACAGCAGCCCATATGTACGAGCAGGAGTGCAAATGCTATCACATTCACCAGAAGAAGCAAAAGATATTCTCGTCGCATCTGCAGATCATCGCTCTGTAGGTACTAGAAGGACCATAGCAGAAAATCTCTCTCGAATCCACGCTCAAGAAGCAACACTTGCTCTTACGTTGGTTGACCGACTGTCCTCTGAGACGGACGAATCAATACAGACACTTTGCGCCTCATTTGTAGGGGTATTAGCTCGCCTTTCCGAAGAAGAATTCGTTGGAAGGGCACAATCCATTCTTGCTAAAGGAAACCAAAAAGCAACGCAGAGGCTAGTGGAATCTGGGCTCCGAGATTACCTCTCAACAAATCCAACAGATTCTGCTAAACTCCTCCCCTCAGCCTGGTTAATGTCCTCTGAGTTAGGGCGCTCTCGGGTAGGCAATCTGATTGTTGAACAAGCAAGAGTTTCTCCCGAAGCATTCCAAAGAACATGTCAAATTGTCAATCAAGCCAACCTAGAATCTTTTCAGAAGTTGTCAAAATGGGTTAAAATGAGAAGCCCGGATGCCTACGAATTACTGTAGAAATTAGGAGCAACCGGTAGTGGCTCCGCAGGCATTGCACTTCAGGCAAGTTCCATTGCGAACCATCTGACTACTTCCGCACTCGTCGCAGATATCTCCAGTAAAGCCACGCTCACGAGCCATCCGGCGAATACGAGAATCCTCGTCCTCAGATGGAGCAACCGCATTCAGAGTCAACTGTACATCTCTCTTTTCTCCTTGCGTCCGTACCAATCCCTCTTCTGTTTGCTCGGGTCTGCTGATTGATGTTGATACCATATCTTCGGCAGAGACATGAGCTAGATCGTCACGCTCTAGATATTGAATTGCTAGTTCACGGAATATGTAATCGACAATTGAAGTTGACATCTTAACCCGGCCACTACCACCGGTTACCATTCCACTCGGGTCGAACTTCTGGAAAGTGAACGACTTCACAAATGCGTCTAGAGGAACACCATATTGTAATCCAATCGACACTGCAATCGCGAATTGATTCAGTAGAGATCTCCACGCCGCACCCTCTTTCGAGGTTGTAATCATAATCTCGCCCAAACGACCGTCATCATAGTTGCTTGAAGATAGATAAACAGTGTGCCCACCAACTCTAGCCTTCATTGTACTAGATGATCTGACATCAGGCAGAGGCCTTCTTGTTGCGATATAATTGTGGACAAACTGTTCGGCCACAACTGTAGCTGCTGGAGCAGGTATTGGAAGGGCTTCGGCAGTTTGCTCTACCATCTTGTGAACAACAGTAACAGCCTCATCTTCATCCTCCTCATCCAGAGATGTAGCATCAACTAGCTGATTCATCAGTGGCTGACTGAGTTTACTTCCATCCCGATAAATCGCACATGCCTTAATCATGGTATCATAACTTAGGTCATAGGCCTCTCTAATATCCTCAATCGAGGCATCGGCTGGCATGTTGATTGTTTTCGAAATTGCTCCGGAAATGAATGGCTGAGCGGCTGCCATCATCAATACGTGAGCTTTCCAATCGATCGATCTCTTTCCATACTTACCACAAGGAGTTGCACAATCGAACACAGCCAAGTGCTCATCCTTTAGTCCAGGTGCACCCTCAATTGTACCATATCCAAAGACGTGATCATTGGCTTGATCAATTTCATCATTAGAGAATCCAAGGTGGCCGAGTGTGTCAAAGAATGGGTCCTCAAATTGTTCTTTCGAAATCCCTAGAGTTTCTGTACAGAAATCTTCTCCGAGGATAGACGGCGCAAATGCAGAGCGTATATCGAAAACATCTGGGAAGCTTGACTCTACTTTCTTCACCATCTTTGCATTGAAGCCAGCGGCTTTCAATACCTTAGAAGATACAGTAGGGCAGTTGCCTAGTGAAGCAGTTCCCATAATGTACTCTTGAATTGCTTGCGTTTCCTTTTCTGAGTACCCCAATCGTCGTAGAGCGTTTGGTACTCCGTGGTTGATGATTCTTAGAGAGCCTCCGCCAGCTAGTTGTTTGTACTGAACTAGTGAGAATTGTGGTTCTACTCCGGTGGTGTCAGCATTCATTACTAATCCAATAGTTCCTGTAGGGGCGATAACGGTAGTCTGTGCATTTCTGTAACCATGCTCTTCACCTTCTCTTATGGCGCGGTCCCATGATTCTCTAGCAGCGCCAAGAAGGTCCTTTGGACACTTCTTTGCATTAATTCCCATTGGTAATACAGACAAACCATCGTATTCCTCTGCCGGAGCATCGTATGCTGCAAGGCGGTGATTCTTCATTACACGCAACATATGTTCTGCATTCTCTGAATAGTTCGGGAATGGCCCTAGGACTGAAGCCATCTCGGCACTGGTTGCATAGGATTCACCACACATAATCGAAGTAACAGCGCCACAAATCGCGTAGCCTCTTTCATCATCATAGGGAATTCCCATGTGCATCAGTAGTGAACCGATGTTGCAGTAACCGAGACCAAGAGTTCGGTATTCGTAGGACTGACGGGCGATTTCAGCCGAAGGGAATTGTGCCATCAGTACGCTAATTTCTAATGTAGCAGTCCATAATCTGACGGAATGTCGAAAGTCTTCAACATCAAAGGTTTGAGTCGCCTTGTCATAGTAATGTAGTAGATTTATGCTAGCGAGATTACAAGCGGTATCGTCAAGGAACATGTATTCACTGCAAGGATTTGAGCCGTTAATTCGACCGCCTTCAGGACAGGTATGCCATTCGTTGATTGTTGTATCGAATTGAACTCCTGGATCCGCACAAGCCCAAGCGGTGTATGCTACTTTGTCCCATAATTCCGCTGCCGGCATCGTCTTGCAAGGTTCAGGCTCTCTTCCCTCTTGACCAGCCTTCTTTAATTCGGTTCGGTGGTAAAGATTCCAATCCCCATCGTTACGAAGGGATTCCATGAATGAATTAGGCACTCGAACCGAATTGTTGGAGTTTTGACCGGATACAGTTGCATAACCCTCTCCTTGCCAATCAGTATCCATTTGTTCGAATGTTAAACTCTTCCATCCTTGATTTGCAAGGTCAAGAATTCTCTTGATATGTGGCTGAGGGACACTATCACGTACCGCTTTTATCATTGCCATTTTGAGAGCGCCATTAACTGCTGGGTCAGTCTTAGAATCATCTTCATCATGACTCCATATAGCTGATAAAATAGCATCTGAATGTTTCTGCAAAAGACTTGAACCAATTACTAGAGCCGATACCTTCTCCTCTTCTGTGAGTTTCCAATCAATGTATTCTTCGATATCCGGATGATCAAGATCTAGAGTAACCATCTTTGCTGCCCGGCGAGTTGTACCTCCAGATTTGATAGCCCCAGCCGCCCTATCACCAATCTTTAGGAAGGACAGAAGGCCACTGGAAGTACCTCCACCAGATAGTGGCTCTCCAGCCCCTCTTATCTGAGAGAAGTTCGAACCGGTCCCCGATCCATACTTGAATAATAGAGCCTCTCGATTCCATAGGCCCATAATCGATTCAGTTCCTCCAACCAAGGAATCGCCTACTGATTGAATGAAGCAAGCATGAGGTTGAGGGTGCGTGTAAGCATCTTCTGAAAGCTTCAATTCACCAGTGACTGCATCTACGTAGTGGTGCCCTTGAGCTGGACCTGTTATTCCATAAGCCCAATTCAAACCAGTATTGAACCACTGCGGGCTATTTGGCGCAGATCTCTGGCTTGCAATTAGGTAAGCCATTTCATCATAGAAGGCACGAGCATCGGCTTCACTGGCAAAGTAGCCGTGAGTCCAACCCCAGTAGGTCCAGGTGCCTGCAAGGCGGCGGAACAATTCCCGACCATCCGTCTCACCGACAAACCTGTCCTCTGGAGCGAGGGACTGAAGCTTCTCATGATCAGGCTCGCTACGTTGTAGCCATCCTGGGACCCCGTCCTCTGCCACCTTGCGCAGAGCAGCAGGAACACCAGCCTTCCTCAGATATTTCTGAGCGCAAACTTTTCCTGGTACGCCAGCAAACCCAGAAGGCAACTGAACACCATGAATTTCATCAGCGAGACTTCCGTCAGGGTTTCGGATCTCTACACTCATCTCAATCCAATCGAAGGCATCAAAGGGGTCAGCACCCGCTGTAGTAAAACGCCGTTCTATCACTAATCCCTTCTCAGCTTCACCTTCTTCGGCAACGACCTCATCATTTGTTCGCGTCTGCATCACAACCACTTCCGAATTAATTCCCCGACTCAATTCTCTCCTTCGCACGCGCGAAGGATTTGGCTGTGCCCGAAGACGGACTTTAATGAGTTCGGAAAATACGTGTTCATTACCAGTAAATAATACTCAAGATTCATCTTATCCAGAAAACGCCAATGCGTGTAAAATTACAAGTTACGGTCGTAAATCAAGTGTCCAATCTACACTGGCTCCGGACCTTGAAATCATAATTCCAACTGAACAATCCTTCTCATGTGAAAGTGTGAGTATTCTTCGGACCAACATCTCTGGTACATCTCCCTCAACTACATAGTGCATATTCACTGAAGTAAATACTCGCGGTGGCTCATCAGCCCTCACCCCTTCTACATCTACCCACATTGCTCGAACCTTTTCCATTCTATCTTTGAGTCCAACTCTCAAGTCAACTAGTGAACAGGCGGCGTGGGCCTGCAGTGCCATCTCCATCGGGCTTGGTGCGGTATCGGAATAGATTGGTGTGACCTTACCTGATTCGGTTTCACCTTCCAGTGTTCGCCCACCAGTCCATCGAACTACGCTCTTCATGCCCCCTCCTCTATCGCGTCCGTCTTGAGGGTTGGCTTCTTGAGGCAGAGGCGGCTGGCACGACTGAGTAAAATGACTGAGGGTAGTGTAATTACAATGGCAAAGGGTCATTTGAGCGTACCCGATCAACCAATAATCCATTACATCGAGGGAGATGGAATTGGAGTCGACATTACTCCCGTAATGATTGATGTAGTCGATGCAGCAGTCCGCAATGCATACTCAGGAACTCGTCAAATACACTGGTCTGAAGTATTGGCTGGAGAAAAGGCATTCAACGCCACGGGCGAATGGTTACCAGATGAAACATTAGAATCAATGAAGAATGGTCTAGTATCCATCAAAGGACCTCTTACAACTCCTGTAGGTGGAGGAATCCGAAGCCTCAATGTCGCACTCCGACAACAACTGGATTTGTTCGCCTGTGTCCGTCCAGTTCGCTGGTATGCTGGTACTCCCAGCCCCGTACGAGACCCCGGCGCAGTAGACATGATTATTTTCAGAGAGAATAGCGAAGATGTGTACGCAGGAATAGAGTGGGAATCTGGTAGCGAGGAAGTCACGAAAGTGATTCAATTCCTACAAAACGAAATGGGTGTCGAAAAGATTCGATTCCCCGACACCTCTGGAATCGGAATCAAACCTATTAGTGTCGAAGGCACAGCTAGAATAGTACGGGCAGCAATCAGATACGCAATCGATAATGATAAGGATTCGGTAACTCTTGTTCACAAAGGAAACATCATGAAATTCACAGAAGGTGGATTCAGAGATTGGGGCTACCAACTAGCCAAAGATGAGTTCGGAGCAGTAGAATTAGACGACGGTCCTTGGTGCACATTGACCAATCCAAACACAGGAAACACGATTGTCATCAAGGATGTAATTGCCGACGCAATGCTACAACAACTCCTCACGCGCCCACGCGAGTACGGTGTACTTGCTACAATGAATCTGAATGGTGATTACATCTCTGACGCGCTAGCAGCACAGGTAGGTGGAATCGGTATTGCCCCAGGCGCGAACATCAACTATGACACTGGAATTTCTATCTTCGAAGCGACACATGGAACAGCGCCAAAGTATGCCGGACAAGACAAAGTCAATCCAGGAAGTCTAATCCTTTCAGCTGAGATGATGCTCCGACACATGGGTTGGGGGGAGGCAGCAGATCTAATCGTTAAGGGAATGGAAGGCGCAATTTCAGCAGGAACTGTAACCTACGATTTCGAGCGTCTGATGAATGATGCGACACTACTCTCATGTTCTGAGTTCGGACACGCTTTAGTAACCCATATGTGAGATGGTACTGTGTCCGAGCTGAGCGAGCAAGAGCTTGCTAAACTTCGTGAATTCATCCATGAAATGGCCCGTAAAGCAGAAGATTCGGGCGACCCGTTAGCTTGGTTTGAAGACCTTTACAGAATTTCTGAGGGAGACGATTCAATGATTCCATGGTCTGATGGGTATCCGCACCCATTTCTAGTAGAATGGAATGAACAAAAAGTATCTCGAGGGCGAGCATTGGTTGTTGGATGTGGTCTTGGCGAAGATGCAGCTTACCTAGCTCGAACAGGATGGGAAGTTACGGCATTCGACCTCTCTTCAACTGCGGTTGAATGGGCATCCCAGATACACCAAGAGCCTAATATAGAGTGGAGAGCAGAAGATTTGCTCAATCTACCAGAGGAATGGAAAGGTGCCTGGGATCTAGTATTGGAAGTACATATACTCCAAGCAATCCCTCCAGAAATTAGACAAGTTGCTGCAACGAAGTTAGCTCCATTAGTGGCATCCAATGGCAATTTGGTTTGCATAGGTAGAATCAATCTAACAGGCGAGGAACTCGATGGACCACCCTGGCCTTTGGATCGCCAATTTATTGAGATGGTAGGGTCACAATTGAATCAAACAGAATTCTTAATTCAAAACCGGCCAAATGACGAACCCGAAGTTAGTCGGTATCTGGCGACCTGGAGTTCGGATTAATTATGACCAAAGACGAAATCAATTTCTAAGAATGTGACTATTCAGCTGCTGAGCAGTCGAAATCGCATCGAATCCGAAGTCGTCATGCAAGGCTCTTGAAATTAGAGTGAAGTCAGAATCTCTTGTGGCTACTAGCACACAACCGACGTCAGGAACTGTCGACGCTGCGTGAATGGTTGAATCTCGCATTATGTCAAGGTCGCCAGGCTCGGGGAAAATATCTCTGCCATCAATTTCACTTCTTGGTGGGGGATCATCTCTAGCCAACTGCTTGGCTTCCGTAACTTTCTCGAAAATTTCTGAGTGCCGAATTAGGAAGGCGTCTAGGTCAACCTCTAGCTTAGCATCCATATCGACCTCTGCTCTAAATTTACCGAAGGTTCGCAGAATATACTCGACCCTTTGTTGTAGAAGTTTCGAGGTAACAGTCGATTTCCAAACCTTGTTGTCGATGTGCACATCACTGAACAGAGCACGTGCAATCTTTGGAGATCTTGTTCGATTTAGGAACTCGGCTTCAGCCGACATCGGTATACACAAATGAACTCGACCTTCTTCACTACGTCTCTTGAGCATCCATACGAAAGCTCTCTCCACAGTCCAATCGAATGTACCATAGTTGTCTTGAGAAATTTGGCCCAACAAGTCATCCTTCAGAGCATCGATTAGGATATTGGTATCGACTAATACTAATGGTCTTAGAGAAAGATTGCTCAATGACCGACGCTGACGAACTGGAATATTGTTACTGTGTCGGCGGAATAATGCCTTTTGTGACCGGACCAAAGTCTGAATTTGCCGCGAATCAAAATTCTCTGATTGAATAGCAGTTTCGAACATTCTAAGCCCTCTAATTGGTGAGATATCAGCAACTTCTTGGGCGATTAGCGTAATCGCAAGAACATCCTTTCTTTCATTCAATTCCATCAAGAATCTACCTTCAAGTTCATTTCTTCTGCCGGGCTGCTTACGACGCATCATCATCTGTGCCGCTAGAACACGGCCACGGAATGGATCCTCTGGTAATCTATGCTCAGAAGCGTATCTTAGAGCTCTATCGAGTACTTCCAATCTACGCTTAACAACATCCCTATCTTCACTATCTTCACTAGGCTCTCTTTGTGAGACATATTCCATTATTCGTTGTGTAGCAATTTCATTACGACCGGCAATAGCGTCTGCACAGACTCTTAGATATAGTTGGAATCTTGATGTAACAGATGCAAGTAATTCTGGATGTTTGTCAATCAAATAAATTGCTTCTTTCCATCCTCCTGCAAGAGCAAATTCAATCAATGATTTTCGAAGTAACATAGATGATTGTTCGAAATCTCCTCTAATTCTCATCGCCGCATCTCGGTATGAGCGAGCCGCATTGACACGGTCCCCCTTCTTTACGGCAATTGTGGCTCTGATAATTTGGTGGTTTGACGAGCCATTGTCATGCTGTCTATACCACATTTCCAAATCAGGAATCGCAGCATTGTGTTCCAATACTAGGTCTGTAGCAAATCGGATTGTGCGCAGTTCTACTCCTTCGGTTGAACATAAGGCACCCAATGCTGACAGGGCGGAATCACCTCTTTCTTCGACTCCACTTTGTAGGTCCATAGTCGCTCTATTCAATCTCAAGGCGCTGATTAGGACATCGAATAGGCTTCTCTCAAGAAAGGTTAAATTAGCATCTTTAACCGATTGTTCTAATCGTTCTATTCGATTTTCTTCAACCAAACCATCACCGTCTGCACGAAGAGCGGCCCTAACTTGGTTGAGTGCTTCAAGTCCTTTCGAATCCAATTTTTCGTGAACAGCATCCATTGAGGAGGGGTTGCCACTCAAAAGCGCAATCAATGAAGAAGAGGACACAGTCATAACCTCATCATTTTCAGTTTCTGCGAGTCCAAGGATGGCTCTCTTCCTCATCGCTTCGAGCTCCTGCATCATCGAAACTCCTTGAGCTGCAGGAATCAGATGCCAAACCAATAATGCACGGTGAGGATATTTTGATACTAATTCAGGATGACTTAGGAATTCATCACTGAGCCCCTCCACATCTGCGGATAATGTGTAAATATCGAGTACTTCTTCCTCTATACCCATGTCTTTTGTTGAGAGTTTCTGCGCCGCTTTCTTCCTGATGCTTAGAGGCGCCGAAATATTCCGCATCACACTCAGAGTTAATTCATCTGACGATTTTGCAAGACCCTTCAAAATTAACTCATGAATACTTGAATCCCCAGTTTCAGAAATTAGGTTGATAGCAATACTCATTTCTTCTTCATTACTAATTTCTAAGCCCCCGAGTATTGCGATGGTTTCAGCCCCTCGATTTGCAGATATGAGGCCTGAAATTACCGCCCAACTAAGCGAATCCGCGGGCTCGATACCAGCATT
This sequence comes from uncultured Candidatus Poseidoniales archaeon, assembly GCA_902560445.1. GTDB lineage: Archaea > Thermoplasmatota > Poseidoniia > Poseidoniales > Thalassarchaeaceae > MGIIb-O1. Next base: position 43,605 of record CACELO010000008.1, read on the forward strand.
TTCGAGTATTTCGATACCACTTAATAGCGAGTCAACATCAGTTGTATTTCCCGTCTGAAAATTCTTCCATGCCTCAATTCGTATTGCCTTAGCGAGTCTATCTTCTCCATCATTAGAAATGGCTTCTTGCCATTTTTCAATTGAACCGGCCCTTAACGAGAGGAGATATGATTGTGACTTCACTAAGTCTTGCAACTTTTCAGAATCTATGTTATCAAATATCGAACTAAATTGTTCATTACTTCCAGCCGCCAATAACATGAATTCTAAGAGGGCGTAATCTCCGGTCATATCTGTTAAAGAAGGATTCATCCATAACTTCCATTTCTGCGGACGAGGTTTTCCAGAACGTAAATCGCGAGTTATTTTCTGAAGAGCTGATGCCTGATGGACATCTAATTGTAGAGTGCAGGATTCCAGCCAACTGAGTAATGCGGATGAATCACGAGGATCGAAATCGGCTTGAATCAACCAATCCCCTGTGTCAATATTTTGTTCTTTTTCTGATATCGGAAATCTACCTAGCTCCGCAATCAAAGGGGCTTCCCTAGCCATACGCTCCCAGACGGGATGAACCCCAGTTTCACACTCTTTCCTTAATGATTGAAAATACTCATCCCATTCATCTTTCCACGAAGCCCCCATCTTGTGCTTTTGAGCAATTAAAACCGCCAATCTGTATGCCGCTGACTCCTTTGAGCGGATTACTGATTGTGGCGATTCTAAACGGTCTTGTAATCCAGATCGGCCACCTCTTCCTCCTCTTCGGCCTATACGCCGATTTGGTCTAGCGGGTTTTCCATTCGATGAATCCGGATCGATAGATTCCGGCACCGCCTGATTGACCGCTAAGAAGGCCAAAGCTTTCCATTCCTTATTGAGTAAATTCCATGCCTTTGGTCGCTGGATTTCCGATTTCCTCCTCCCTGAATCGTCACCTGCTCTCTGCAGTTGTTCGACGCAATCAAGAAGATAATCCTCCAAATCGAATCACTCCGGTAGGCACATCGCCCCATCCCTGCCTACATCAACACATCGCCTTGCTATGCAAGGCGTTAGAAGGAGACCTCAAGACCCCTAGAGTGTGGGGAAGCAACGTGGAAATCACCCAAGTGCTAATCCTCTTGTTGCATCCAATCGCGGCATTGGTTGTAATTCGAGAATTCGTTAGGCAACGAAATTGGCGCAAGTTGAGCATTTCACTAAAGGGATCAGAGAGGGCCGCAGAACTCGATAATCATGAGATTCAAGGCGAGCGATTATTTCGCTGGGTAGTGATTGTAATCGCTTTAGCATTCGCCGCCAAAGCAGCATCTGCCATAATCTCAGGAGAAGATTTCGCAGCTGACGTACTAATGCCAGGACATTTCCATGGATGGGGGGGATTACTTGGGCTAGCGCTGATGACTTACCTCTGGATTTCAGGAAGAAAGACAAGCGCCAAAAAAAGAGCAGGAGAATCATTCGCGAAATTCAAAGAATTACACGGCCGACTTAGTGATGTAATGATGGGATTGATTGCTATTCATGCCTTCCTTGGCTTCCTCTATCTTATACAATTAATCGGCTAGCGATTCGCCCACATTTTCAACCACTCTCGAATATTCTTATCAATATCTTCGTGGACAATGTTTCTCTCAACCCTTTGGCCATTTTCTAGTGATTGAATTCTACAACCGCATGCATTGGCATGACCACCTCCGTCGGGATCAAATCTTGTTGCCAACTCAGTTAGGTCGAATATCCCTCCTTCTGTGTGTAGGAAAGAGTTGGTGTAAAACGAAGCCGAAACTGGATAACGATCTTCCTCACCAAATCTAGCACCAACATCTCCATGAATTACTATACAAGCATCACAATCATCGCCTACTAAGGCAGTTACACGATAACCGTTAGAGCGCACATTCATATCTTCTAATCGAACAACTGCTAGCCTATCAACTACTTCTAATCTCTCCGCAATTATTGTATTTGCACGAGTAAGATATTCTTGCCTTTCAGCGACGACAGATGATATATTTTCAGAAGAGAGAATCTCCTCGACAGAGTCACCACGACTCAAAGCCTCTAAAATTTCTAGAGAGATTACATCATTACCTCCGATGATTCTTCCGAGCCATACCACGGGGTGATCTGAGAGAAATTCCTCTTTGCTAACAGCGCCTCCATCCAATTTGTCGACCCATTTCATAAGATCTGTCAAATCGGAAACATCGACGACTTCACCAACTAAATCAAAGGCGATTCTTGCCGCCGATGGAGTGGGCTTCCAAACCACTACCGTCTCAGAATCTTCTTCAGCATCAATTGGTGCATTTGATTGATGGTGGTCAATACTTAATCCGCATTGAGAATGCCTAGGCAAATCACAAACCGCAGTATGTCTGTCGATTACTTCATCCAGTATTCCAGCCCGAAGTGCTCCTGGGTGACCGAATACAACATCCGCCTCTTTCCACCATCTTCTCAAAATAGCACCAGTCACTACTCCATCAAGATCAGAATCCGTCACAATTCGACGAATATCGAGCGACAGGGCAGGGTGAGCCATCATATGACTGCGCCAGAACCTACCTATCATTTGTTTGGCCCGATAGTTTTGCTCTATAGGTCGATTATCTGGTTTACATTTGATGGGAACAGGAGAATCGACAAATGTATGATGCCTATCCCGGCCCGTATGGAGACGTCATGCGGCTTTGTTCTGGTCAATTATGACAGCGTTCTCCTATTGCAATACCCGCAAGGACATTGGTCGTATCCCAAGGGCCATGTCGAGGGAGATGAGGATCATTACCAAACCGCTATCAGGGAGTTGAAAGAAGAAACCGGAATTAGTGACATAGAGATTGATTCCGGTTGGAGCTACAGAACAGAGTACGCCTTCCAAAGCAAGGGACGAACGATAGATAAGCAGGTATATTGGTACATTGCTTCAACCGATAAACTTGAGGTTAAATTATCTCATGAACACACTAACTATCTTTGGCTTAGTTTAGATGAAGCCGAGGAACAAATCACTTTCGACCAGGAAAAGGAAGTGCTACGCTCAGCGAGAGAACACATGCAGAAGATGGGCATGGCAATCTGATTTCTAAAGAATCAGCCTACCCAACCAATTCTATGTAACTAAAAGAATAGCAACAGTAAAAACCATGTCAAATATTACTTTGAGAGTGA
>CACELO010000009.1 GCA_902560445.1 uncultured Candidatus Poseidoniales archaeon
ATTTGATGGAACCTATGATTGATGCTTTCAAGGCTGAAGTCACACTAGGAGAAGTGAACGAAGTTCTCAGGCAAAATTTTGGCACCTGGGTCGCCCCCAGTGGTGTTTGAGATGACTGAAGGCGTTGATCATATCGGGATTGCTACCCATTCATTGGAAGCTCATAGCAAGTTTTGGACCTCATTGGGATTCATCCATAAAAACGATGAAATTAATCAAGAGCAAGGTGTCAAAATAAGATACTTTCAAACACCTTCTGGAGGTCCTAAAATAGAACTCCTAGAGCCCCTATCCGTAGATACACCAATTGGCAAATTTCTATTAAAAAGAGGAGAAGGAGTGCAACAGATTGCTGTGAAAACAGAAGATATATTATCAACAATAAAAGAATTACAATCATCTGGTATCAGGATGATAAATCAAGAGCCTGTTGAAGGAGCAAGTGGAACAAGGATAGCATTCGTCCACCCTTCATCAACAGGTGGTGTTCTGGTAGAACTTGTCGAGCACCAAAAGACGTAATATTACTAGAAGAATACTAGGGTAATATCTAAAACACCTATGCCCTCGGGAAAACATGCCTAAGATTAGTCTGGATATGCCTAACGAACTTCTTGGTGACTTGAAGTTGCATGTAGGTGATGAACACAAATTCGTTTCAGTAGCAGACGCTATTCGCACTGCCTGCCGTAAAATGTTAGACCAATTAGATGAGGTGGATCTCCGTCATGGTCGTACAAAGGGGGGAGGAAAACATGGTTAGTGAAACAGAAGCTCAACAAGCTATATCGACCATCCTAGAATATATTGAACCCGGACAATCGAATAGAGAAGGATTAGTCGATACTCCTTCGCGAGTAGTTAATTCGTGGAAAGAAATTTTTTCTGGGTATGCTGAGGATCCTGCCGAAGTTCTGAGTTCTACATTCAATGCGGAGGACTATGACGGGATTGTGTTGTTAAGAGACATAGAATTCCATTCTACATGCGAACACCATTTGCAACCATTTACTGGTAGGGCTCATATTGCCTATATTCCAATAGAACGAATTGTAGGTATCAGTAAATTAGCAAGAATTGTTGATTTACACACTAAAAGACTACAAAATCAAGAGAGAATAACAAAAGGAATAGCAGATGATTTGGAACAGCATCTCAACCCATTAGGAGCAGCCGTAATCATAGAAGCATCTCATGGTTGCATGAAGTGTCGCGGAGTGAAGAAGCAAAATAGTATAATGACCACTTCAGCAATGAGAGGCGTATTCTTCGATAAGAACGAAGCGAGAGCCGAGCTGATGCAATTAATTCAATCACCCCCTCTGTAAAGGTGAATATGATGACGACTTACCCCATAGTCGAGATATTTCATTCAGTCCAGGGTGAGGCTTTTCACACTGGTGTGCCTCATGTATTCATCCGATTTGGGAATTGTAACCTTCGCTGCGAATGGTGTGATACAGACTTCCTCACCTACGAAGATTTAGAGTTAGAAGATATTGTTAATCAAGTACTAGAATTCGATTGTAAAAGAGTAATATTCACTGGTGGAGAACCTGCTATGCAAGATTTGGAGGCTATAGGTAGTAGACTGAAAGAATATGACATACACCTCTCAATAGAAACGAATGGGACTATCCCCATTCCTGAAATTATCGACTGGATTTGTGTATCACCCAAGGATCAATTATATCCAAATGTGAGTATTAAACAAAAAACCGGGGACGAACTCAAAGTTGTATATTGTGGGCAATCTCTAGATATGTATGAGGAGTTAAAGGGTGGATTTGAACATCATTACTTACAACCCTGCTATATCGATGAAGAAGATGTAGAATGGAATGGCAAGAATTTCGTGACAGTTGAAAAATTGGTTAAAGATAATCCCGGTTGGAGGTTAAGTCTACAGATCCATAAATGGATGGGGGTGTTATAATTCGAGCAGTAATGGCTTTGAGTGGAGGTATGGATTCCACTGCACTTCTATGTCGTCTATTGGCTGACGGATATATTGTAAGTTGCATTAGTTACGATTACGGTCAGAAACATGTGATAGAAATTGATAGGGCTAAAGCCAATATAGAGTACTTAGCAGAAAATAACCTTACTGTAGAACATAGAATTGTCGATCTCTCGGGAGTAATGGGGATATTCAATTCTGCATTAACAAAGAAGGATATTGAGGTTCCTGAAGGCCATTATGAAGAAGAACAAATGAAGGCAACGGTCGTCCCTAATCGCAACGCGATATTTTCATCCATCCTTTACGGATATGGCCTATCTATAGCAACACAAGAGGGTACAGATGTCAGTATCGCCCTAGGGGTACATTCTGGTGACCATGCAATATATCCTGATTGTAGACCGGAATTTTATCAATCGCTTGGGGAATCTTTTGCAATAGGAAACTGGGATAGTGAACGAATTTCCTTCCACCTGCCATACATTGATGGTGACAAAGAAACAATACTCAAAGATGCATTAGAATCCTGTAATAAATTGAATATCGACTTTGATACAATATTCAGGAATACAAACACATCATACAATCCTGATGAACAGGGTAGAAGCAGTGGAACGAGTGGTGCAGATGTTGAGAGGATTCTCGCTTTCCATGCTATCGGTAGAGAGGACCCTGTAGAATACGTCACATCATGGAATGAAGTTTTACAAGGAGCTTTAAAGGCTCAATTACGGTTTCATGTAATGAAACAAAATGGTACAGAGAGACCATTTACTGGCGAATATGACAAACACTTCGAATCAGGCAGATACTATTGTGCAGAGTGTGATAAGTTGCTGTTTTCATCTGAAGCGAAATTCGATTCCGGATGTGGTTGGCCCGCATTTAGCGAGGAAGTTCCTGATGCTGAAATTACTCAACTCAAGGATACTAGTCACGGGATGGTTAGAATTGAGGTGAGATGTTCAAAATGTGATTCACATCTAGGTCATTTATTCCATGAAGCCAGAGGCCCACGATATTGTATAAACTCGATATGCTTGAATTTTAGAGGTGATTGATTTGACTAAATATTTTTCTTTGAAGAAATATGGGCACGAAAGAGGACTATCGGCAGCTTTCAGACAGTGGAGAGCAGATAGTCACTGCAAATTCTTACATGGCTACTCACTTGAATTTGAATTTGAATTTGGTGCGGATGAATTGGATGAAAAAAATTGGGTGGTAGATTTTGGTGGACTCAAAGAGTTGGAGATTTGGCTGAGGAGTAATTTCGATCACAAGACCTTAGTTGCTTCAGATGATCCCCAATTTTCCGAATTTGAATTACTGAATAATAACGGTATTATCGACATGGTAGTTGTAGAATCTACAGGAGCAGAAATGTTTGCCAAAATGGCTATGGAATACTCTAGTAAAATGATTCAAGAGAAATATGGCGAGAGATGCTGGGTTGAAAGTGTTACAGTTAGAGAACACGGTGCAAATAGTGCAAAGTGTAAGAGACAAAATTAGGTTATGATTCGGATTCTTCAAAGGAATCTGCAGCGGCAGAAAGAATCCCTAAGATACGATGAATTTCATCATCTTTAGGCAGGCCCCTCATTATTACTCGAACTAACGTTTCCTCCATACCCTGTCTTTTGTGGTCCTTAGTTGGAATTAATTGCACCAACCTAGTAACTTCTTCTCTCAACATTCGTCTTAATTCTGGGTCTAAGATTCTACCATCAGTCCCAGGTACTGAATTATCAGATACTCCAGTGAACCAAGAGAAACAGAGCACCGTAACAGCATGACTTAGATTCAGTATTGGATAGCCTTCCCACGTTGGAATCGTTACTAACAAATCGCATAATCTAAGTTGGTCGTTTACCAATCCTTTACCTTCTGGACCGAATACTAAGGCAGTCTTGCCATCAACCCCTGATAAGCGGTCTGGTAGTTCATCAGGTAATAGAAAATGCCTCATTGCTGTCTTATCGCCGTGCTCTCTCTTTCCAGACGTCCCCACTACCAATGAGCAGTCAAATGTTGCATCTTGAAGAGTCTCAAAGCCTCGAGCGTTTTCTAGGACATACTGAGCATTCTTCGCTCTCTTTCGGGTCTCCTCAGACCATTCTATTGTTCGGCCAACAGTACGGAGGTCAGTGATTCCAAAGTTCATCATGCTTCTAGCGACAGCACCAATGTTGCCATCGTGTTCAGGGGCAACTAAGACTATGCAGACATTAGTAGCGAATTCAGGAAGTGATAACTCAGCATAGTCGCCCATACCAATCAATCGGTACGGCGCTGGATATAACGTGTGATATAGCCCGCTATCCAATTCCTCATACGCTTGTTGTCGACATCAGTGAATTCTACAACTAGATCTTTGTTAGTGTCGAAGTCATCAGTGAATTTGTCGGGATAAATCTCCAACAAACGTAAAGCTCTAGTCTTGATGAATGAAGGTCGAATATTGCCCATAAATCTCAGTCCTCCGCCAATTTTACTTCAAGAGGGAATCCTTCTTCCCTAGTGCAAACGATTCTAATCTTACGTGGAGGCTTTTGCATTCCTCGAGACCAGATGACTTCGTTAACCGCTTGGTCTATCCATATTTCTTCATCTTCTTGGATTTTCATGTGTTGAGATACGTGGTTGCGAATCTCAGCCATGGCCCGGTTAGCGCGCTTTGTTCTAGGAACATTCCAAGCGGCCCGAAGCGGGATTACCATTTCCTTTACCTCAGCCAACCAAATCACCTCTGAAGTTTCGACCTGCGCCAGTGGTGGCGCTTAGGATGAGAGGTTGTGTTCCTGGCAGTTCGAAGCATTACCCAAACGGGAACTCTCCGATTTTGCTTGGTGACTTTGTTCAGTCGCTGCTTCTTACCGAATGGTTTGTGGCGCGCCATGATTTCACCTCAATATCTTGCTAGTTCTGGATGTCTTTCCTCTGCTAAAGGACGGACGCTATGTGCACTTTCATCCAAAAGTGATTGCCCAGTTGGAGAAATTATCTTTCCAAGAGTTACAGTACCGGCAGTGTTGAAAGAATCTGTAATGAACCCGGCAGCCGCTAATTGCTGTAGAGCTGTTCTAGCTACCTTTCTTGAACCAGAGACGGCTCTGTTAGGCTTTACTCCTCGGTTTTTTGGACCTCCGAATTGTTGTGACATGTGATTAGTACCAATCGGCCCTTTCATTGCTACCTTACGTAGGACTGCTGCGACCCGAACATACCACCAATCTGATTGTTCGGGTGGCTTCTCTCTGTGCGTGCCAGTCTTTACAAAATCAGCCCACTCAGGAGCATTGATTGAGTCATTGTCAACTAATCTCTGAGCGAGGTCCGCAATCAGAAGGTCGGCTGGCACATCGTGGAACGTCGTCATACACTCACCTTGTAGCGCCCGGCCGACCTTGAGGCCGTATTTAACGGTGATGACATGATTGAAACCTATAGCGGCTTGGTACTGCATTCTTGCGTACTACATACAATGGTTCAAACCACTCTTATGGTTCGCCGAGATAATGAGGAAGTCACTATCAAGGAACCCGAACATGCTTCGGACTATGGTGGGTTTAGGTTTAGTGTTGATTTTGGTATTATCCTATGCAGTATATTCTGCTACAGTAGATAGTGAATATTACAGATATGAGACTACTAATCAGGGAGTGGATTATCAACTTCAATTAGAAAACGAAAATGAGTCATCTTGGTACATATCAACAACTTCATCTCCGACTTGGATTAACATCACTGTAACAAATGCACCCAATAATGCTGAATTGATTGTTACTTCTACGAGTTCCACATGGTATCATTCGCCTCTTCTGGGGGAAGATGGTGATTCAGTATTCAATTGTAAGGAATTCGATGAAATTTCCGACTCTTGCGATGAAGCCTACGAACATAATATGTTGATTGATTCGCAAGAAGTTGTATTGAGGGGGAGAGCTTCACTAGAGTTACCGATTGAAGGAGTAGGTTATGAAAGAGCCGACAATGAATCTCAGGCTGAATTAGAGATATTGGAGTTAATTTCCCAAGAGAGAGTAACCACTACTTGGATAGTTGGAATATATGTCGACGATGAGTTAGTATCTCCAGAAGGGATTCTAGTGAATTTTTCCTTAACAGAACATGAATTGGTTTCTGTTTCAGAATTTGAAATCGACCCTGTCCAAGAGACATTATACGGAGTTGCAACATTAGTTGGTTGCTTTTTCCTGTTAATCGCCGTACCCATGATGGTATATTTCGCAGGAATTGCAAAAGCACGACTGGACGAAGAGAATCGTCTGGATGATCCGGCACCTAGTGAATAGGACGATACTTTAGCACTCATTGATTCAGAAATCTTATCCCTTGTTCATATCGCGATAAGTCTGTGTCTACAGAGAGTTTTGACCGGGCTCAGCAGTTCGTCATAAGTGGCGACTATGCTTCGGCAAAATCGGAATATGAGAATCTCATAGATTCTGAATCAGATAATTCCGCCGCTTGGTATGGATTAGGAGTCGTAAATCACACTCTTGGTGATATTGAGGCGGCGATAGTGGCGTTTGAAAGAGCATTTCTAGTCAACCGCTTTCACGCCCCCACTGCTGCTAATTTAGCATTCTTGTTTTCACAACGTGATTCATCCTTAGCAGCCAAATATGCCGCAGCAGCTGTGGAACTAGGATTGGAAAGTGACCTATTACACGCCTTAGCATCGTCCAAAGGTATTTCCACAAACGTAGCAGAAGAAGAATCGCCAGTAATTATTGCAGAGGCAATTCCTTCTGATTCTGAATCCGTCAATCTAATCAAAGAAGTCACCTTATTAATTGAGAATTTGCAATTCCAATCTGCTATGGAAATGATATCACCAGCGTTAGAGGGAGACTATTCTGCCGATCCGATGATGTGGTACTATTGCGGATTATGCCTCCATGAATTAAATCTCAGTGAGGACGCAATTCAATCATTGAATTATGGTTTACAATTAGACGCTGACCTAAACATAGCCGCGGAATTGTTATCAAAGATAGAAGAGGATATGATAGAGCCGGAAGAAGAAATTACAGAATTCACACCTATCGCGACCGAAGAAGTTCAATACGCAGAATTTGTTCCAGATGAAGAAGAGGAAGAATTAGAAATCTCACTTGAAAACACATTGGTCGTTCTGGAAAGAAAAGCAAAGGACGCTACCCAATCCGGCAATCATGCATTGGCAATTCAGACATGGAAGAAAATTATCGAAGGAAATGGATCTACATATGATTCATGGACAGGTTTGGCTGAGGCTTTGGAATCAGCAGGTCAAGCAGAGAAGGCGACGCGATGTAGGCAAAAGGCTCTGGAATTCGAGAAAACTACACCATCTTCTGATGAAGAAATGAGTGTAGACCTTATGACTGCGGCAGAAGATGCGAAATTATCTGTCTCACAGAATAAAACGATTGACGAAAGTAGTGTGAATGTAGCTATAGAATGGTATAACAAGGGGCTAACTTTGCTGGGTGAAGATAAGGGAGGTCAGGCATTGAATTGTTTCGATAAAGCAATTTCATCAGCCCCTAGAGAAGAAAGAGAGCTTCGTGTAAGATGTCATAATGGACGAGGTCATGCCCTCCATCAATTGGGAGAATTTTTCGAAAGTATACAATCTTACCACCAAGCTATCTCGATGGACCCTACTATGGTCACTGGTAGAACACTCTACAATATGGGATCGTCATATGCCGCGATGGAACATTTCGCTGATGCCGTAAAATGTTTTGAACAGGCATTGAATAGAGAATTGGACGAGGAAGAAATTCGTTTGTGTAAAACCCAAATTAATAGATGCTCGTTACTACTGAAAGAACAGAATAAGTCCGCGAAACTTCAATCCTGAGATTTGCGAACCCTCACTATTACCGATTTACTTGTCGGAGTGTTACTACCAGATGCGGTTGAATTTAATGGAATTAATTCGTTTGCCTCTGGGAAATATGTCGCAACATTCCCTCTCGGAATATCATATTCGACTAAATACCAATTTAGAGAGGGGCGTAGTTCCTCTTGGAAAACCGAGGTTAGGTTAACTAAATCCCCGGCACTAAAATTACTTTCTTTAATATCAATTGGATTCATCATTACTATTCTTCTGCCTGATTTAATCCCACGGTATCTATCCTCACCTGAATAGACAGTTGTATTGTATTGGTCATGAGACCTTATGGTCATCATCACATATTCATTTTCTTCGGGAGACAATCTCGATATATTGTGGAATCTGAAATTGGCCTTTTCAGTTTGTGTATTGAAAGTTAGATTATCCCTGGGTGGGTTGGGTAAATAGAAACCCGCTTTTGCCCTGACTCGAGAATTGTAATCATTGAATCCTGGTATTGTTTGCTCGATTATATCTCTAATTCGATCATAATCTTCGACTAAATTATTCCAATCTAAATCGCTCATAGGTCTTCTAGACTCAAGTGCAGAAGCGATGCCAGCAACAATTGCTACTTCGGACAATAATTCATCTGAAGCTGGCTTCATATGACCTTGAGAACTATGCACGATCCCCATTGAATTCTCTACACTAACGAATTGTTTTCCAGTAGTTTGTTCGTCTACTTCAGTCCTACCAAGACAGGGAAGAATAAGTGATTTTTTTCCTGTTACCAAATGATTACGATTTAATTTTGTAGAAACGAAAGCAGTTAGTTGACAATTATTCATAGCTTTAGCGATTAATTTGGTATCAGACATAGCTGAGAGATAATTACCCCCCATTGCTAAGTATACCTTGGCATTTCCTTCCAACATCGCACGAGCTGCATTTACAGCGTCAAAACCATGCTTATTGGGCGTTTTTATGCCAGTACTATTTTCTATATTTTGAATAAGGGAAGGACTCGCAATATTGTTGATTCCAACCGTTCGATCCCCTTGCACATTGGAATGGCCTCTGACGGGACATAATCCTGCGCCTTTCCTACCGATATGCCCACCTAGTAAGTGTGTATTGACCATTTCTTGTATTGTTTCCACTGAATTATGATGTTGTGTGATTCCCATAGCCCAACAGGTAATGATTGATTTAGATTCATAGACAATTTTCGCAATAGATTCTATCTCTTGGCGGGATATACCACTAATAGATTCTATTTGATTCCAATCTACATTTTGGATGGACGCTTTGTAATCCTCAAATCCAGAAGTATGTTCTAAAATGAAATTTTGATCGTAATGGTCGTTCTTTACAAGACAATTATTCAGACCGCGGAAAAATGCTATATCTCCATTAATTTTGATTCGAACATGTCTGTCTGAAATCGATTTCCCAGACCCTAGCATTTCGAGCGGATTCTGTGGATGTTTGAATTTCTTCATACCGGTTTCAATGAGTGGATTTATGGAAATTATGGAAGCACCGTGCTTCTTGGCATCCCTTAACGCAGTGAGCATTCTAGGGTGATTAGTTCCTGGATTTTGACCGACGACTAAAATTAGCGCAGCGGAATTAAAATCATCCAACTTTACTGTTCCTTTACCTATACCAATAGAATCAGATAGGGCAAATCCAGAAGATTCGTGACACATATTGGAACAATCTGGTAGGTTATTCGTTCCGAATCCACGAGCCAACAATTGCCAAAGAAATGCTGCCTCATTACTAGTGCGGCCGGATGTATAGAAAATACTCTGGTCGGGGTTTTCTAGAGAACATAACTCTTCTGCAATCAATTCAAAGGATTCTTTCCAAGAAATAGGGGTGTAATTATCCATACCCTCATCTAATAGCATTGGGGAAGTCAAACGACCTTGGGAATTTAGCCATTCGTCTGACTTTCTAGATAGTTCCGCCACTGAATGTTTCTGGAAGAAATTTGCTGTTATTTTCTTACTTGTCGCTTCATCTGCAACCGCTTTAGCTCCGTTCTCACAAAACTCTGCTATTGTGCGATGACCATCTGGGTCCGGCCATGCACAACCGGGACAATCGAATCCACCAAATTTATTGACTTTTGAAAGTGACCTAATTGAGCCGGTTACACCTGACCGTGTAATGCCGTGTTTTATTGTGGATAGAATAGCAGTAGCCCCAGCTGCCGAAGAGGAAGGTTTTCCAGTAATTGGAGGGGTATCCTCAATCGGAGGAGTCTCGATAGTCTCCCTGCTCACGACTGACCCACCTACTGATTCTTATTCATTTTGTTGATATATACAATGAATATTGTTCGTATCCGCTAGATAATTCGATTAGGTGCAGAGTGCACAACCATCGATTCGGGTTTTAGGAAGCATACTAGTGTCAAGTTGTATTCTCTAGCAAGTTCTACCGCTAGGGAACTAGCGGCTCCAACAGATGCCATTATTGGAAAACCCGCTCGGATGGTTTTCTGAACTAATTCAAATGATGAACGGCCAGAAACGTGTAGAATAGAATCTTCAGTATGTAGGCCACCATTGCGCACCATATGTCCAATTAGTTTGTCAAGCGCATTGTGTCTACCAACGTCTTCCCTAGATGCAATAACATCTCCATTATTGTCGAATGCCACTGCCGCATGGGTGCCCCCAGTCAACTCGAATAATGGTTGGATAGAGTTGAGTAACTTCAAATTCTCAGATATTTGACCTGATTTGACTTTGAAAGACTGACTAAGCTTTTTTGTGTGAATTTGATGTAAATTTGTTAATGATTCTTTACCACAAACACCACATGCCGAAGAAGTAAGTGTTTGCCGACGATGTGAATTTACATCGAATTCTAAATTATCTCTTATCTCAACTGAAATTACACCTTTTTCTTCAGACAGTTTATGGATATCGTCGAAATGTTCAATTATCCCCTCGGAGTATAGAAATCCTACTGTTAGATCTAGATCTTCCCCCGGTGTACGCATGGTAATTCCCAAAGGGTAAGTTACTCCTTTGTGAGTCAATTCCATCGAGAGGGGAGCTTCGATTGCTAAAGTGTCAACAACACGTTCAGAAACATGATTGGAGATACGAATTACATCAGACTCCCTGGTTCCGGCCACGTGTTGGCTAAGAGGACCTATTCTATTGGATTGACGGAAGGGGAGTTAAACACAGGAATGGTTGATATATGGGGCTCTCGAGGTTGAGTTCGTGTCTCTAATTGAGGGAACTGGCTTCTCACTGCCTATTGCGACTATCACTGAACGTGTTGATGTAAACATAGAAGTCACGCCAGCAGCTAGATCAGCAGTAAAATCAGCAATTGGAGAACAGATTGAGACTCACGTATTAATCATCAGTGCAAAGGCAGGAGGATGCTCCGGATATCTGTATGATATGGTGGTTGTAGAAAGACCTGAAGAAGAGGGATTCCAAACAATCAATATTGACGGAGTCACAATCCTAATTCACGATAACGATAGTGCGTTACTTAACGGATTAAAACTCGATTTCAAGGACTCTCTAATGGGTGGCGGATTTCACATGGACAATCCAAACGCGGACAGAGCATGTGGTTGCGGACAATCATTCGGCTGAATTGGTTCATCGGTGGTTGTGCTATGATTCCACCATTAGCAGATATTGTAAATATACCAACCGACATAACACTTGTATCTGGTAAAGATGCGAGGACTCATCTCAATAGAATGCTAACTGTAGATGTTTCGAGTGATTCACTTTTAACTCGAAAAGAGTCTTTTATTTGCGATCTAAATGGTCGAATTTCAACTTACCAATTGCATGTAGATTTAGATGAACAAATCCTATTATTCCATAATGATTCAATGTCTGAAATTCTTCGTAAGACACTCACGAGGGGGATTCCCTGGAATGAAGAGATAGAGATTTCAAGTGGCGACGGAGCAGTACAACGAATACTAATTTACGGAAAACAGCCCGAAAAGGTTCTTGCCGGGCTTGGCATTAACCAAGCCCAATTACAAAGTGGGCATTGGACTGAGTTTTTGGATACGATGATTTCAGTAATTAAAATAGAAGATGAATTTAGTATCTACGAAATGATAATTCCAAGCCGAGATTATTCTGAAATAACCGATTTGTTGCATGTCAATGGTGCCGGAATTGGAGAGGTACATTCAGCCATAGCACTGCTATCAATTGCCGGTATGATTGATTACTCGATCGATGTTTCTGGCCATATTCCATTTAATTTAGGGCTACAACGACTTGTAGATCTAAAGAAGGGATGTTACCCCGGGCAAGAGATTCATGCTAGGATGGAAAGTAGAGATGGAATCAAGAAGTCGACTTCCACATTCAAGACAAATGTGCAAATGCGATTAGGAAAATCAAAATCAACAAATAATGACCAATTGGAAATCATTAGTTCACAACGATTTGGTGATTCATGGATTAATCTCTTAATCCATCCAAAAGAAATTTCGCTTAGTTCTGAAATACTTGTTAATACTCCTGAGGGAGAAATTGCCCTCAAGAGCGTTTGAGTTTATCCAAGTCGTTAATGTTGATTTTTTCACCTTGTTCGACCCATTGCCTAAGGGTCATTAATCTAGATATTTTCAGCATACCTAGATTACGGGTAAACAAGTATAATTGTGGTTCGAATTCATCAATCATTTGGTTTTGGAATTTCACCCTAACAGCCTCAGCCCTAGATCTAAAGAATGATATTTCTACTGCAACACCAATCATAGTAGCAGTGTATAAAACTAGCAAAATAGCTAGAGAAAATATCACTGGATCGCCGAACATTTCGCCTGAACGTAATTCTGTACCATAGAAAATTTGTCTCGAGATCAAGAATATTAAACCAACTCCGACCCAGGGTCCAAGCATATCCTCTACGAAAGTACCCATAGGTAGCAGTCTTCTATTCCCAGTATCTGCAAATACCATGGTACTCAATGTACCAGCCCTTATGATTGAAATAAATGCTACAAGGATAATGTACACTGCGCCAGAAACAATCAATACTGATTGCGTATCAATTGGAAGATAACTTACAATTAGGAATGCAAATAAACCCAAAAATACTGTAATTGGCATCCTATTGATTGATGATAATACAGGATCTGGATTTTTTAGGCCGTCTTCCACTCTAGGTATACCAATAATTTCCCATCTGGTGAGTTTTTGGACTGTGATTCCAATCCATAATAAAACCCTTTTTTCGATTAGAAGCCATTCAAAAAACCATAAAATTGGCATTAGAGGAATTGTTAACAAAGCCGCAAATAGTCCAAGTAATGGCCATACTACAAGGCCTGGCATTAAGAGGAAATGTTTCACGCGCATTGGAAACAATAAGTCCGATTCTATTCGAGATTGTCTTTCAGGGTCTATGTTGACAATCCTAGCCTCAGCATCTAATTCCTTTCTAAACCGGCTAAGTGGTAGCCCGGCGTCTAGAACTAATCTGACCTTTTCCCTATAGTGGACGTGTTCCGGTTCTGTACCTACCCACCATTTCCAACCTAATGACAATGGAATCGCAAGAAAAACGGGTGTAAGTAGTATCAGTATAGCGGTAATAAGTGATTCCAGCGAAGCCGCCATGTAATCGACGGAGCGAAATTACATCAAGAAACGCGCGGTTCCATTTTCTAAAAAAGTGCCAAATGTATTGAAATCGCCTTTAGCCGAATATCAGGGACACTTTCGATAACAAATGTTCATCACTTTGTCATCAACGCATCTTACCGTGGGTAGGGTAGCAGTAACAGATGGTATGGATTCAGTAGCGGTTAACAAACTCCTAACCGCTGGATATGACGTAATCGAGCGACATTACACGAAAGATGAGTTACTCTCTGGAGCATTGTCTGACTTTGACGCAGTTATTGTCCGGAGTGCTACCAAACTAACTTCTGAGGTAATTTCCAAATGCGATAATTTATCGTTCATAGGAAGAGCGGGAGTGGGAGTAGACAATATCGATTTACGAGCAGCATCTTCACGTGAGATTGTTGTATGCAATACACCCCAATCATCTACAAACAGTGTCGTCGAACTTACAATAGGTCATTTATTGGCATCATGCAGACATGTAACTAGAGGTGATCGTGGACTTCGGGCAGGATTGTGGGAAAAAAAACAATTGAAAGGAACGGAACTTAGTGGTAAGAGATTGGGCTTAGTGGGTTTTGGTAGGATTGCCCAAGGAGTGGCTACCGTGGCTACAGCAATGGGGATGGAATGCCATGCCTACGATCCCTACCTTCCTTCAAACATTGCAAGTAAATTTGACTGTACTATGCACGATGATGTAGATTCGATTTTCCGCTTGTGCACTCATATCTCAATCCACTGTAATCTTACCGAAGAAACGCACCATCTAGTTAATGGAGAAAGAATAGCCATGATGCCGACATCGGCTCCAAATGGTGTTAATTGTGGTAACCATATTGTAAATTGTGCTAGAGGCGGAATCGTAGATGAGGGCGCAGTCCTCGATCACTTAGTGTCTGGAGATTTAACCAGTGCTGCTCTAGATGTGTTCGAAGTTGAGCCCGCCTTAGACAACCCCCTACTGCAGCATCCGAATTTTCATGGAACTCCACACATTGGAGCAGCAACGCTCGAAGCACAAGCGAGAATCGGTGATGAAATGGTCACACTAATACTAGACCATTTTGACGGTAAAAGGCCCCATTCCGCTTTGAATTAAGCCGGTAGGTTCTTCGCTAGAATAAGATAGTCAATAACATGAAAGCATTTGTCACTGGGGGCAGTGGCCATGTGGGTGGTAATTTAGTTCGGGAATTAATTTCGAGAGGATACGAGGTAGATTGTTTGGTTCGCTCAGATACTAGAGCATTAGATAATCTAGATGTCAGTTATGTAAATGGAGATATGTTAAATCCTCTAGAAATGTCCACGCTCATGGCAGACTCAGATGTGGTATTTCATTCCGCAGCCTTCGTAGCAGTGGAAAAAATCCAAGAGGATTTGATGAGGAAAATCAATGTTGAGGGGACTAGGTCAATCGCTACAGCGGCAATTGAATCTGGGGTTAAAAAATTAGTATATTTTTCTAGCGTCCACGCATTCGAACAACATCCAACTTCCGAACCCTTAGTTGAGTCTAGACCACTAGTGACGGATCCAAAAGCCTTGCCATATGATAGGACTAAGGCGGAGGCACAAAAAATAGCCTTAGGCGCCCGTGAACAAGGATTAGCAGTCAATGTTGTACACCCCACTGGGATAATTGGACCTTATGATTTCAAACCCAGTAGAATGGGTAAGGTACTGCAAGACATTGCCAACAGAAAGATGCCCTTCGCAATCAATAATGGATTCAATTGGGTTGATGTTCGTGATGTGGCTAAGAGTGCGGTAAACTGCGTAGATAGAGGAATTGATGGTCAAAATTACATCATACCGGGGCATTGGGCTTCGATGCCGAATTTATCATCATTGGTTAAGCGAATTACCGGGAGACGAACTCACTTGCTTACAGTTCCGTTTTGGATGGGCTACCTTGCATTACCATTTGCATCAATTAATTCAAAAATCACAGGAAAAAGGCCTAGTTTTAGCAAAGGAAGTTTGCAAGCATTAGCAATTCAATGTAGAGATATCCCTGGTAATTTAGCACGAGAACACTTAGGGCATAATCCACGACTGTTAGAGGATACTATATCCGATACTGTTTCTTGGTTTATTGATAAAAATAAGGTAGTGGATAAATGATTTTCTTAACCCACGATGAATACAAAATCGCGTGTTACACATGGCTAATTTTAGCTCTAATCGTTTTCATTACCTTGATTTTTGTTAAAGCGCCTTATGGCAGACATAGAACTGTTGGATGGGGGGTCGAGATTTCAGCTAGAAAGGGGTGGATAATAATGGAAACCATTCCTGTATTGTTTTTGACACTTATTCTAATAATTGGAAATAACAAGGATTTTATCGTACTATTTTTCTGGGCAATTTGGACGACACATTATGTCAATAGAGCTTGGGCCTGGCCGAATAGAGCAAAATTAGATCAAAAACTCATGCCACTAAGTGTAGTTATTTTTGCGATAATCTTCAACACAATAAATTGCTGGCTTAACGGGATTTGGTTATTCGATTTAAGTCATGGATACGAGTTATCTTGGTTTACGGACCCTAGATTTCTTCTCGGAGTGAGTGTATTCTTTCTAGGGATGATTATCAATGTCAAATCAGATAATATCCTTTTCTCATTACGAGATGATGGCAGCACAGGGTATAAGATCCCTAGAGGAGGATTGTTTGAGAGGGTCAGTTCCCCTAATTATCTAGGGGAAATTATTGAATGGATTGGATTTGCAATTGCGACTTGGTCCTTGGCTGGTTTGACATTTGCAGCCTGGACATTTTGTAATCTAGCGCCTAGAGCATTCGCTCATCATCGTTGGTACAAGGAAGAATTTTCTAATTACCCCAAGAATCGGAAAGCCCTGATACCTTTTGTGATTTAGTCAATTAGCTTGTGCATTCTGGTCAACGATATTTGTAAACCATCCAAATTACTTGGAATAGACAACCCCGCAATTTCACTGTTCAATGAAAGTCCTTGATCCTTCTTCATTTTCCAAATCTCAGAATTAAAGAACATTACTGATTCAGTCAATTCAGTCCACTTCTCTGATTCGAAATTCAGGTTTAATTGAGGGAATGTATCGGCTTCAACAGCCGAACGATCGTACAAAGTTGAAGACAGATAATGACTGAAGAATGGGCATATTGGTGCAAAGGCATCCAGCAAGTCTCTGACTATTCTGTGTAAAGTCCAAGCAGCAGCCTCATCACCATCATATAGCCTAGATTTTACCATCTCCAACCAATGACTAGGCAATACACCAGTCGCGAAATTTTTCAATGATTGGGCAGCAGTATAAATGTCAATTTCTTTCCATCCTTGTTCCACACGCGTCATTACCAATTGGAATTCGGAAAGAATCCACTCGTCTTCTGGTTGCAAATTATCGGTTAGGTCCTCAAGATTTGATGGCACTGGAAATTGGCTTGCAAATCGTGCAACGTTGAACAATTTTGTTAATACACCGAAATATTTCTGTTCAATATCTTCGGGGTTAATTTGGAAATCATCACCTACCTGGGCATCACAGGCTTTCCAAAGCCGGAAACACTCTGACCCAATTTTATTTGCTCTGAGATTTACTACTTTGTCAGGTCCGCGAATTTTCCACGACCCCGTTCTTCCACCTGCCCCGCATTCTAGTACGGAGTTTGCGTCTATTCCATTCCCAAGGGATTTTGACATCTTTCTGCCCCAAGGATCCATCCCCAAACCATCAATCCAAATATGTTTGAATCCTGGGGAATCCAACAATAATGCGCTCTTCAATAGAGTGTAATATAGCCATGTTCGCACTATTTCCTTACCTTGAGGCCTTATCCCAGTTGGAAATGCGTTGGCAAATAAATCGGGGTCTGAGAGGTAACCCGACACATACAAGTTAGAATTAGAAGAATCCATCCAAGTATCGAAAACTTTCTCTTCTCCAATAACCGTTCCTAGAGAAGAGGAAATATCATCCCAACTCCCTACGTCTTCTCTAGTTTCTCTCTGTAAAACACGACTTCCAGCAGGGGGATCTTCCCTCCAAGGTTGAACGTAAACACCGGGTGGTGGAGTTATGACTTTAGTGCCGTCTTCAGAATACCAAATCGGAACTTCTGTGTGATACCACCTTCTACGACTTATTGGCCAATCAATGCTAATATTGTCCATCCAATCTAGTAAAAATTGTTTATTCCTAACTGGATGAAATTCCATATCCTCGATTAATTCACGCATACGATCTTGAATGTGAGTTTGTCTAACATACCATTCCTTGAGCAGAATAATTTCTACTGGATTTTTCCCTCTTTCACTAACTGGAACATCTTGTTCTTTTTCGATAATGTTGACGATTCTATCTGCCGAGTTAAGGTCTTCAATTGCTTTCTCCCTAGCCTCTATTACTTTCATTCCAACGTAAGGCCCCGATATATCTGTCATGTTCCCATCTAAATCAATGGCTTGGAATGGGCTTAATCCAAGTTCTCTGAATACTGCTACATCGTTTTGATCGCCAAAGGAACAAACCATCAACACTCCAGAACCAAAGTCAGACTTAACAGATGGATGAGTTGTAATTTCTACGGATTTTGAACGGCCATTAGTTTCTACAGGAAGTACAATCTGTTTACCGACTAAATGCTGATATCTTTCATCATCCGGATGTACTACTACTATACCACATGCACATATCAATTCTGGTCGAGTTGTTGAAATGATTACGTCGAGACCATCCTCTGTTGTCCATCTGATGTCGATTAACTTGGTTTTTCTCTGTAATCTTTCAACTTCAGCATCTGCAATCGTAGTACCTTCCACTGGATCGTAGATATTAGGTCGGAGATCTTCTACAATGTCACCTCGCTTAAATAAATCAACAAATATTGATTGAGATACTCCTCTGTATTCATCAGAATCCGTAAGATATTCTTTATCAAAATCACAAGAAAGTCCCACTCTAGCTGCCGTGTCTCTCATAGCTTGTGTGTACTCTTCTATGGTATCTCTACATAAATCCAAAAATTCAGTTCGCTCAAATGTTTTCATTTTCCTGCCAGTATTTTTTTCAACCGTAAATTCGATGTTGATACCATTGCGATCGACACCCCAAGGGAAAAATACCTCTTTTCCTAATAATCTTTGACTTCGGGCAATAACATCAATCATCGAATATTGAGCGACAGCGCCGATGTGCCATGTCCCACTGGGGTATGGAGGGGGAGTATCAACTACGAAGATTTCCTTACCAGATTTAGGGTTGAATGCATACCTGTGGTTATACAATTTGGAGTCTGAATAGTGTTCCTCTTGAATTCTCTTCTCGAGGTCAATAGACCATCTCTTATCTTCAATCAAGGGAGCCCCCATAGACACATCCACCGCAAATTGCATTCAACCCTATGACCTCTCATTCTTGACGGTTCCCAATCATTCACTAACATCTAGAATGTTATATTCTAACCCACCACTAGCCGTCGAGTTCAAGCACCTTCGTTGATGAGCGCCATCCTAGCAAGGAGTTGGTGGAACTTGTCTGACGACGATAACCAAGGTAACATTGCCTCTCGATTTGCGAAACAAGCGACTGATAAAGGGAGAGAAATCCTCACAAAAATAGACATTGATAAAAATACTGTAGAGAGTTACGGAAGGCGTTCAAAAAATCAATTTCGTAGAATGTCTTCCGACCTAGATTTTACAGGCATATTGACTAAATTCCCTGTTATCACTGTAATTCTATGCCTAGTAGTCACAGCTTTCTTCTCTTGGGAGTCGGGGCTAGTAGATTGTAGAAAGTCATTGTCAAATCCCGAGGGCTTTTGTCCAATTGAAGGGAAATCTTCAATGAATGTTAATGGTGATTTGGAAGTATATCTTCCCCAAGGATCTGAGGTTTCAGCCTTACTGGCAGAGGTAGAGGCTGTTGAGGGATGGACAACCAACGTCATGGTTATTTACGTCGAGTCAGAAATCGTCTATGTTGAAGATGAAGATGGAAATAGGCAAGCCGTAGATGGTTCTGGAAGAAATATTACAGAAGTTTCAACATTAGAACAAATCGAGAAATTAGAGAATTTACTTAATCCAAATCAAAACGATAAGGGAGAAGACAATGTCATCTATGTTCTTTCAATATCCTCAGTTATCAAAGAAGTTAATTCTTCGGCTGGTAGGGTGGCGAAATCTTTTGCCTCGGCAGCATCACAAGCTGTAGATAATCAAGACTTTTCCGATTTTGTCAATCAAACAATAGAAGATAATGAGGCTCTATTCGGAAATTACGCAATACCTGATGACCAAGCCAGGGTTAATCAAATCCTAGATGAGATGCCTCCCAATGCACTCAATAAGTTAGTCAGAGATGTAGGAACGTGGGAAAATGAAGTACAAATTGGGAATAAATCCGGATTTGGTTGGAATCGAGCGGTTGTAATTATCGGAATATCCGACGGACTAAAGGATGGTAACGGCGAGGAAATTACGATTTCGGAATTTATAGAAGAAACCCAAATGGAAATTATCGGTCTCAGCGAAGCAAATGATTGGGACCAAAGAGGATTGTCCATGACTCTTACAGGGCCTGTTCCAATCACAAATGCGGTTACAGAAGAATCATTCAACTTATTCTGGGATGTTTTCCCAATCGGCGTAGTCTTCGTGGCTGTCGGTCTATTCCTATTCCACTGTGATTTGTTGCAGACAGGAAGGATAAGATTTGTTCAAGGGATTAAGGTGTTAGCTATTTCTGGCCTCCCAACACTTTGTTCAGTTTTCATCACCATGGGAATTATCGGGTGGACAAATTACGAAGTAACGATGACAGTGATTATTGTAGGGCCAATTGTGCTAGCATTGGGAGTTTCTTATGGTCTTCATATAACCAATCGCTATGCAGAATGCAAGGGAACGCCAAGAGAGAAGATGGCTGAAGCATTGGATTCGACAGGTAGAGCAGTTTTACTTTCTGCAATAACGACTATTATTGGATTCATATCATTAGCACTAACCCCTATGAAACCCATACAAACTGTTGGTTATTCATTGGCCATGGGGATTGTAGTTGTTTACGTAATGACAATGGTAATGGTACCTAACTTGACCATGATGTTAGATCTAAAGAAACCCTCACACCCTCCTCCCAAAGCCTTCGTGTCTGCCGTTAGTGTCCCTATTAACTGGACTAAACTAACCCTGAGCTTATTCCTAATTGCTATGTTAATCTCTGCAGGATACAGCAGACCTAATGTTGAAGAAAACGTCGATTTACTGGAGATGGCTCCTGAAGGAGTTGGGGCTGTTGATAAAATGAAAACATATTCTACCGAATTTGAGGCCGGTCAGCCCGGTTTCTTATTGATTGATGCTGATGTATCAGCTTCACCTGAAATATTCAATCCCAACTTTAACGGCAATGACCCTTATTTGAAATTGGTTGGAATAGAGGAACTTGAAGGCAAATGCAATCAAGTAAACCAAACCACAGCTGTATCAATCGTTTTCCTAATGAAGGCAATAGCTGTTGGTGTCGATTTAGATGGAGACCCCATTAATGAACCAATACAAGATAACGAGTTTGTACCCGATCAAATCAAAGAATTATCCGCCATAATATTCGACCGCGAAGTTTCTGCGAATGGTTCATTTTGGTGGAGTCTGGCAGCATTAGATCAGCAACCATCGGGAGGAACTGAATCACAAAACTTTCTTATCAATGTATTCTACAATAGTCTCACATTAGAAATGAGAAACTTATTCATTTCTGAAGATTACAAACAAAGTCTGATTTACATCGATATGCCGTTTATGGATGTTAAGAGTACTGAAAATGCTGTCTCACAAATAGATAATTATGCTCAACAAGACACAGGCGGAGTTGGTGTAACTTCTTCCAAACTAATTGGGGTGGCATCAGTCACTATAGAAGTTAACAACTTGGTAGTAGATTCTCAGTGGAGATCTTTAATTTTCGCCCTGTTATTTACAGTTTTCACACTTGGATTGGTATTCAGGGATATACGTTTTGCAATTCTAACCACTATTCCAGTGGCATTTACAGTATTCATGCAATGGCTAGTAATGGACCAAGGTAGTGTTAGTTTATCGCTGGTAACAGTTATGATTGGTTCTATTCTTGTTGGGGTTGGAGTAGACTTCTCTATACATATTGCTAATCGGGTAAAAGAATTAGGAGGTTCCATAGATGCCATTCGTATTGCATGTGCTAGTACAGGAATGAGTCTTACTGAAGCGGTGACTGTAACAATAGCAGGAATGTTTTGTGCTTATTATATTCCAATTCCAGCTATTGCCCCATTCATTGATGTGATTATAATTTTGCTTATACTTGCTGCAATTTCAGCCCTGATTCTCTTACCAGCGATTTATTCCCTTCTAGTGAAAGCAAATATCTCCTTAACTGGAGGATCTGGTACGATGGCTAAGGCAGCAGGTCTTAGAAGAACTCTGACAAGAGAACAAGGCGACATAATGGACGCTACTCTAGTAATGGAAAGTCAAGATGCATGGTGAGGTTATGGTGAATTATTGGTTAATGAAAAGTGAGCTTGATGTCTACCCCTGGTCACAATTGGTCGAAGATAAGACCACTCATTGGGATGGAGTAAGAAATTATCAGGCTCGAAATATCATGAGAGATGATATGAAAAACGGAGATTGGGTGTTGTTCTATCATTCTAATTGTAAACCACCACATGTTGCAGGAGTAGCAAAGGTGTGTAAAGAAGGGTATCCTGATTTTACAGCACAAGATCCGGAATCTAAGTATTTTGATGAAAAGGCCACGCCAGAAAATCCTAGATGGATAATGGTCGATATTGAAGCGATAAAGGAGATAGAGGCGGTAGGACTTCCTGAACTGAGGGCCAATCCTAGTTTAGAGGGTATGCCTTTGTTACAACGTGGACAACGCCTTTCTGTTCAACCAGTTTCTGCGGAACATTTTGCCGTTGTCTGTCAAATGGGTGGATTAAATTCTAATTGTTTGTAGAGGAAAAAGAATAACCTACTCTATAATTACTCAACAATGAACAATAGAATACCCATAGTGGGCACGTCCTCGGTGGACGAATGTCACCAACAATGAAAAATCCACGATCTCCTCCGCCCCGCAATCCCAAGGCATCCAGCATCCTCGGTCGGGCTGCTCGCTTCCGCGCCTGACCTGATTCCCGAGCGTGAGACGGTCGACACTTCCCTTCGGAAGTGTTCTCCGACAACCTGGATCTCTTGGGGGCGAGGCATCGACGTTAACCGCAGGGTCATCGTCGGCTCATATTCGCCGCCCTCGGACTTCAGGCCACCATTTTCGACGATTTGTGGATGATAGAACACGTCAACACTCCCCCTAGCCCAAATCTCGCGTGTAGCACTCACCTATGAACAAAACTATTGATGTAATCAATAAAAAATAGAAAGATAAATAGAGAAAATTACTCAGTTTCATATTTCGATGGACAACCAGTTTGAATTTCCTTCGCATCAATTAGCCAGAATTCACCTGCTTGGATTAGATTTCCATTTACAGCTACCATACGTCCTTCTTCGAACCCATCCGGAACTGCTATTTTAGCAAAGGAGACTTGGATTTCGGAATCAGTTCCTTCTAGGATAAATGTGGAGGTTAAATTATCGATGGATTGAATTTTCACCATACCACGAATGTTAACTTCGTCCGAACTAAAATCTTCGGGGGATTCCATGATTTCGTCGACGGTGTACTGAACTTGGGGGTCTACGGACAAAAACATCAATCCTACCAATCCAAGCATTATTGCCCCGACAAATAACAGACGGGACTTGCGGGTTGTGTTCACAATACCTCGTCTAGTGGGACATTGAATAGCCTTACTCTAAGCTGATTGAGTAAACTCAAACCCTACTATAACCCACAGCTTCCTGTAAGTCTGTAAATCCACTATTCTCGATTTTTGATTTCAACCCCTTAGTGATACTCTTTACAACCGATGGACCATGGAATACCATAGCGGAATATAGTTGGATAAGTGAGGAGCCATTTCTAATAGCATCCCATGCAGTTTCTGCAGATTCGATACCTCCGCAACCAACAATCGGTACTTTACCTCCTAAACTGTCATATAAGTCTCCAATCATTTGAATTGATTTATCGTGAAGTGGCCTGCCAGATAGTCCCCCTTGCTCGGCATAAAAATTCCGTGAACTAGTGTTATCTGGAGGTGGTCTACTTATCGTTGTATTAGAGGCAATAAATCCATCCACGCCGGCTGATAGAGCAGCGTCAGCACATGAAAGTAGTTCATCTCTGGGCAAGTCAGGAGAAAATTTGAGAAGAATTGGTTTCAATCCGGACCTTCTACTTCGAACGGATTTACAAGACCTTACTACATCACGAATATGATCATGCTCCTGTAATGCACGTAATCCAGGAGTGTTAGGAGAAGATACATTGAGAACAAAAATGTCGGCGTGATCATACAATAAATCAAATGTTTCAGCATAATCATTTGGTGCACGCTTATTGTCCACGGTCTTGGAACGACCAATATTAGCTGCAATGGGTACATTCGGCCATTTACCAGCTGTTTGCCGTTTAGTTAGAGTATCACGAATCTTCTGGGCACCAGGATTATTGAATCCCATTCGATTAATCAAAGCATAATCTTTGTTTGATCTAAACATTCTAGGTTTTGCATTTCCTTCCTGGGGGTAACGTGTCACCCCACCATACTCAACCCAAGAAAATCCGAGTGCGGGCCATGCTCCAATTGCTTGAGCTGATTTATCAAACCCAGCAGCCAATCCTAATGGGTGTCGAAATAACTTTCCAAATACATTTATCGGAAGATTAGGTGTGCCATAGATTGAGCTTAGAATTTTCTGCGCAGGTCTATTTTCGCCCATTTTAGCTAGGGCATTAACGGTTAAATTATGTGCCTTTTCTGAATTTATGAAACGTAAAGAAGGGCGAATCAACAAGCGATATGGTAGGCCCATCTTCCAACCGGCTGAAGAGGCATCCTTCAAATCTTGTGTGTAATCCGCGAATCATGGACGTAGATATGTGTGCTCGCTCCTTACGCGAACTAGCACGCAGAACCCTTAGGTCTAGAGGAGTAATTATTCACCTTCCTGATTATATCTACAGAGAAGAAAATTTAGCTTTACGATTATCTGACCTATCACCTAGTTTGTATTTTGGAATTGAATACAAATCACATAATTTACAATCGATTGTTGTTACAAATATAGGTCAAGACGGAGGGGAAATCGGATTGGAGGAACCAGATGAATCCGAAGTATGGGTGCCGATAGATTTGCAAACTGGCTTGGATTTATATTCAACGGAAATAATTGCATTAGCGTCCGCAGGATACCCGGCTTGCGCAGGTTGCGGTGGGCCAGATGCGGAAACACCTTGGGATGAAATCGAAATCAGAAAATCGTACTTTTGAGATTAGATTTCGAACTTAACTAGACAGCACACTCGCGCACACGCTACGCGCGGGTACACGCGCGCGCGGGCACGCGCGCCTTGAATCGCTCTAACCTTACTCACGTTTATACAGGGTTCATGTCGCCACCGAGAAACGTGGTACGCCAGTCTGAGACGGCCGACTATTATGAAGAGCGTGATTAATTGAAGTTCATGATTCTAGAATCTGGAGCAAAAGCTCGCACGATAAAGAAATATCTCGGTAAGGGATGGATTGTTGACGCTTGTAATGGTCACGTTCAAGATTTACCAAATAGAGGCGGCACTAAACAGGATAACAAAGCAATGTGGTCTTCTAAGGAAGGGGAATTACCCGAACCGCCCTGGAGTTGGACTGAAAGAGCTGAGAAAATTATCACTAAGTTAAGGAAGATGGCTAAGACTAATTCAGTTGATGAAATTTACATTGCTACCGATCCTGATAGGGAAGGTGAATTCATCGCATGGCGTTTGAAAGAAATCTTCAGTGATTATGATTCGATCTATCGTGTCTCGTTTAATGAGATTACTAATTCAGCAGTACAAGAAGCAATAAAATCTCCACGTGAAATCGATATGGATTTAGTTGATGCAGCTAAAGTCCGAAGATTTATGGATAGATTGGTAGGCTTCCGTTGTTCTAGATTTAGTAGATCATGGAACTTAGCTTCTATGGGCCGTGTACAAACTCCCACGCTTGGATTCATAATAGAACGGGAATTGGAAAGAGATGCACATGTACCTATTCCATATCATTCGGTAAAGGTCGAATCGAACGCAGTGTCCTTCAAAGTAAGATTTCATGAAAAGGATGATGATGACGCTTGGAAGGACGATGACGGAAAACACTATCCTGACCGAACATTTAGTGGAGATTTAGCTGAAGAAGCAATTGAACAAATTCGTACCAGTCAGGAATTAATATTAGAATCAGTAAACGAAGGAAAGAATCACAGGAAAGCCCAGCCACCTTTCACTACCGAGTCTATGTTAAGAGCAGCGAATGGAAGGATGGGTTGGTCTATTGGTAGAACAAATAGAGTCGCTACAGCACTTTACCAAGCTGGCCATATCACCTACATAAGGACAGATTCTACACGAACGAGTAAAGCTGCAAGAGACAGAATTCGCTCATTAATAGAAAAAGAATATGGTTCCAATCATTTGGGTGATGGAGCTTTAGGTCCGGATGCAAAGAAGGGTTCGAGCAATGTACAAGACGCCCACGAAGCAATTCGGCCAACCCAGCCAGAAATCAAGACTTTGAGCGACGCCGATAGCGATCAACAATCGTTATACAGGCTAATTTGGGGCAGATTTGCAGGAAGTCAAATGTCGGATTCTATTCGAGAAAGGAGGAATATGGTAATGAAGGTAGAAAATCTCGAATTGCCTTTGTATGGAACAAGTTCATGGAGAATCCATGCCGGATGGGAAGCAGTATACTCGGCCGAAAAAGATGTAAAAACAGAACCTCCAAAAATAGGATTCGAAATTGGAACTAAATGGACATTTAGCTCAACTGAATATAATCCTTTGCTAACCTCAGATGAAACAAAACCACCAAGAAGGTTCACTGAGAGTTCGATAATCCAAGAAATGAAGAAAGCCGATATTGGAAGACCCTCCACCTACCTCACAACTGTTGGTAAATTAGTCGACAGAGGCTACGTTAACAAGGATGGTTCATCACTTATACCTACAGAACAAGGCAGATTGTTATGGATAGAAGTTGTACCGTTTTATGGAATTGATGAAAATTCTTCTGGTACAGTTTCTGAAGGCTTGTTCACCCCGAGATTCACGGCATTAATGGAATCAAGTTTAGATGAGATAGAAGAAGGAGACACTAGTGGTTCGACAGTCTGGCATAAATTTGTTACAGACTTTAGAAACATGCACAATAATGCCTTAGAATTAAGGAAACTAAAGCCGACGGTTAAGCAATATAATTTAATCATAAATAGAACCTCACGAATGTCTGAAGATGCAAAATCCAAGTTGTTCCTAGGAAAAAAAATCGATGATTTTACGGGAGAAGATGCTAGAAGGATAATTGAAGAACTCAATAACTCCATGAATGGGGAAATACCCCCAAGTGAAAAACAGATGAAATACATGTTGAGTCTATTTGAGGATTTGAATCTCAATATTGATGAATACCTTCTAGAGAAAGGAATTGACGATATTGATTCACTTACCGGGGGAATGAACGGCACGGCTAGTGAAATTATTGGAGAACTTGTGAATAAGGTGCCGCGAACCGATAAACAAGCAGAGGCTATTGAGTCAATGGGTGAAACCTTAGAGCTTAGCATGGAAGATGCTATGGCTATGGTTGGTACAGAATCGTTGGATACGATTACGAAGAAAGAGGCTAGTGAACTAATTGGTAAATTGAAGAAAACCATTCAAAAAAATAGAAAAGGACGAAAGAAATGAAATCTTATGTTCTAGTCGGACAAACAACCTAGTATACTAGACATGGTGGTGGTTTTACTTGCTTAGAGACAATTACGATGTGATTGTGATAGGTGCAGGGCCAGTAGGTGGATACCTAGCATGGAAGTTGACGCAAAACGGATTAACGGTCCTTTTAGTGGAAGAACATTCAGAGATTGGTAGACCTTTTCAATGCGCTGGAATGGTCAATCCTTCGGCTATGGATAGGATTGGGGCCTTTGACACAGTTTTGACTAGAATATGGGGTGCTAGAATGTACAGCCCGTCGGGGACAGAGATTCTTATTGGCAATCCGGATACAACAAGAACATGGTCGGTTTGTAGAAAATTATTCGATGAAAGAGTTGTTCAATTATCGTTAGATTCTGGAGCAGACTTACTCCTCTCTTCTAAACCAATCAATGCGATAGTTTCGGATACTGGTGTAGATATATCCATTGATGTTTCAGGGGAAGTCAAAGAATTTCAATGCCGATTACTATGCGGAGCCGATGGTGCGCACTCTTGGGTAAGAAGGACTTTCAAAATGGGGCGCCCAAAGGAATTGATGATTGGATTTCAGATTGAGGTAACAGGTTATCCTGGGGAAGAAGGTAGACTTGACCTATTCACTGGAGATGATATAGCACCAGGATTCTTTGCCTGGGCCATTCCATCCGGAAATACCACTAGAATAGGAAACTGGACTTTGCCACAAAAATTAGCAGGAAATTCCTGTGAAGATTTGTTAGAGACACTAATGAACTCTCCCAAATGGAAGCAGCGATTTACCAATTGTAAAGAGATAGGAAGGTATTGTGGACCGGTTCCCTCCGGCTTAATTCACAAACCCGTGATTAATCGAGTTGCAGTATTTGGAGATGCAGCAGGACTTTGCAAACCTACAACAGGCGGGGGAATTGGCAAAGGTTTTGATCAAGTCGATTTAATGCTCCCAAAATTGGTCGAAGTTGTTACAACAAATGATTTCAGTCCTGCTACCGTACATGATTTGAATGCGATAATCTCTAGGATGAGGAGAAGTCAAAATAAATCTAGAGCGTTAAGGAATGTATTTCTTAGTGAATCAACGGACCAAGAATTGGATGAATTGTTTGATGTTTGGTCTCAACCGGAAGTCATCGATTTAATCAATCAGATTGGAGATATAGATAACCCAATTCCACTCGGCATAAAGATGCTGAAAGATGTTCCAGAATTCCGTCGGTTGGCCTCAAAGGCGGCTTCTGCATTGATATGGGGTTGAGTATTTGGATTCTGTTCAACGAATAAGATACCCTCCTTTTGATCATGCCAATATACACCCGGATTCATTACCAATTACCCAAGTCATTGTTGAATCAAATTCTCCTCCTCCAACTCCTTTCAAAATCGGTTCAGAATCGGGTTGGTTGGTAGAGTGGAGGGGACTAACCGAAGAAGATACTAATCTACCACGAATCCAATCTATTACCACAACCGCAACGCTTCCATTTCTGATGAGAACCAGAAATGGTTGGTATATCGAGCCTGATCCATTTCACGCAGTAGCTAGGAACTTGATTGCTCCAACAGTCATTTTGTTGATTTCCTCTCTTTTTCTCCACGCCATAGCACCCGCTTTGGAAGAGATTCCAATTCTATCTTGGCTTACGCAAGGAACATATCAAATCGGCCCTCTCGATTATCCCAAATTATTATTCATAACATTTCCAATTTTTGTATTTCCTATTTTAATCAGAATTTACGCTAATTCTCGGGATATAAACAGACAAAATACCTATATTAATTCGCCTCTAAATGACCCTGATATATCATTGAATACAGGCGATGGTTGGGTCGAAATTACAGACTTGCAATTACCAGATGATGTTCAGTACTTAGGTGCTAGAATTCAAGTTGGAGTCGCGGTACCCGAAAGAAAAACAATGCTTCAATCGGCCAATCGGCCTGAAGGAAAACAACCCCCTCCCGGTATGTCAACAGCTTTACCGGAAAAGAGATTGACCGGCGGAGAAGAACATGGCACAGGAGTTGGAGAATCTACACCATTAGCGGTTGACTATTCACGAATCCTACTTTTAGAACCCATGAGAGTTCGAGCAAGAGGCGACTTGGAAACTAGTAATATTTGGCCAATCAGACTGAAAGGTCCAGATGAAAGATGGCCCGGGACAATCTATTCCTCAGTAATCGCATTACATTGGGAGATTCATCTACATGCAATATGGCAAGGTATGAGATTAAGGTGGGTTAACCCTGTAATTATGCCACAAACTGACGATGAAATTTTCATCAACAAACTTCCACTAAGGGCTGCAAGATCAGAGGAATCTAATGATTAATTAGACCGGTTGTAGAGGTGGTGGGCAGGCTAACTTTCCTTCATCGAGGATTGCAGTTTCTAAGTGATTATAGTCAGAATCTCGTTTTTGTGGTATGAAACCAGCTCGAAAGATTGTTCTTTGTAACTCATCTTCTCCTGCTAGTGTTTTGGTCGTACCAGATGCAGAAACCACGTTTTCTTCCATCATTGTAGACCCTGCATCGTCTGCACCAGCAAATAGAGCTAGTTGCGCTACACCCATGCCCATTGTGGGCCAGGATGCTTGAATGTGTAGAATGTTATCAAAAAACAATCTAGCGACAGCAATGTGACGAAGATATTCATGAGCCCCAGCACCTAATTGAATCCTGTTCTGCCCCTTATTTCTCTTTCCAAATGAATTGTTTTCTAATTGTACTGGCCATGCTATGAATGAGGTAAAACCTGTCAATTCCTGCTTCAAGCTTCTATCCTGAAGGCTTCGGATCCTCTCCATATGTTCAACGCGATGTAAATTAGTCTCTCCAAAACCAATGACATTTGTAGCGGAGGTCGTGATGCCAAGATGTTGTGCCTCCTCCATAACCCTTAGCCAGTTATCGGCACTGCCTTTCTTTGGAGAGATATCTAGACGGACATCATCAACGAGCATCTCTGCTCCACCACCCGGTAAGCCGTGCATTCCCGCATCCTTCAATTCCTGTAAAACTTCATTAGTAGATTTTTGACAAACTTCCGCGATTCCTTCTATCTCGATAGGAGAAAAACAATCTAAATCGATAGTTGGATGCCTTTTCCTTAATTGTGATATCAGATTCGTATACCATTCTAAAGGCAAATCAGGATTGACCCCCCCTTGCATTAATACTCTTGTACCACCGACATGTTCTAACTCGGCAAATCTAGCACTAATTTGGTCAACGGATTGAGTGTAAGTCTCTTCATGTCCGGGTGGTCGGTAGAAGGAACAAAACTGGCAATTTATTGTGCATACATTGGTGTAGTTGACATTGCGATCTACAAGATAAGTCACTTTGTTTCCAGGGACTCTCTTTCTCCGCATTAATAGTCCCGCATGCAATAATTCGTTTTGCTCCGCTTCATTGTATAGAATTGTTGCTTCTTCAACGGTAAGTCGAGGAGGGTTTTCACTCAATTGTGATTGAAGAATTTCTTGCCAATCGGCCAAAAAATCACAACCCTGAGCCGACCAATGCTTCAATTTCAGAAATTGTTTTGGGGCAATTAGAAGTTAATACAACAGGCCCATCTTTTGTAATTAAGACATCATCCTCAATTCGAATTCCGATTCCTGAGTAACGCTCTGGGACTGTGATATCCTCTCTCCAAGAGGCAAAATATAATCCCGGTTCGACAGTTAAAATCATGCCCTCTTCCAATAACCTTCCATCGCCCTTACCACCGGGTCTAGTCACTCCGACATCATGGACATCGAGTCCTAGTGAATGACTCGTCCCATGCATGAAGAATTGACGGGTTTTTCCATCTAGCTCATCCCCTACCGCCTCCTGAAAAGAACAGTCAAGAATACCTAATTCTATCAAACCTTTGGAAATTACTTCCATGGTGGCTTTGTGGGAGGCATTCCATGGAGCTCCTATTTTACACGCAGCGATTCCAGCAAGTTCGGCATCTAATACTAGGTTGTAAATCTCTTTTTGGGAATCAGAAAATTTACCATTTACTGGCCAAGTTCGTGTAATGTCTGAAGCATAGCCATCAACCTCACAACCCGCGTCTACAAGGATCAATTCCCCATCAACAACGGTTTTGCTATTGGAATGATAATGTAGAATTGTAGCGTTATCTCCGCCACCAACAATAGAAGGATAACTCCATTGGGAGCCATGAGATTGAAAGCATCCTTCAATCATTGCTTGGATTTGCCATTCACCAATACCAACTTGAGTATTTTTCATAGCTAGCGAATGTGCCATTGAGGCTATATTCGCCGACTTTTGCATTATTTCAATCTCCGCTTGAGATTTACACATTCGCATCTCATCTAAGATTGAAGATGGATCAGCTAGGCTAATTGGACCCATGCCGTAGGTATTCCTTTGTCTACTCTTTGAGGTCAGAGCTTCATGGACAATTGTGTCAATATCTTGATTCAGTTTTTGGATTAAATATACTCCATTTGATTCATTTAATGCTCCCCTTACAATTTCACTCATTTGTAATAGTGAATGAGCCTCGTCGATAGGCCATCTAGCTGAAGCGCGTTCAATTCCTATTCTTCGCCCTTCCCAAATTTCCGAGGTTATGTCGTTAGGTTGAACGAAAAGTGATACGATCCAATCATTTCCATTATGTTTTGCCATCAATACTGATTCGGGATCTGTCCAACCACAAAGGTATAGCATGTAGGAACTTGCTCTGAAAGGATAGTGAACGTCGTTAGACCGAATAGAATTAGGGTTTGTTGGAATAAGTACTAGGCTATCCTGTGGAATCTTATCTAGGAAACGTGACTGTCGTTCCCTATATTCAGCCTCCGAAAATGGTAGGTTTGCCATACTATTCACGCTTTTGCGACAAGCAAGGCATTCTTAGGACTGTGGGATGAAAATTTCCAACAATATGAATATAATTTATGGTTTCCACTTCGGTATCGATTGTTCATTATTTCCTCGGAATCGATTAACTAAGGCGTAGGTTAAGAATAAAGTGCTAAATGCGAATACTACCAATGCGATTGGGAAAGGCTTTACTTCGTCAGGATGAATCAAAATTACAGAAATAGTTGCAAACTCGCCGTCGTCATCAATTACTTCTAGGGTGAGTTCTGCCCGGTAATCTTCATCCTCTAGCCAAGTCAATGAGCGATCACAGCCTTCGTACAAAGGAGAGTTGTCTAATAACCAAATACACCTCAAACCAGATGCGTCATTAATTGTATCAGAGCTCTCTGTTGCATCTAGTTGTATATCTGAGGGATTAGAAATTCTAAATTCCTGCCCGTCTAAAATTTGTTCCCCATCGATTATTAATGACGCTGTTGGGACAGTATTTTTAATACCAAAAATAACCATTTGTTCTGATGATAAACCTCCTTTGTCATATACCGTTAGGCTAAGTGTATAATTCCCTGATTGGGCCCCAGATATTGAGTAAGTGTTGAGATCTTCACCCATCATTACGTCAACTGGCAGTGTACCTGAGTGAGACGGCTTTCTTAGGGTCCAAACATAGTACATTTCGGTACGGCCCCAGTAAGGGTCTTCTGTTAACGTGGCGTCAAATGTATGCCAAATATTGTCCTCTAACGCGTAATCGATTCCTGAGATTCTGATAACAGGAGGTTCATTGTTGACACGAATTGAGAACTCATGATTCGCCCCCTCTGTATTCGAACTGCTTGACGGACAACCAATTAGAGTTATTGCGAGCCAACCATCTAGTTTCCCTGAAATGTCCCAAATGATTTCAAAATCTCCGGAAGGAAATTGGTATATTTCTGATGTTATAGAAGGCTCACTACAAATTGAAGATTCGGGGATATGAGATGATTGCATGAGTCCCTGAGCTAATGAATCTGCAATTTCTACGTTGACTTCACCTATTGGATAGGTGCCAAGCCAACCACTAACTTTCATTGAAGAATCAATTAATTGCCCCGATTGATCATTGTCTAATAAAAATCCAATTAAACCTGTTGAATTGTCCTGAATCATGAAAACAACTCTATTTTCAATAACCTCTAATCCATCACCGTCAATGGAATGAACACTAACATAACAAGCACATTCTCCTGTGGCTGAGAATGTTAACTCAAAAGACCAGGACCATTGTTCTCGGCTACTAGTAGAGGTGATTTCTACCATAGAATTTAGAATATCTCCACCATCGAATTCCGCACCGTCTTTAGACACCCTCCAAAATACATCCGAAGGTTGTTCATCATCTTCAATGATTCCTGAAAATAATATTGATTCTGATGAATATTCGCCATTTTGAATATCTATACTAATTAATGCCGGATCACCATCGTATGTTGTATCGGCTGTAACACTGTTACAGAGCAAAAGTAATGCTGTTAGAGACAGCACAAGCGTTCCCCAGTGTCTCTTCATCATTGTAATGGGTTAACCAATCTGTCTTGAACCCCATGCAAATGTGTTCAATTCATCTCTCAGATATTTGCATTTGCCAGACCATTTCGTCTAACCAAGTTCCTAGTGTATCAATATCAACGAATTCGTGACTGGCTTCAGCGGTTAGAATACAATCACAAGCGGCAGCGGCTAGTAAACCAGCATCTTCCATTGGCAATCCATTTCCTAATGCTACAGCCAGTGCAGTAGCTGCTGCGTCATGCAAGCCGATTTGTTGTTTTGGAGTGGGAGCAGAACAATCAAAATGAATCATTTCGCCCTCCGATTGGTAGAGAGTTACCCCATTTATCCCTCCTAAAACCACCAGAGAGTCCCAATCGTATGTTGAGATAAGTTCAGATGCTGCAGTAGCCGAATCGGAAGCTTCCAAACGGCGGCGCAACAGTTCCATACCCCTCATCTCAACAAGAACGACCGTAGCACCTCGGGACCGTTCTAAACCAGTTAATTTTGGATCCATTATTATAGGAATTCCAATTTTTTGAGCGGCTCCTATCAGCTTTGAGGCGCTGGCAACAGTAACGGCACCGTTATCGTAATCCGAGATTACCAAAGCACAACTATTCTCCAATTGTTTCATCGCATTATTGGATAATTTCTCTGACATTGAGTTCTCAATAGACTCTAGAGGCCCTCTGTCCGCCTGAAGTAATATTTGGCTGTCTTCTAGAAGACTTTCTCTACTACCAAAGAATCGAATTTTTACCAGAGTATGTCTTTCGGAAACGGACTCTATGCCTTTTACTGCAATCCCATCTTGAGCTAACATATCCACTATTGTGTTGCCTTCTCGGTCATCCCCAACAAACGTATGGAAATCAACATCTAGACCTATAGAATTTAGTCCACGTGCAATATGAGCTGCGGCACCTGGACTCTCATCGGTTTGGAAAATTTTCAAAACAGGAACTGGCGCTATTGAATTTAGATTGTTTGCATATCCATGATGATATCGGTCCAACATCACATCGCCCAATAATGTTACTTGCGACCCTTTCATATCATTGAGGCTGGAACGTAATCGTCGTAGAGCTTCGGTACGGGATACGGTGTCTTCGTCAATTGCCATGTGCCTTCGTGTAATAGGAGATGAATGAGTTTTGGGGGTAATAGAGAATCAAATCATGACCGACGAACTCAAGCGAGTAAGTTCCCTCCGAGGGTTATGGCGGGTATACCTACGAGTTGGACCTATGATGGCCCAGCTGCCGACAGAATCTGGCAAAAATCCGCTATTGGCAGACCTTCTGGAGACGGAAAACTCGATTTATCACCAGTAGAAACATTGTTTGTCCACCATCATAGACACTTAGATTTACCAACAAACGATTGGATAAATATCGCACTAAAACAAAATTCAATGCTATTACAGGAATATGCTATCCTAGAAGCTCTTCGAGTCCCAGGTAATAAGATTATATTATCTACAAACATGGACCTTTTTTCGGAAGAAATTCACTCTCAGTCTTGGGCAGCAAGATGGAGTTCTAATACCCATCCAAGAAATAGTAAACCAACTTCTGAAATACGGTGGTTTCACGAATCAGACAAACTAGATGCTACAGAATTACATCTATGGACAATTGAAGTCATAAATTCGGGCAGAATACCAGAAGTATTGGTTGTAGATGAAGAATTTAGTGTGGTGACATATCAACTATCTTCAGAGAACCCCACCGGTTCACTTGAAGTAAATGAGACTACATATTCTTTAGCTAATTTATCAGATGGTATTACTTCGGCAGACGGTATGCTATTTCCATCTGAAGATTGGGAAATACAACAGCTAGGTGTACCCTCCGCAGGAGGCATTCATTTAGATTCAATCACATGTGAAATCGTTCAAGGATTGAATCCGCTATCAGAGGGTGCAAAAATTCTTTCAGACTTGCTTAACAGAGGCCTAGTTATTCGTCCTGGATTCAAATACGGCACTAGATGGAGATGTTAC
This sequence comes from uncultured Candidatus Poseidoniales archaeon, assembly GCA_902560445.1. Classification (GTDB taxonomy): domain Archaea; phylum Thermoplasmatota; class Poseidoniia; order Poseidoniales; family Thalassarchaeaceae; genus MGIIb-O1. The sequence continues at coordinate 35,795 of CACELO010000009.1, forward strand.
GACAAGCCTCTTGGAGAAGATCATGCACCTTTCCTTGTAGTCTTACCAGAAGATGCGCCAAGAGATTGGGCTGGTGCTTGCCTCGCTTCCAGGTTAGCATCAGGAGTTAACAAAATTTGGTTATACCCAGTAGAAAAAGCAAATTCATGGAATTATCTGGCGATAACCAGACCACCTGCAGACTCAAGATGGTCAAATCCAATTAAACGCTGATTTTTTCACTTTTACTCGCTAAAATATACCCCCCCGTCTACAAAAAAAAGGTTAGGCGGTTTGATTTGCCAACGAAGTCATGGGTCGAACAGTTGCTACTTGGAGAATGAGAGGAGAAGAAAGAATAGAAGGGTGGAAGCAATTTCATAGAACTTTGAGGCCACAAGAACGTTCAGCTTACAAATCGATGATTAATGCAGCAAGAAACAGAGCGGCAGCTTGTGGAATGATACCTACTGTCGACCCGATGGAACCAATATTTCTAGCGATGTTAGTCGAAGCATACGAGAGGATTTCAAAAATCGAAAATGAAATTGAGAGGATGAGGAATGGATGAAGGATGGATCCTAGATTGTCATTTAGATATGAAAACTGAATGTATGAGTTTATGGATAAAGAAGGACGATGAGGAAGTTCAACAAATCTTGATTCCGTGGTCATTCACCATACATGTTCGCGGTGAATCGCATAGATTAGACGAATTAGGCAGAGCCCTTTCGAGACCAGAATATCAGCGCCCATTTGGAGCACTGTCATTAAGGAGGGAGATGCACCGTATCTCACATGAATCGTATAAAAAGGAGGAGGTTCTATCAGTTAATTTGCAGAAGCCGTCAAAAATAAGAAACATTGCAGAGATGATTGATGCAAATGGTTCATGGCGAAATTTCGAACTCTTTTCCGTTGACCCAAAAATTACTCAGACCTTTTTGCTAGACCTCAAAACCCATCCTTTTGGCAGAGTGAAGATAATTGGAAACAGAATCATCCCATTAGATACAATAGATGTATTTGATTGGGAAATTCCACCCCTTAGAATAATCGAACTTGAGGTTTGTTGCCTTGATAAAAATGGTAAAAGAAAGGCTAGTGCACCAATTTCTAGCATTAAAATAGTAGACAAGGGGCTAATTAATTGTGAAAACAATATTTTCAGTCAAACTTTAATCGCCGACGCATATACTTGCTCTGCTCATATGCTAGATGATTTTCATAGAAAAATAGAGGAAATTAATCCCGACATTGTAATCACACATGATGGAGATAATGTCGATATTCCTGCATTGATTAGACTAGCCAAGCAGTCTGGAATGAAATTGAATATTGGTAGGAATGGAAGAGAAATTAAACCTCGCTCTCAAGAACGTGTGGCTTGGAGTTATGGTCGACTTATGAGAAAGGAAGCATACTATTCCTTAGAAGGGCGATTACACATTGATATGGGGCGATCTTTCATAGGCAAGGAAGGAGGGATTGAGGGACTAATGGAGTTATCAAGAATTTCTGGATTGCCAGCAGCGGATCTATCGAGATTATCACCAGGTTCAGCGATTTCAGCTATGCAAATTCGTCAATCGATTGAAGATGGAGTATTGATTCCTTGGAAAAAGAATAGACCAGAGGATATGAAAGATGGTAAACAGATAATGTTGGCCGATCGAGGCGGACTATACTTAGATCCAATTGTTGGCGTCCACCAAGGTGTTATCGAACTAGATTTTGCAAGTTTATTCCCCAGCATAATTGCAACCAGGAATATTAGTCCTGAAACTATGAATTGCATGTGCTGTGATTCAGACTCCGACTATTCAAGAAAAGATGGACGATTATCTTTGAATGTTAAAATAGCCTCTGCTGAAATTAAAAAAAGGCAAAAAAATAATGAAAATCGGAGACTGGTCGTACCCGAACTTGGATTACATGTTTGTACGAAAAGACATGGATTCCTAGGTAGAGTAGTAGCGCCTATAATTGAAAGACGTAATTTATTGAAAGAAAAAAGGCGGATTAAAGGAGACGTCTGGGACCGAAGACAAAATGTTCTGAAGTGGATATTAGTAACCTGTTTCGGCTATACAGGGTATCGAAATGCTCGCTTTGGTAGGATAGAATGTCACGAGGCTATTTGTGCTTGGTCTCGTGAAATACTCTTGACCACTATAGAAGAAGCAAACAAAGAAGGATGGGATTGTATACACGCTATAGTAGATGCTATTTGGATTAAAGATAGAATGAATCGAAGTACCCAAGAAAAACGAAATTCGTCCCAACGTTTGATGGCTAGAATTGAAGCATTGGTTGGTATACCTCTTGAACTAGAACATGAATATGATTGGATTGCATTTATCCCAAATCGAACTACTGGAGTTGGCGCACTTACCAGATATTACGCAAAGATAGGAAAAGATTGGAAAGTTAGAGGAATTGAATTACGTCAGCATTCAACATGTAAGTGGATAAGGCAATTACAAGAAGATATGATGGAAGATTTATCAAATGACCCATTCGGAATTGGTCCAGAAATCGCAGCTCAACGCGTTGAAAAGGAAATGTCTCGTATGAGGAGAGGAGAGGTACCACTCAATCAATTGATAGTAGGTAGAAGAGTACGATATGAAACTGGTAATCATCGTGTAATGAACCTGACAGCAGGAGCTCTTCTCCGTGCCAAAGAACTAGAACAAAATGTACCTCCTGGAAGGAAGATTCGTTTTGCTGTAACGGGTTGGAAAAGAGTACAGCCTACCGATAGGATTCGATTACAATCAGAAATAGAGTCAGGAACTAATTCTATTTCAGGAGAAAAAGGAGATACTGAGTTCTATACTTCGCTCGCCGTTCGAGCCGCCACTTCCATACTGTCACCCTTCGGTTGGAATGAAGATGCTGTGGCCGCAGGATCGATGAGGCAATCCAGCCTAGAGGCTTGGATGTGACGATATTCTAGAAGTGAGGTTTGCCCTAACGGTAATTGCGCCCAAATCATTTCCCTATCTACAGAAGAAAGATGTAATCTCTTTCTTACCAAACCACGATTGTATTTTTTTAAGCGTATTTCACTAACCCTCAATGTATCGTCTGAAGACTTTCTGAGAATGTCCCGCATTTCCATGCTTAATGGTGGTGATAAATTACGGCTTGATGTGAGAATCACCAAGGAGTTCGAATCTTTACTAATATCTCTACAACGTTGAAGTGTTGCCTTCAATAAAGAGCGTCCTTCCGATTTTTTTAGTTGAGTATCCATAAACATCCTTGGAATTTCAGAAATCACGATTATTCTACCCTCTCTCATACTATTCGGTGGGTCTTTTGAGCCAGCTTCATTAGCCAGTCGTTGAATAATCGAGGCAGTTTGATGAGCTGTGAAACCGCGACAAATATGGAAATTAGATAATGCCTGATGGTTGTTACAGCCACGTATTCGCAACAAAGGAAGAAGAGATGAAGGATCGAATGCCATTCCTCCGTCAACCCAATACACTGACCGGGATTCTGATAACTCATTAGCAACTA
>CACELO010000010.1 GCA_902560445.1 uncultured Candidatus Poseidoniales archaeon
ATACCAAAATTCCTCAAGAAAACAAAGGACGACCTATCGAGATACTATACCCCAGACAAAATAAAAATTTGAAAAACATCAAGAAAGAGCTAAATTTTTTGCCTAAATCGCTGGAATTAGTGTTCAAAAGGTTCGATGATATTCCATCGATTGTAAAAACTCCCTATATGGTATTGATAGTGTTTGATCACTTCTTTCAGTATACGAGGTGTGCTATATCTTTGGAAGACAACAACTTCAACGAATCTTTTGGAACGATGAATCAAAGACTTAGAACCTTAGATCAATATATCGCAGATTCCGATGTTGATGGATTTGACTGGATAAAAGAAATTCGTGATCTTATTTATGAAGAAGATGAAAATGAAAATCGAATAACCTGGGACAGGAAGTTTATGGTCAGATTACAGCATTTACTTGCTAATAATTTCTTGGAAATCGAACAGGAGCTAAATTTCCCCTTTTTCTGGTTCGACGGTCCAGAGCTAGTTATCGAGCAAATTTAAGTTAATTATTGTGGTAATAGCCGAGGTACTCACTATGAGGGCTGTGAGTACATAGGGAGTGCGAAACCCTGCCATTTATCCCGAATAAAATAAGATTTATTTCGACATTGAGTTATTTTCAGGTTTGAGATATTCGCCACTTATACAACGAAAAAATAGATGTTACAATTTCCGGCATTTCAATTGATTGATTATTTTGGCTTAACGCACTTCTAACCAAATCCAATAACTCACTATCGGCTTCTTCTCCAATAATTGCACTTACCAAATCAGGAATTGGAAGCCCTAATTCTCCTTCTTCTCTGGCCTGAATCTTATCCTTTACTCGGTTCATTGCTAGTACGACTTCAGGATCCATCGACAACCACCTCGTTTTGATTGTAGTAACTCAATTCTTCATCTGTCCAGTTTTCCAATGCTGAACCTAATTCGAGTGGTGTTGGAACCTTTTCCTGAGAGTGAATTGTTCTTTTGAAGTGATTATTACCTAGGACGATTGCTTCGTTCAATATTCCACTGAATTGCATTAGTGAATTCAAATCCGTTGAGGACCAGTAAGCGTCCCATGGGTGTGTATGAATCCAAAGTTTGAACGGAATTATTGCTCCTTCAGGAGGTGCTAAGCGAACCTGTCCAGAAGTCCCTACATCGACCCATACTTTGTCTTCCGAATCAAATAAGACACTGACTTCTCTGCGAAGTAAATCTGCTAGATTCCAAAGATTCTGCCAGTCTTTTTGAGTTGCGTAATGAGCCAAGGTTTCTCTGATTGGAAGCGAATCGAAATCTCCAGAACGAACAAGTGATTCGATTGTTTCTTCGTCGTGTAGTGTAGGCTGGATTTCTGATCTTGGGTCTATATTTTGAGAATTTAATTCGAACCTACCTAGAGTTCCGAAAGAAATGTTTGCAGTTTGAGGGGCTGGTAATGATGCAGTAACCTCTCCTGCAATTATTCGAAGAAATTGGATCGCCCATTGGGAGCCATGTGCGCCAGCAAGTAAGTGGCCAAACTGAATGTTACCTGATTCGATTGCACCTGGAAGCTGACATGAGGCGGATTCTGATTCTAATGGAGTAAGTTTTGTCACATCAACTGGATCTATTCTGTAATCTAGAGCGATGTACCCATCTCCCTGACAGCGCAAATCTAGCCAATAGTCCGCATAGCGATGGACTAGTCTTCTGATTAACATTGAGTCGACTGCGACAATTACCAAGTCTGAATCTACTATGTGCATCGGACCTCTGACATTCTCGGTTATCGCTTCAATTTGGAGAATTTGACTTTCGAGGTGCTTTAGTGGATTTACAATTGAATCCGTTTTGAATGAGTTGACGTCATTTGTAGTAAAATTCTGATGTTGTAAATTACCTTGCTCAACTAAGTCTCCATCAATAATACGGATACGTACAGGGCCTATATTTTCGATTAACTCTCCAGAACTTAATGCTCGAGTTAGATGAGGAAGTAAGTTCGAGCCTATCCCTCCCGCACCAATTATAGTGACTAGTAGTTCGTCGTAATTCTTCATATTCTCTTCATATAGCTTCATTTCTAAATCACCTATTGTGTTCCAGCAACCATGTAGCCGATTTCAAATCGGCCACATGATACCTTACGTAGATCTGGAGCGATCATATTGCAAACCGCTTATTCGGGGTTACTCTCCACCGACAAGACCTGGCACAATTCTGACTGTTCCAACAGTGTCCCAATTGGTTTCAGCCAGCTCAGCTGGCTGTACCATTCGGTCACCTGCAAACACCCAGGAACCCTCTAATCCAGAGACCTTGTCAACAGTTTCCTGCTGGGTCAGCTGTAGGGTAGTGTGGCCAGTTCTGTCAGCGATCATAACCGTAGTTGTGTTCTCTGTCATAACTTGAGCCCCCTTGGTAATCTGAAAGTGTATTCGAGAGTATATAACCTGAGGAATCGCTGAGCAGTTGCAGCAAAATGACAAATACAGCGACGAAGTAGCAAATTCTGACTTAGTATGAGTTTACCCGTGGATGTTACGGCTACTCAAGTATTCAATGAACTAATTTCGGAGTTAAGAGACCGAGAGTGGGATTTACTAATTGATGAAGGGAGCAATGCATTCATTACAGCGGTAGCTAATGAAAATGAAAAGTGGGAATTAGAAGTTCAGTTCCATGATGAATCTCGATTTACCACAAAATCCCGATCTAGATGGATTGTGAAAGACAACTCCTTGAATCGAATCGAGAGAGTAATCAAACGATTGAACTCCCACGATGGTGATTCAAATGGTAGAACAATTTGGAAAATTGACAAGAGGCTTCGAAGTTTTGAAGCGATTACTGAAGCTACGATTGTTGATGACGAGGGGTTCTCCTACTTCTTTGACATAGTCGATGAAAATACGAATTACTACCAAAGTTTGTCAGATACAGTACGCGAGGCTTCTTCAATTAATATTGAATACAACGATTTGAATGAAGGAAATAGCCTAATTCCCCAAAAAACTATCAAAAATTAGTCGCTAATCTATACTCATCGAATGTCGGTTGATTGATGAGTGAATTATTCTTCGACATACCATGGCAGAGGATGCTCCGCTGCGAGTAGTTACGGCTGCGGCCATCTTTGACGGCCATGATGCAGCGATTGGTATCTTCCGCAGAATCTTCCAATCTATGGGTTGTGAAGTCATCCATTTGGGTCACGATCGTGGAGCAGATGAAGTTGCAAGAGCAGCAATTCAAGAGGATGCACATGCGATTGCGATTACCTCCTATCAGGGAGGTGCTGTTGAGATGTTCACACACACCAAAGAGATACTGGACGAAGCAGGATTCGGCCACATTTTCCTTTGTGGAGGTGGAGGAGGGACTATCCTTCCTTGGGAAATAAAGAAACTTAGAGATGAAGGGATTGCTCGTATATATTCTCCAGACGATGGTAGAGAAATGGGTCTAACCGGTATGGTCGGAAACGCAATCGAAGAAGCAGGAAAAATCAATCTACTTGAGAAATCTAGATTCAATTCGCTTAGTGGGGCAATTAGCGCTGATGACCACGGTTCTGTATCGAAGTTGCTAACAATGGCTGAAAATGCTGATGATTCAGAATTTCAAGCGGTTCTACAAAGGGTTCGTTCTGTTGAGGCCAACTCAGGGTGTCCCGTTGTAGGATTGACTGGAACCGGTGGAGCAGGTAAATCCAGCCTTACTGATGAGTTGATGTTGCGTATACAACGTGATAATCCAGGAGCAAAAGTAGCTCTTCTCGCCACCGACCCAACTCGTAAGAGAACCGGGGGCGCATTACTTGGCGATAGAATTCGGATGAACAGTCTAGCAGATGATAACCTGTTCATGCGTTCATTTGCTAGCAGAGCAAGCGGTCGAGAGATTGCGGATTGTATCGATAGGGCAATTGAAGCATGTCAAGCGGTTGGCTTCGACCTGATTCTAGTAGAAACAAGTGGTATTGGTCAAGGCAATGATGCAATCACTGAGGTTGCAGATCTATCGATGTATGTCACAACTAGAGAGTATGGAGCTCCATCCCAGTTGGAGAAACTTGCAGCGCTTGATTTCGCAGATCTAGTGGTGCTAAACAAATTCGATAGGCCCGGGGCTGAAGATGCGCTAACAGAAATTCGAAAGCAGTTCAAGCGTAATCGAGAGATGTGGGATGCAAAGAATGAGGATTTACCAGTTATACCGACTATTGCTAGTCAGTTTGCCGATGCAGGTGTCGATCTACTATGGCAGAAATTAGCTGGTTTGCTAAACCAAGAACATGAACAATCATTCGAAGCAGCTGAGGCAAGGTTAGGTGCTGATGGTCTACCGCATAGATCTGCACCGATACCACCTGAAAGACAAGGATACCTAGCAGAGGTAGCTGCATCTGTTCGGGATTACCATGCTAGAACAGAAGAGACCTCTAGAAATGTAAGACTAGTTCAGCAATTGGAAGCAGCTGCTCAACAGATGCGGAAGTCAAACCGATTAACTTCAGCCGCTGATCTGACTGCAGAAGCTGAAGAAATCCGTAAGCGAGTTCCAGACTCTGCTTGGCAGATGCTGAAGGAATTTGACGAGCGCGCTGCGGCATATCGTTCTGGTAATGCATCCTACACGGTAAGAGAGAAGGAAATTCCAGTTGAGACTACCACAGAAACCCTCAGTGGTCTCGACCTACCTCGTGTTGCCCTTCCTGATACAGAAGACTGGGGCGAAAAGATGGAGTGGATTCGTTCTGAAAATGTCCCTGGAATGTTTCCCTTCACTGCTGGGGTTTTCCCATTTAAGCGCGAGGATGAAATTCCTTTGCGAATGTTCGCTGGAGAAGGTAGCGCTGAGAGAACAAACAAGAGATTTCATTTCCTGTCCGAAGGCCAACCATTCAATCGACTTAGTACCGCCTTCGATTCTCCTTCTCTGTACGGTAGAGACCCGCAAACCAGATTGGACATCTTCGGAAAGGTCTGCGAATCGGGTGTCAGCATAAGTACCGTCGATGAGATGGATACGCTGTTCGAAGGCTTCGACCTTTGTGCCCCAAACACATCGACATCAAAAACCATCAATGGAAACTATTGGTGGCACCTTGCGGCCTTTTTCAATGTAGCAATCAAACAACAAGTTCGTAAGTTCGAGAAGGAAAACGGACGAGAGCCAAATGAAGAAGAGTATCAGGAACTAAAGGCCTGGGCATTGAACAATGTCAGAGGTACTGTTCAGGCCGATCAACTGAAGGAATCAATGGGGCAGAATACCCTTGTTTTCAATCTCGATACTGCGCTGAGAATGATGGGTGATGTAGCCGAATATTACGTTCAGAACAATATTCGTAACCACTACTTTGTCTCGATTTCCGGGTATCATATTGCCGAAGCAGGAGCCAATCCGATAACACAAGCGGCGCTTACTCTAAGCAACGGGCTAACCTATGTTGAGTTATTCAGAGCAAGAGGTTTGGATCCAGATAAATTCCTTAGAAACTTTAGTTGGTTCTTCTCAAATGGAATGGACCCTGAATACGCCGTAATTGGTAGGGTCGCTCGTAGAATTTGGTCGATTGCGATGCGCGATATCTACGGAGTAGGTCATCGTGGTCAGCAACTGAAATATCATATTCAATCCAGTGGTAGAAGTTTGCACGCACAGGAGTTTACCTTCAATGACTACAGGACCACACTTCAGGCACTCTATGCTCTAGCGGATAATGCCAACTCCCTACATACCAACTCACGTGATGAGGCCTTTGGAACCCCAACTGAAGATACTGTTAGGGATTCAATTGCGATTCAAATGATTCTATCCAAGGAATATGGATTGCTAGCCAACGAGAACCCAATGCAGGGTTCTCACCTCTCGACTTGGTTAACCGAGAAAGTCGAGGAAGAAATTCTGAGAATTTTTGAAGAGATGCACCGACGTGGTGGTGTCTTAGGTTCCTTGGAAGTCAATTATCAGCGTAACAGAATCCAAGACGAATCGATGGTCTATGAGCACAGGAAGCATTCTGGTGAATTACCAATAATTGGAGTGAATACTTTCACTAATCCGGATGCTGCTAGCCTTTCAGCGGATGAAGCTGACTCATTCGATATGGATGTCACTCGTTCCGATGAAGGCGAAAAGGCGATGGTGATCGAGCGGAATGAAGCCTTCAAAGAAGAAAATAAGCAGAACGCCGAGGAAGGTCTTGCGAGACTAAAGCAGGTAGCAAGGGATGGAGGGAATCTCTTCGAAGTAATGATGGATATCGTGGAATATTGTTCCGTAGGTCAAGTGACTCAGGCTTTGTTTGAGACAGGTGGTAAGTTCCGTAGGAATATGTGATATATTATCTGGATGATACTTTCGGGCTAATCTAAGATAATTATTGGGTCACTTTGAAGGCCTGAACAGCCAATATTCCTGCAATGAATTGTGGCACTAGATGTATCCACAAATCGGCAACCTCGATGACCCCTGATACGAATAAAGCGCCGGTTACTGCTGGATTGAACGAACCCCCTGAGATTCCACCAACGGTCAAGGCACCCGCAAGTACAACGAAGGCGATTGCAGCCCCATAGTACCCGTTACCTTCTGTCGCCTCACTAGTTGCGACATTGAGGATAACAAAGACAAGCGCGAAGGTGTAGAGAAACTCTGCGCCGATAGCTTGGGTTGTATCCATTTCTAGATTCGTTACACTAGTTTCTGCAAACAATATGTTCTCAGATGCAAGTGCTGCAAATGCTCCGGCAATTATCTGAACTGCAATGTAAGGAGCAACATCGCCCTTCTCACAGGCACCTCGTAACCATATTGCAACTGTTACAGCGGGATTGAAGTGGGCCCCAGATATGTGGCCAACTCCGTAGATCATTACCATCAAAGTCGCAGCGATAGCAAACGGGGCATAATCTCCCGCTGAACCGTGGACTGCAGCGGTACAAATTGTCAGGGCAAGGAAGAAAGTTCCGACAAATTCGGCAATCAGTTTCTGTTGTAGCGAGTGCTCAAACATGGATTATTGCGAAAATCGAACGCCCATCAATATTCTCAACGAAATTTGTATGGTTCATCAGGAGGTCCAGGAAGGGGAAGCGGTGTCCTATTGCTTGAATTATTGATATTTTGTTGGATTGAACCCAAGTCAATCCAAGTATCAAGAGTAGTTTGGTGTCCGTCATCGCATGTGTAAAAATTTGAATCTATAGCAAAGGCTAGGGCGTCAACCTCAATCTCAATTACTCGCAACCAGATTTTCAATGGAAGTGTAGTTTCCTGACTTATGTAAGATAGATCAATCATTTCAAAGAATTGTTCTCCATCCTCAATAACATAGAACGCTCTTGTGGGCTGAAAGAGAATTCCTGGGAGTTTTTTCACGGCTAACGCTGTACGAGTGAAACAATGCCAATCTCTCCCATCTTGAATTGAAGTTGAGATTTCTGTAGTAAATCCTGATTCAAGTGCTTCACTTGTCAATTTGCTTCGCTCAAGAAGATGAATTAGCCCTGTGGGGAGATGAGCTGATTCTCTAGTTTCATCTTCCAATTCAGATTCTGTTCTGCCATAGCCGAACATAGCATATTCAATTTCGTTCTGTTGGGAGACGGTGTAGTCTCGAATAAGCGTCAATTTCCAGTTCTGATTTCCGATTGTATTTGTACCCATATCTGCTTTAACCCCCTGAGGGAAATTACCACTCATTCGATGAGTCAGGAACTTTCTCCGAGTGGTATCTATCGTAGTAAACTCCAGAGTATATTAAGCGGATAGAATTCTGATTCAATCAAAGTAAAATTCTCTTGTTCGAAGAAAGAATTAGTTGATTACTACTGCCTCTATTCGGAGGTCATGTTATCATCTCAGAAGGAGAAGGCCTTGGTCACAGGTGCATCTAGCGGAATAGGCCGAGAAATTGCCAGAGTATTGGGTTCACAAGGCTGTGATCTGGTGATTACCGCAAGAAGAAAAGCAGAACTAGAATCTCTTGCAAAAGAGTTGACTAATAGACATTCTATCGAAGTAAAAGTAGTCGTATCTGATCTCTCTGAACAGGTAGGGGTAGAGAATCTGATTAGGGATACCGGAGAGATAGATATACTCGTTAATAATGCTGGTTTCGGATTTAACGGTGAGCATTTGAGCCTCAACCAAGAGGGGCAACTCAACATGATTGACCTGAATATTAGAGCCTTGACTCACTTAGCTCGCCATTATGGAGCAGAGATGAAAAAACAGGGCTCAGGAAAGATACTGAACGTTGCCTCAATTGCAGGGTATCAACCAGGGCCAAAAATGGCGGTATATTGTGCAACAAAGGCATACGTTCTATCGTACACACGCGCGTTACATTCTGAATTGAAGAAAAGTGGAGTATCGGTAACTGCTCTCTGTCCCGGTTTCGTTGAGACCGGTTTTCAAGAGGTTGCTGGAATGGATTTAGGCGCTCTTGAATTATCTGGAGCAGTCCCCGCAGAGAAGGTAGCTAAGACCGCGGTGAAGGCCATGCGTAAAGGCAGAAGAGAAGTAATACCTGGATGGTTGAATAAGCCAATTCCCTATGCAAACAGGTTGATTCCTATAAGCCTAAACTTAGCTGTTGTAAAGAGACTCATGTCGTAATTATCTCTGACACCTTGGACAGTAAAATGTCGAGCGCCCGGATTGAACGATACGTCGAATTGTGCCTCCACAGCTTTCCTGCTTGCAGTTTTCTCCCTCTCTGTTGAATGCCATGAATTGTTGAGGGAAGTAGCCTAAATCCCCCGAACCATCAACACCACGGAAATCTGAAATTGTAGAGCCGCCCGCTTCGATTGCTTCGAATATTACCTCATTGGTAAATTTGTAAATTCTCTCAACTGCGGCAACAATTCGTTGACTTTTACCCGCTACTTCTGCCGCTGTTTTTGTCGGAGAAATCCCTGAACGATGGAGTATCTCACTAACGTAGATATTGCCCAATCCTGCTATAACTCGCTGATCAAGTAAAACTGTTTTGATTGGACTACGACGACCGTGTAAACCTGCCTTAAGTGATTGTAGAGTGAAATCATTGGTAAGCGGTTCTGGACCTAAACCTGATAGAAGTTTATGTTCAGTTTCAGAGGATGTCGGCATCAAATCCATGATGCCGAATCTACGATGGTCGGAATAAGTGGAGGTCAGAGCGCCGTCGTCGAACTCAACGTATACGTGATCGTGTTTTCCATCACCTGGTGAATCAATTGTCCAGACTCCAGTCATCCCCAGATGACTTAGCCAAGTATTTCCATTGTCTAGGCGAATCAAGAGGTATTTTGAGGCACGTCCAATCTCTACTACCTTAGCTCCTGTAAGAGCTTCTTCAAGATTCGATGGGAATGGAAATCGTAAATCGGGGCGGCGTAAATCGACAAAGCTAATTCGTCGCCCTACCCAATGAGGAATGAGGCCACGACGGACCGTTTCTACCTCAGGCATCTCCGGCATGTACGCGGCAGTGTGTCTGAGAAGATGATTTTATCCATTGTTAGATTATACATCCAAAGCATTGAAGTTCAGATTCACTGACCAATAGATATGACCGAGGACTCCAACGGACCACAAATTTCTGGAGAACCTACTACAATTAACATCAATGCAGGACCTCAGGTAATGGGTGGTCAAATGCAATCAACAAATGCGGTTGCTGGACTAGTTCTTGCCATACTAGGACTTACAACTCTATTAGGAGGTGCTGCCGCTTTATGCTGTGGACCTAGTCTTTGCTTTACGATTCCAGCTATGTTTCTAGTAAGTGCTGATAAGAAAAATATTGGCGGCACACATCATCCGGATAGTGGTATGATTAATGCTTCAAATGTAATTAATATCATTAGCCTAATAGGGGCATTACTCGGACTTGGTTTGTATTTGGTTTTCTTCATATTTTTGGGCGGAATAGGCGCGTTTGCTTGAAATCCGAAATCCCAGGTGAATGATGATGGATGATAATTCCCAATCTGAAGCAACTCCTAAACTCGAGGGGCCTGAAGTATTGTATGTCCAAGGAGTAAGTAATCCTGCCGCGGTAGGGCAATATCCTCCCACTCAAGCTATTGCTGCACTAATTCTAGGAATATTAGGATTAATGGGATTTAGTTGCTGTACTGCAATACCTGGTGTGATACTTGCAAAATCTGCTATGGAGGTAGCCGAACAACATCCCGGGCATCCAGACGTAGGAATGGCAAAGGCGGCGAACCTTATTTCTTGGATTTCAATTATACTTACTATTGTGGTTCTGCTGCTCTATGCCGTTTTTATTGTGTTCATAGTCGCTCTTTCAGCAGGCGCAGAAAACGCCTGATTATACCCTAACACAATGAAACACAACGTGCTGTTCCTCGAATACTGAGATGTCGATTACCTCTAGTAATTCAAGATGCTGACAATCTTCTATGACGCTCTTTGAGTGCTCAAATCTAGCATCATCTCCACCTTCCATCCAACGCTCGCTAGCTGCTTTCAGAGATAGGAGAGCGGTTCCACCTTCTTTGAGAAATGCCGAAGTCATCCTGACGAATGTCTCCGCTTGATCACCTATGCTAAGGTCTTGATGCAACCAATTCGCCTTACCTCTAATGTATGGGGCGACAGCAAGTGGATTGCGTGCATCGGCTAAGACCGGAACTAGTCCTTGGCGACGTTCGGCCAACTTGACCAAATCACGCATCATCCTAGGAGAGATATCCACTGCGACCACCTGTCCACCGTGATGATTTCCAGCACCACAGACATTGTCATGGATATGACTTACAGTGCCACCAGAAGAAGCACCGAGGTAGAGGCAAGTAGAGGTGGCTTCGGGTAATAGTGCGGATGCATCCTTCTTGGTCTTGAGAACGCTAGCGGCCACCTTTGAGCGATTAGGATCCCAAAGACGCCATTCGTTTCTGCCGTCTCTTTTGCGCCTTTCTCCTCTGACTGATACTCCCTTTACCGCGTTACGAGACCAAAGGCTTCTACCTTCACGACGAATACCCCAAGCGAGCTTGATGGGTTTTGGCAAATCTATCACTTCCGCTTAGGTGGCTTGGGGAACTTGGCCTTGATTGCCTCGGTCTCTTTGTGAATCTCTGCAACAGTATCCTCGTCCCAAGGTTCTCCACCAAAATGATCACACCTGACAGCGATTGAGGCTTTTCCAGCGAGGAATCTTGCAATCTTTCCACGCACCCATCGAGGCGAACGCGAAATCTGAGGCATACTGAAGAGTATTGCTCCATGCTTTGGTGGCGCAGCTCCACGTCTATGTGCAGCCATCGCCGCGTGGGCACCTAGTACCTGTAAGGAGCCTGATGGCATTCTAGCCAGCCTCTCTCTACCTCCTGCTAAGGTTACCATTCGGGCAGCTCCTAATGACCCGATTATAGCTGCGAGGCTTGGTACATGTTGCTCGGCTAAATCGCGGATAGCGCCCTCATGTGAGGCAAGACGAGCGGTAAGCTCTACTACGCCATTGGCATGGTCTCGCAATGCTTGCCATTCGATATCAGAGGGAGAATGGGCCGGTGATTCCACTCCCAGTGTGATTGCAGCCTCTTCGATTGAATTTGATTCTGCTATTGCAGAAGGGATTTCATTTCGTTGAGCATCAATATCTACTTCCGAGAGGAAAAGACCTGCCCATTCCACACAACGTGCCTCGTTTGTTGTCCAAGAGGCGCGAAGTTCAGCCGCTGAGGAAACAAGCATGTCCAATCGGCGGTCTATATCGCCAGCAGCATCTGCAACACCTCTCTTAGCAAGAATTGGAGTTGCTATCTCAAACAATTTTGATTCCTCATCATCAAGTTCGGGCCAATCGTTATCGGACATCGCACCAAGTGGATCGATTAGTGCTTCAGGAAATCTATCAGATAGGGTGCGGGCCTCTGGGCTCAAACGCCCCCGTTGCAAGTTCCAGAGGCGGTCAGCAACGGCTCCAGCCGATCGCTTACTAGACCAGACTAACTCGTCATGGATGACTCCTTCGTCATCGACAACCCGGGCTAGCCGCCAGTCGTAATGCATTTTCATGACTACCGCGAGAAGTACATTCCGCTTGAATCCCGCGCTATTAAGAAAATTCACTAGAAGCGGTCAATAACCGAATTACAGCCTGGTAACTGCATGGACTTACGACTTGTTACACTAGTAGCAGCCGGTGGTGCGATAGGGGCGGTGGCTCGCTATGCATTACAACAATGGCTACCATCTGAATCCTTACCTTGGGGGACTATGACCGCAAACCTCGTTGGATCATTACTCCTTGGCATATTACTGGGTGCTGTGGCTGCTGGTGCGACAGTTGGTGACGAGGTCGTATTACTGTTTGGAACCGGTGTTTTGGGTGCCTTTACTACCATGTCAGCATTCGCTGTTGATTCGATTCGATTAGCAGAAACTAATCCATCATCTACTTTGATAATGATTACTACAACTGTCCTCGGTAGTATTACTTTGGCTTGGTTTGGTTGGCGCTTTTCGACATCGATAATTGCATGATTAATAGGAATAATTGATTACGAATGTTGAAGTACGTATCCGACTAGCGCTGGTAGGTCACTCAGACGCAGCAAAGGGAAGGATGAGAATGTTCTGTCCAATATGTGGTGCACTTTCATATCCAGATTCAAACAATAATATCAAATGTCCGGATTATAAATGCGGATATGAGGGGCCATTGTCTGGACCTGATGGGAAAGGTGCGGAATTTACTGACCCAATGACTGGCGAAACTCTCGATTTATCGAAAACGACCGCATCTTCAAATGCAAAGAATCTAAAGCACCTTACCGAGGTAGTCGAAGAAGAAGTCGCCAGAGGAACTCTTTGGGTCGGTGATTATCGTTGTCCTGAATGTGACGGGGACCGAATTTTCGTGGTACTTATGCAAACTCGTTCGAGCGATGAACCAGAAACAAAAATTTGCACTTGTGAGGCTTGTGGCCATAAATTCCGGGAATATCAATGATTACTCTAGCGACCCACTACGTGGGTCGTAATCAGTTAATATAGTCTGGATTTCTATTAGCGAACCATGAAGAACCCCCCGTTGGAGGGGACTTAGGTAGGTATTGGGATGCTTAGAGTCACTGCCAAACAACAACTGATGCGGGAAATCGTCGATCTGCTCTCGGTTCTTACTGAAGAAGCTAAACTAAGTTGGGGTGAAAATGGCCTTAGCACAACAGTTGTCGATGGCTCTCATGTTGCATTACTTTCGGTAACAGTTGCCGATGAATGTTTCGAGACATACGAAGTAGAGCCTGTTGAGATTGGCCTAGAACTTGGTAAGCTTCGCGACCTTCTTACTTTGGCTGGTCCAAACGACTTGGTTGAGTTAGATTATGATGGTGCAACCGGTGCAATCAATGTCCGTGTCGGCGAAGTGCATCGGATTCTACGTGGACTTGACACAGGCTCAATCAACGAGCCCCGCCAACCTGATTTGGACTTTGAATGCAAAGCTACCCTAAGCGCGGATAGACTCTCTAGAGCTCTCCGGGCAGCCAAATTTGTTGGAGAATTAGTCGATTTGAGTCTAGATAAGAATCAGATGACTGTATCCGTTACCGTCGAGGCTGGAGAGGGAGTAAATGTCCGCTTCGATGCGGGGGAAATGTCCGAGTTGGTCGCTCCGAAGCCAACTGCCTCCACCTATTCCTTACAATTCCTTGACCCTCTTAGCCGTAAGTTAGCTAGCGGTCTAACTGAGGAAGTTACCGTCGAGTTCCAAGATCGCTATCCTTTGCGCCTTTCTTGGAATTCTAATGAAGGTGGTGCGTCATGGACATACTTCCTAGCGCCACGTGTCAGTAATGACCCATGATGATATTTGACACTGACATGTTGTGAGTGTGGTTGAAAGCGAGAGTGGTTTCGGCCAAATCATGAGTCAGCCATCGGTATGTGTAATCATCCCGAGTGTTCGTAATTCCGAAGAGTTGGCAATAGCATTAGAGGGATTGATGACACAAACCTATACTGGTCCACTAGAAATAATTGTAGTTGGGCCAAGTAGCGACCCTGGAAAATCTGTCACAGAAAGTAAGGGGATACGATTTGTAGATGACTCTGGTTCTAAGACTAGGGCTGATGCTTGTAATGTTGCAATAGATGCCTCATCCTCAGATTTGGTTTTCTTCACAGACGATGATGTAATCGTACCTGAGGATTGGATAGAAAAATTAGTTCGATGGTTTGAGCGAGATGATGTTGCGGGAGTTGGTGGGCCTAATTTCGCTCCTGTTGAAGAATCCACTCTTTGGCAACGTGTAATCGATGTCGCGTTCTGTTCTACAATCTATACCGCAGGTACAAATTATGGAAAGGTAGGAGATTCAGAATTATCAGAAGTGACTCAACTACCCGGAGTTAATTCTGCTTATCGGCGCTCGGTTTTGCAAGAAGTAGGAGGTTTTGATAAGGGCGCAATCGGGGCTGAAGATGTTATGCTAGATCATCGAATTAGAAAAATCGATCATAAATTGTGGACTGATAGAACTGCTATTATATGGCACCGGCGTAGAAACCTCTCGCGAGTCAAGAAACAAATTGGTAATTATGGACTTGTCAGAACCTTAGCAAGTAACCAATATCGTGAACTTCATGCATTTACCCATTCAATGGTTGCAGCATTCCCTCCAATAGTTATCGCGGCTTTTGCATTATTTTTCTGGGGTGCTATGAATGGAGGATTGGCGTGGCCAGATTTCTGGGATATCAGTCTAGATAGAATTCCAATGAGTCCAGAGAGAATCGCAGTTCACACTCTTCCAACTCTGATGATTTTGTACAATCTTCTCGCTTGGTATGGTTCTGCTAAGGGAAATTCACCAAGTAAATCTGCTTGGACAATTTTTCTCTCATCAATTGTCACTTATTCTCTTCATTGGAATTATGGAATCGGGGTACTGCGCGGTAAATGGAGAATATTCAGTGGCCGACCTGGTCTACAAATTGATGACCGTTATCGTAATTGAGGGCTATTAAATTGTAAACAGGGCTTAATATCCTGCATAACTGTCCTCTTTTCGTGGCACTTGAGTGTAATATCGATGCTAAAGGAAAAGCGGTTAGGCTTCGATTGGGCTTAATGGGAGTATTTTCCTCACTCGGTTTAGCAGCAGGATGCTTGCTAATCAGCGCCCCAGATTTAGCTTGGATCGTGCCGGTCGGAGCATTCTTAGGAGGGGCATTTTCTATTTTCGAGGGACGCACTGGCTGGTGTATTGTTAGAGCACTTGGGTTTAGAACTCCAATCTGAAATTATTTCCAGAGTCCAAGTGTATCTCTTAGACCAGCCTCAAGGTCTTCGTGAACGAATTGATAACCCTCTGCGGTGAGTTTAGTTGGCACTACCCTTTGACTCTCGAGAGTTAGTTTCTCACCCATTTCGCCGAATAGAATCTTAACTATAAATTTCGGTAAAGGGGCAAAGGCGGGCCTTCTCAACACTCTCCCTAGAGTCTTTGCAAATTTTTTCTGCTCAATGGGGTTGGGAGAAGACAAGTTGTAAACTCCTTTGGATTCATCATTCATCATTAGATGATTTATTGCATATATCTCGTCATCAAGAGAAATCCAAGACATCCATTGTTTTCCATTTCCAATTGGACCTCCGGCTCCCATCTTGAAAGGGAACAGCATCTTTCCAAGAGCGCCTGCAGTTGCGCTTAGGACTATTCCAGTTCGAAGGAATATCGTTCTTACTCCCAGTTCTTCTACAGTTGATGCGGCATCTTCCCATTCTCTACAAATATCTGGAAGGAAGCCTTCTCCTGGTGCGCTATCTTCTGTTAATTGCTCATCGCCTCTGTCACCATACCAGCCAACAGCACTAGCTAACATCAGACATTCTGGTTTATTCTCCAGCGAAGAAATAGCAGAGGCAAGTAATTTTGTACTATTTACTCGACTATCCCGAATCATCTGTTTTCTCTGCTTGTTCCATCGCTTGTCGCCTATTCCGACTCCTCCAAGGTGGATGATTACATCAAATCCTTCGAGTATACTTGCATCGAGTTCTCCCTTATCTGGGTACCATTCCAATTCCTGTGATCCAACTTTTGCTGGTCGGCGTACTAATCTCCAAACTTCGTGACCGCCTGTATCTAGGAATGCTACTAACTGAGTGCCTATACATCCAGATGAGCCAGCAATCAAGACCTTCTTTCTAGATTGGTTAGCGAATTTCCCATGTTGTTGTAAATCTCCTTGAAGACGTAATTCTCTAGCTTTGAACATTCGAGTAATTCGACTTCTAACTAAAGCGCCCCCTAATATTCTGTCAACCAGATTACCAAGCGGGCCAAATGGAACTTGGTAACTAACTTCATCGGTTACTGTCGTAACACCGTTAACCTCACTGAGATTATGATCGTGATGCCAGCGCCAAAATGGGCCCTTGACCATTTTATCTGCGAAATGATGAGGTGGGTCGTATGCGGTGTGCTCAGCTACCCAAGTCATCTTCATTGGGCCCATTGGGAAACGGAAAATTCTCTGTGAACCTACCTCTAGAGTCTCGTCTGCTTTGACTTCTTCTGCCACCTCCCACGGAGGCATTAGTCTGCGAAAAGAACCTTCATGCTCAAACCAATCGAATGTAGTTTCGATATTTGATTCGACAACTGTATTGTGCTCATACTTGTACATCTAATCCCTCTTCACTTTGGAATTGGAGCATCTTCTGCCCATCGTACAAGGTATCTTTCGAGATGCAATTTCTTCCTAGTATTCTGTGAGGACATATATCGGACTTTGCCGAATATTGGCCTCTCTGGACCCCATGCTCGGTCATGTCTACCTAATACCCAGAAGATACCGGTGTAAGAATTGGGATCTCTACCGTCAAGGGCCCATCTATCGTTTATATTAATCATCCATTCAGCAGCCTTTAGAGGATTTGGAGCCCACTCCAAGATTCTCTTTCCCCATAGCATTCTGAGATAATTATCAATGTGACCGCTGCGAACTAATTGTCTCTGGGCAGCATTCCAAATTTCATCTCCAGTTTCGGCATTTTCAATTTGTTCGAATGTATATTCTTCGCGTGGGTCTGACGAATGTAAATCGAGAGAGATCCTAGCCCAATCAGGAATTGATTCAATACTGTCATGATCTTCTCTAATGTGCGCGAAATTAAAACCAAGTTCACGCCAAGTAATAATTTGGTCTAGGAAGGACTCGTGTGCTTTTGGAACACCCCACCAACCACTTCTTGTTCCTCTTCCAGTATCCTCAATTGTGATTTTATCTGGATTCCAACCGGAACGGTCCAAAACGGCCTTGACAACCTCGACAGAAGATATGTGACCAAAATGAAGCCAAGGTGATAGCCCACTACTTGCAGAATCATCAGGGTTATTTCTACCTGTATCGTATCTGTCTAATCCTTTTTTGAGGAACCTTTCGAGTCTTGCAATTGCTTCAAATCGACCGCCTCGTTTCGAATTAACAGGTAGAACATCATGATCGATGTCTAGAGGAGCGCAAGCTTCCTTACCAATATCTCCTCCTTGGGCTATCCTCCACAGCCATTCGTATGGAGTGATTGGACTACCCGCTTTAGAAAATAAATTCTCGAGATATGAATTTGAAAGACGTAAATCGGTTTGAATATTATCCATAGGGTCAAATGCCGGTAGTGTGGCTAGAGCACTGATTAGGTTTCGTTGCATGTGTTTTCGAAAGGAATATGCAGATGGAAAGGCACGGTCCGCCCACTCCATAGGTAATATTCCATTGGAATCTACTGCATCTAATCTAACTTTACAGAACTTGGATGCCTGACGCATGACATCTCTTGGTAAATAGGTGGGAAAATCGTCGATAACTACTGCACACGATTTTTCTGATAACTTTTTCAATAGCCCATTTCCAGTTTGTTTATGAGTTTCTACCCACGGAACGTAAGTTATTCGATTGGATGCAAAGATAGCATTGTTATCGATAATTCCTTGGGCAAAAAAAGTTAGAATCCTGTCACTAGACCAGTTGTGTCGAATGGAAACTGGTTCAACAACCAACAATGGCTTTTGTAATTCGGTAGCGAGTGTGATCGAATGTTCAAGCGCTGAATTGTGATGATACCTCCTGGAGGCTGTCATCCAGTAAAGGACAAAATCACCATCTTGATTAATCTCACAACTGTTCAGTCGAGTGATGCGGCCTGTAGAATTTGGGGCATTGTTCGATGTGGAGACTGACAGAGCCGACCAAAAGGTCTCGTCTGGAAGAATTGCTCTGTCGGTCATGAAAACAATTGGGTTATGTACGATATATAACTGAGTGTTTACAAAATTAGTTCTGCAAAAACAGTCTTTCATAAGCAAATGGTAGTACGTGGCAATTGGATGACGATACAAATTGACGATATTAGGCCTCTAGAGATTGACTCAGATTCCTTCCTTCCAACCGAACATGGAAATTTTAGGATTAGGGTGTTTGTTGGACCTGATGGGAAAGAACATACCACGCTTTACACTGGAGATATTTCTAACCCCAACAACATACCGATTGTAAGGATTCATTCTGAGTGCCTTACTGGAGATGCATTCGGCTCTCTAAAGTGCGATTGCGGACCTCAGCTAAAGGCGGCGATGCGGAAGATTCAGGAAGAAGGATGTGGGGCAATCGTTTACTTGCGTCAAGAAGGCCGTGGTATAGGTCTTTATTCTAAAATCCAGGCTTATGCCTTGCAAGATCAAGGTCATGATACCTTGGATGCTAACCTGCTTCTTGGCTTGCCAGCAGATGGGCGCACCTACGATATAGCAGCCGAGATGTTGAAAGATTTAGGAGTCGGCAAAATTCGATTGATGACAAATAATCCTCTGAAGATAAACGGATTGATAGACCATGGAATTGATGTTGAACAAAGGCTCGAACATATAGCTGGAATTTCGAATTTCAATAGTCAATATCTTGCAACCAAAGGTGCTAGAATGGGTCACCTTCTAGACTTAGATTAGATTAAATCAGATTTCAAGGGGGAACAAATTATGCAATCACTAGTGGGAACAATCGCACCAGAGTTCTCCGCCTTGACGAGTGAGGGAGATGAGTTCAACCTCAGCAATTTAGATGGTCGTTGGAAAGTTCTGTTCTTTTACGCCAAGGATGGTTCGCCAACGTGCAAGAGAGGCTGTCTATCATTCAAAGAGCAGTACAACATATTCAATTCTCTAGAACCTCCCGCAGAAATCATCGGTATCAGTCAAAATACCGTTGACGAACATAAGGAATTCAAAGAGGAATTGGCGCTTCCATTCATTCTACTTTCAGACCCAGACAGAAAGATTGCTGAGAGTTACGGAGTTCCGGTCCATCTTGGAAGGTTCCCTTCCAAATCATCATTCGTTATTGGTCCTGACAACAAAATTCACTTCGTTTACGATTGGTTATTTCGACCTCGTCAACACGTAGCTAAGATTCTACGCTCACTAAGTAGCGTAACGAGTTGATTTGATGAGTTGGGAACGTCTACTGATGGATGCTGGCCTCTCCGAGAGAGAAGTTAATACCGTCATGGTATTGTCTAGTACACCAAATATGAAGGCTAGTGAGATTGCTAAAAAAATAGGCACAACAAGACTAGACGCATACAACTCCTTGGAAAGATTACAGAGAGTCGGAATCGTTACCTCAACAGCTGATCGCCCAATGAGATTTTCCAGTCCTTCGATAAACGAAGTAGTATCTCATTTGATTGAAATCAATAAGGAACAACTCAGCCGAATGGAAGAAAGTTATGATAATTTAATTTCAGGGAAAGAGACCTCTTCATTTCAGCAAGGGAAAGTTTTGGATGAGCCTAAATTTGCAGTACTCAAAGAAAGAGTACACATACTCAAGAAAGTAGAAAAAATGGCTGAGGATGCCGATGAGAGTCTTACTTTAGTCCTAGGAAAATTTGGAATATTACAACTATGTAGAAATCCTGCACTTGCAGAAGTTAATTCAGCTGCAGAAAGAGGAATAGTAATCCGTGTTCTCGCTCAATTGGACAGACGAACAACAAGATTCTATGCAGATTTGCACGATCTAATTCAGGTAAAACACTCAGATGATTTAGACGCTCAGGGTGCAGTGGTAGATTCATCAGAGGTCATACAGTACCTGACAATGGAAGAAAATCCTGTCGGGAGAGGAAAAGAGGATGCTGCATTATTTGTCGAGTCAGAGACCTTCGCAGAATCTCAATTGAATTTAATCGATGCAATTTGGGAAGAGGCGCTTCCTTTCGAAACCGCATCAAAGAGATTCACCGAAGAGAAGATTGTCGACCCTCTGAAACTAACTCTCGATAGCATGTCTTTCCTTGAGAAAATTCGTGAAGTCTTGGAAATTAAAGATAATCTTCCAGAAACCGATACCCCATTCAATCCTGATGCATTCATGGCCTCTGGATTAGAGGTTAATGAGGCAAGAAGGGCGCTAGATACAGGGGGGGTCCAGAGCCTAAGTGCATTCGGAATCGATCTAACCTCTCTGCTTCGACAAGTCGGTAATCGAATTGGTCAAGAATTAGCATTTAGTCTGAAGGATATCGACGGGAATATCGAATTCCTAAACGAGATGATGGATTGGTGGGAATATGCAGGACTCGGAAAACTGAGTTATGATTTAGACCCTGAATTCCATATTAGAGTAGAACTTTCGAATAAAGTATCAGATTCTGAGAGTCTTCCACTCTGGGCACTCGATGACGGAATTATTGAAGGTGCGCTGACAGAGAGATACACTCCCGAAAGTGGCGTATTAATCACTAGGGTTGAATCAGATGATGATGAAGAATTCTGTAGATACAATTTGATGATATCACAGTAATTTACCACGGTTTGGTTTGACCATCCCGCAATTTCTACCAAGTCGATAGGAAGTGGTTTTCGGGCGCCAGAAAATCATTGAGAATAAGCCTAAGATTAATCCACCAAAAACCAATCCAGGCCAGCCTGTTTGGATATATCCTTCATTTGCATTGAAGTAAGCCCAAACAAATGAAGGGATGATTCCGACGAATAGAGAAATTAGAATTTCTTCTTTTATTATTCTTCCAATGTCTCTATTCGAGGGTAATCTCTGCGGATTTAGGGGATGTTGAATAATATCTTCTATCTTCACTAGCCGAACAAATTTTGTTTCCTCTGAACCTTTTGGTAATAATCTAGTAGTTGATTTACCTGAAGACCATTGTTTTGCAATAAGGAAAGTCCAATCATCCTCTGAATGAGACCTCCCATCGAGTGCTTTACCCCAGTAATGTCCTTTGCAACAATCTGAAACCTTCTCAAGTTCTTGATTTCCAAATATTACTCCTTGATCTAAGGCCAATTTCCATTCTGACTCACTGGCTAATACTACTTCTTTTGATTCGAGTAATTTTTCAGCCTCTGCGATTGCTACTGGATACTTAGCGATTGAATACCTATACCCTATCTCAACCATATGTTTTGGTCCTATCCCCCCAAATAAGATTGAACGGTTGTCGCTTCCAATCTCAGCCCTCCCCGGGACAACGGGGACCCATTCGACCGACATACTCAATCCTCTGATTCAATTTGGCCGGTTTGGATCGCCCACTGTGAGGCATAGACGCTGTCATTGCCAAGTAATTCCTGATGAGTACCGCGTTCAACAATCGCCCCATCAACCATGGAGATAATCTCATCGGCGTTTCGAATTGTTGCCAATCGGTGAGCAACACCAATGGTTATTCTCTTCTTGCCATTGGAACCATTGCCTCCACCGAATAGCGATTGTTGAATTCTCTTCTCCGTCTCTGCATCTAGAGCCGCACTCGCCTCGTCTAAAATCAGAACATCCGGATTCATTAGCAAGGCTCTAGCAAGGCTAATTCTGGCACGCTGACCCCCTGAAAGTCTGACTCCCCTGTCACCAACCAATGTGTCCATTCCATTCTCCATTTCCATAACAAATTCCCAAGCACCAGCAGTTTGTAGTGCAATCTTTACACCATCATCTGTAGCCTCGCGAGCATAAGCAACATTGTCTCGGATTGTTCCAAAGAATAGGAATGGATCTTGACTGACAAAGCCAATACGTGAACGAACCGAATGTATTGTGAATTCCGATATATCTTGACCATTGATTCTAATCTGTCCTGATTGGGGTTGGTAGAACTTTTCTGATAACTTTAGAATGGTAGATTTGCCTGCCCCCGTATGGCCCATTATTCCTAAAAACCCTCCAGAATCAACCTTGAATGATACGTCATTCAGGACATTGATTGTCGTGCCGGGATACGCAAATGTGACTGAGTCAAAAGAAATAGAAGATATTGGCTGGGTTAATTCCAGAGCTCCTTCAGAATCGGAGATCGACGGTTCCAAATCAATTAATGCAAATACTCTGCGGGAAGCTGCTTCGCCTCGTTGTAGTTGATTTAGTAACATTCCTAAAATCCAAAGAGGCATCGTCATCCTAGTGGAAATCAAAAGAAAAGTGACGAATTGACCAACACTAATCTCACCTGAACTCATCAACCAACCTCCTGCTGATACCAGTAGGCCAAACGAAACTCCTGCAACAATATGGAAGCCCGGAATAAACCTGTTTCTGATGAATGCTGCCTGAATTGCTTGATCTCTGTAATCTGCACTTTGACCATCTATTCTATCCATCTCGAATTGTGTAGAATTGTAAGCTTGAACAACCGTTATTCCGGAGAGAACATTTTCAAGTATTGCTACAATTCCTCCAGTACTCTCACGCTGTTTACGGTATTTTCTCTGGACCCTTGTTGAAAACCAGATAACCATTGGAACAATTAGGATAAACGGTGTGAATAAAATCGCACACAGGATTGGAGACATCCAAAACAAGATTGCAAAAGCAGTGATTAGGGTTGTAAAAATTCTAATTATGCTGGTACTCGCATCCGAAATTACGTCCTCTAATTGTGCTACATCAGCTGATAAGACTGACATTAGATTTCCAGTTTGTCTAGTTTCAAAGTAAGATGCTTCCATGCTGAGTAATGATCGTGTGGCGTCCATCCTGATGTCATGCTGGGCCATGTAGGCAATGGACTGCCATAACTGATTACTCAACCCCTGAAAAACTGCTAAAATGACAAAAGACAAGAGAATTAAAGCACCAAATCCCAATTCGACTGAACTAATCGGACCTACTGAATTGAAGATATCGTGAGTGACAAAACTTTCAATCATAGAATTAGTAAATTGAGGGCTGTCTGGATTATAGTAATCCGCAGCCATCCCAATAGCGATGAATGGAATTAGATCAAAGATCCTAGCCCCCATGTTAGATAGAAGCCCTCCCAATGCCCTTTGCCAATAGCGGGTCACATAGGGAACGATTCTCCAGATTTGGCGTCCGACTATTTGCGCCTCGTCCTCTGTATCTGAGGAATCTCGAGCGATACCAGCCGCCATAGCCTGTGTCATTGACTAAACCCCCATGTCGTCGACCTATGAATGCTTCACAAACGTGCAGACCTACGGTCTGCACGATTATCTTGAATGATTTGGTGCGCTCGCCGGGATTTGAACCCGGGCAAAGAGGTTGGAAACCTCTTGTGCTACCCCTACACCACGAACGCGCAACCCGGCGAAAGAGGACTAGTCTTTGACCGATTCGGTGTGTCAACTAAGCCACAGAGACCGCTGAATTTCAAAAAGGAAGGAGGGTTCGCGCTCTTATGCTTCTAAGGCAGAGACTCGGTATAGCGATGTTATTCGTCTTTTTACCAATCAATGTACCACTTTGGAAGATGATCTTTGAATTACTAGGTAACAGCCTACCTTGGGGTGATTTACAACTATTTTTTGGATTCCTAGGTTTTTTTATTTTGGGGGGTATGATGACATTTACTCCGGAACTAAAGTCTCCTTTTGACAGAGTAAATTAAAATTCTATACCGTATAATTTGCTTGGCCATTCTGAATGAATTTTAAAGAGCAAATTTTCAACATCATTTGGATTGCTCTCAGCTAGGAGAGCAGAACATAATTCGTCTGTTCTTTTGGGGATTGTTTTGGGTCCAAGAACAGCACCGGGTCGCCGAGAATCGTCTAGGAAATCGGTTTCCATGCCCCATGATGCAGAGGCATTTGCATAAGTCGACACTAATCCCTCCACACTTCCTCGACCAACGCTAACAGTGCAGGCTAGACCATAGGTGAAATCGGAAGAGACATTTGGAGGAGCATAATGCCTGATGGTCTGGGAAAGAGGCAAGCCTGCCTGAACTGCCATTTGAGAAATTTCAGAGTAGGTTTGTGAGCCAGCATCCTCTACGTGTAGTTGAATGGGTACTTTCGAAATTGCGGCTTCAGCCATAATTTGTGATAGATTTTCATTTGCTTTCGTCCATGTTTCCTCGCTAACCTCGTAATGAGGTCTTCCGACTTCGCCTAAGCAGTGTGCCTTTCCTTGCTCTATTAACTCTAGAGCGAGGTCCACCGATTCAAGATGTAATTCACTAGCCTGGTCTATTCCCAACTCAGATATTTGGCGTTCCCAAGCAACTGGGTGAGGGCCGATTACAACTCCGACAGTGATTGCAAATTTTTCTCTAACCTCATCTGCCATCGAAATAGTTTCAGAATATGCTCGACGATAGCCTTCTTTGTCTAGTGGTAAAGACCCACTAAATCCCGGTTTGTGAACTAACATGATTCCTGTTCCACCGACCCGAACAAATTCTTCGATTGCTGAAAGATATCGGTTCGAGCGATCTAGATGGATATGTTGGTCGACGACAGGGCCTACCCAGTGCCCGTCGACGATGGAACTCATGCCAGTGCGCCTTCCTCGTCTAACTGAGCTGCCCAATGGCGAACTGCCATCTCGGCGACTCGTTTGGAGGATTGCCCGATTACAACTCCGTGGCCATTATTGAATACCAGAAGATTGCAGTTGTGTCTATTTGCATCTATACGAATGCAACCGACTCGCTGATCCTTTTCCACATCTGCAAATCGGGCCGCTGCCAAGTCTAGCAGAACAGCTCTACCGAATGAGAAACTAACCAGCATATCTCCTACCTCTGAGTGCAATCCTTCTTCTGACATTCCGAGGCTTAGTAGGAGTTCTTGCATGACCAAACGAGCAACTTCTAATCTAGCAATTCCATGAACTAAAACACTACCAGATTCTTCGACAACGAAGGTTGCCCTAGGTTCCTTGTGACTAATCACAACCCACGGTCCAGACTTGATTCCCTTAGCAAGTCTAACTGCGTCATCATGGCTGATGGGGTTACCCGGGATGAAGCGGAATGTTTGAGTCTCAACATTGACTCTAATCCTACCATCTTCGTCCAAAATTAGACCTCCTGATTTTGCATCGGTTGTATGGTTTCGGAATCCGGACAGACATCGAAGGCCCTCAATAGTGAGGGCAGCCGTGGTTGATGGACTGGAATCATCAGAGATGGTCCTGTTGTGTTCGAGTCATCAACTCTACCCTCTCTAAGGTCTGCAAGAGCGCCTCTAATTCTAGAGACAATTCGAGATGACCGTTCAGAGATTAATTCAGCAGTAAGGCCTTTGTTTTCCTCTTGCCACCATGTTGCGCTGGAGGCAGCGGCTGCTCCTAATTCAGTATCTACTCCCTTTGCAGCCTCAACACGACTTGCGTTTGAGCTTCGTAATTTTTTCCAGCGCCTGCCAATTGTAATACTAGAAATTAGAGAGGAAATAGATACCTGATTATCGGCGGCACGAGTCATCCAATCTACCCACTCCTCATCTTCCATAGAAGGTTCCAATGCGTATACTGGTAAACCTCCACGAGCATTATTTGCGTGATGTAGTAACCTCATAGGTTCAGGATCAGGGATTGTTGGGCCATCAACTTCGTAGATTGTCAAGTCATCCAATAGACGGCCAAGAACTGTGCCAGAAGCCATAGCTGCAGCCACATGTACTCCTGGGCTTTCATGGTCTTCCTTTTCCTCTTGCGGCCACCCTCTGATTTCATCCTCAGAGGCCAATAGAGCAATTCCGTCAAAATTTTCCCTAGTTCGGAGCATAGATGGCATACGTACACAGGGTAGATGAGGCCAGAGCAGAACTCTACCACCATGCGGGTCATCGAAAATCACCGGTTCCCAAGCCAACTTAGCTGCGCTCATAGTATCCCGAATCGTCTGCATGGCTTGACTTGAACGGTCAAATAACTGCTTTCAGAGGCCATCCGATGGTGGTTGGATTGAAGGAGGGTGAGTGTGCGGCCGTATCTGAGAGAGATGGCTGAACCGCGCTCCTCCGAACCCGTTGTGCTACTGAATGAGGTGTTTCCAGGAGATACAAATGCCCTAGATACGCTATTTGGAGGTCGCTTGATGTCAATTATGGATACGGCCGCTGGAATGGCGGCTAGTCAATTCGCCCACAATGAATTTGTGACCGTCTCGGTTGATGCATTGAAATTCAAACGACCAGCTTACCAAGGCGATGTAATTCGAACAATAGCACGGGTTGTCTGGACCAGTCGAAGGACTGTTGGAGTATTGGTGAGGTCATGTAGAATGACGCGTTCAAATTGGGATCCTGAGGAGATTTGTTCTGGATTCTTTTTCATGGTTGCAATCGATGACTCAATGCGACCAGTGGAAGTTCCTCAATTCACTAAGACCAGCGACGAAGAGAAAGAACTCTGGGCTCAAGCACAGCGAGCAAGAGATGCTATGCGCTGAACTTACGGATTAACAAAATTGATTGTGAAGGGATAATTATACTTCTGCCCTACCTTTAGTGCATTATTTGCATTAACTGACCAAACGAGATACATTATCCAATGAACGAGTGCAGTAATGAATCCAAGACAAACGAGCATTAGTGCAGTATGTATAATAAGACCTAATGAAAATGTGATTGAGGCATTAAGAGATTGGGTTAAATGATGTTTCAAGATAGTATCTTCACTATTATTTGTAGAATACAATATCAGGGGTACAACCCAACAGAAATAAGGGAAAATAAGATTTAACAATGAACCACAGAGATGGGAAGCGCTTGCGTTCCCTATATCTCGATTAGAGTTAGTTCCTTGATTCAGGATAACTACTTGTGGTGGTTGTTCTTCCATGATTATCCATACATTGTGTCTAATATGAACTCATTGCCAACCATTTCTACCCGTCGAATTGATGACTATAATCCCGCCCGCGCAATCCATGCCGGTGCTGAATGTCGCCTTTGTCGGCAATGAAGAACTTGCTAGAACATTAGCGAAGTCTAACGATGTTCGAGATATTGAATCATATGTTTACAAAGAACAGCGAGATGGGGAAACCTGCGTTCTGTCTTTGCTTCGCCCACTGAGGCATCCAGAGAGACTTAGGCCTCTTCTCTCTGTTCTCAATGTTGCCGAGGTCGGTATTGTCGAAATCACAAATGTCGATGCGGCACTGGGGGAAATTTTGGTATCTTTTGGCGCTGCAGGAATAGAAAGAGGAATTGCAATCATCAACCCTGCCGAGGGTCAATGGATAGATTCAGAGCAAGTCAATATGATTCTCTCACAGGCTGGTCTCAAGACATGGAAGATGTATGAATCAGTTCCTGATTCACATGATTTGAGAGAGGAATTGTATCAACACATGGATATGGTAAGTTCGAAAAATATCTCTAAGAATATGGTACTGCCTATTGATCAACATTTCAATGTCAAGGGTGTTGGCTTAGTCGCAATTGGTTATGTTCAATCAGGTATTGTAAACAAGCATGACGAGGTACTAATTTTGCCAGCAAAAGAAACTGGTGTCGTTAGATCTCTACAAGTAATGGATGACGATGTTGATTCTGCTATTGCAGGTGATCGTGTCGGAGTCGCATTGAGGAACTTAAGAGAGGAAGCATTACACCGAGGATGCATGATTATTCATCCTGAATCACAGGCGCTTTTTCGCCATGATTCTTCAAAGATAAAAATCAAAACTGCGCCATTCCAAAAGAGGAAATTAGCAAATGAAGATGTAATCCATGCAGC
Organism: uncultured Candidatus Poseidoniales archaeon; assembly: GCA_902560445.1. Classification (GTDB taxonomy): domain Archaea; phylum Thermoplasmatota; class Poseidoniia; order Poseidoniales; family Thalassarchaeaceae; genus MGIIb-O1. The sequence continues at coordinate 27,984 of CACELO010000010.1, forward strand.
AGTTGATTTACAATTTGTCGTTGGTAGAATAAAGCGGATCGACGGTGACTTAATTTCTGTCGAATGGGAGAATCCGCTTTGGATTAGAGCCGAAGGCTCTCCCGAGATATTGATTACACAACTCGACGCTATGCCGATGAGAATTATCGGGAGTGTGGAAACTATTGAACAAGCCTAATTTCATTTATTCTAAGATTTAGCAACGGAGCTTTCGGCATTCTCCTCACGCGCGCGCAAGTTGCTCCTGACACTGCTCTACTTCCCGAGCAGTTATAGCCTCAACGAGTCGCTCGGACAAGCGGGATGTACTCAGCCGGGCGTAATGCCCGACTGGATGAAGGAGAATCGGAACTATTCGACAACCTCAATCTAGTCGGCATAAGTGGAAGATTTTGCGGGATTCTCACAGAGCGACAGATGACCTTCGAGGACTACTCTGGATATGGTATCAGAATCAATCTCTCCAATATCTCAACTCTAAGAAATATCAATCTAGCAAAATTACCGAATAGTTTCCTAACTATCGGAGCTGTTGGAGTTTGGGTAGGCGCTACTGTAATCACTCCTCCAATTGGATGGGCAGTAGCCGCAACAGGTGTCCTTTCGGTTTTTAGCTACCTTAGATTGAAGAATCCAGTATTATCGATTGAGACTAATGCTGGAGACAAATATCTAGTTTCGGGGACTCAGTCGGAATTACTTCGATTGTGTATGATGTTAGACCGTGTTATGCACGGATTTACAATCGAAGAGGCAAAAGCGGGTCTACAAGAACTTGAAGAAGAGAGAGAAAGATTGCTTGCTCAAAACCAGCCAAAGGCACTTCTCAATGCACCTGACACCATAGAAAATTCAGATGCTACAATTTTCCAAGCCGAACCAATTTCTTCGAGATATGCATCACCAGAAACAAATACCTCAATCCCCATGACTTCTGTAGTGACTCAAAATGAGCTTACACAACCTGTTGCACAAGAAGGTGGTATTTTTGCTTCCCTAGATGCTTTGGAACCAACTCCTTCAACAGTCTCGAATTATCCTGTTAAAACCGCAGATTCTCGCTCTGCTTATGAGAGAGCTTGGGGTCGTGAAGAATCACCTGAATGGTATCAGGAAAAGGACCCTTCGCAGGAGGATAGACTTGACGAGGCTTTCTCTGATGCTATTGATTCATTCGATATGTTTGGAGAAGGGGGGCTATTTGGAGTAGATACGCCTACAAGTAATACACACCCAACAAATTATGTTGAGCCTGAACCTAGTATGGACTTCTCATTATTCGACGATACACCTACAACTCCTCAACCCACAACATCTGGTATCATCACACCGAGCTCATATTCTCCACCAGCGACGACGAATTCTGATAGGCCACTGTCAAGTTCACAGATGATTCGCTCAGCACGATCTCATCACGGGCAACTACAAACAAATTATTCTCCAACATCGGGTCTCCCAAGCCCGACAGAAAATGCTGTTCGTGAAGAATGTAAGCCGGGATTAGTAAAGACCGCAAAGGCACGTTCCGCTTGGCAAACTGAGAACCGGAGTAGAGGATTATCCGCTCCGGTTACCGATCCAGAAAACTTCGAAGATGAATTTCCCGCAGTATCGAAGCTCGCTAATAGTATGACAAGTGGTCGGGTTCGCAGCTCAGCTGGTAAACCAATAAAACAAAATTGGCTTACTTCATTAATTTCTCCGGCTCAGCCTAGGAGACAGTATGCCGATGTTTATGGCGATGAAGACGGTGATACTCATAGTGGAGATGCGAGATTTAGGTCTAGTCAACTTCTCAGGTTACGCTCTGATCAAGACCACCAAGCTGATGTAGCCTCAAGGGCTAGAGAAATTACCTCAACAAACAGTCCCTCGTCAGCCAGAGACGCACTAGACGAGGTGGTGGCTCGAGTAGCATCTGGAGAAGAGAAAGAAACGACCAGTCAATCAGCGAGTGAACAATTACGATTTTCTCAACTTCGTCCAACCACACAGAAAGGAGATAATCGATTACCCGGTATTCGTCAATTGAAGTGAAGTCTCACTTTATTCCAGTAATTCTTCGATATCTGTCTACACGTGCGTGGTATACGCCACGGTCAATTGAGGTAATACCAGAAGTACCTAATCCACCCAAAGTGAATGAAGAGGTTACGGTAGCATGAACCAGTGCATTTCTAATCGCTTCAATATCACTCAATACACCCTTTCTACCCACAAGGTATGCAATTAATGAGCCGGCGAATGAATCACCACAACCTGTGGGGTCAACAATTTCATCGGTTGGATATGCAGGTAGTGACAGTGTGCCGGCTGGAAGCATTGCAATGACTCCACCACTTCCTCGCTTTGCGATTAAACAACGAGGACCAGGGCCAGCCGCTGAACCACCATACAGAGCCTCACCAGAGATTATTGATTTCATAGCGCGTGTTAGAATCTCATCCTCGGCAATAGCGCAGACTTCCTGTTCATTGATTACCACTACGTCGACCTTGCGCATGGCTTCACTTAATATCTGAAACTCAGTCTCTATCCACAACATGAAGGTGTCTAATACGGTCAATTGCGCGCCAGGACACTGGTCCAAAACTGCAACTTGAGTAGCGGGGTGGGTACTAGCACAAAAGAGAACTTCTGGGTTTTCCCAAACCTCTGGTAAATTTGGTTTGAAATCATCTAAAACATTTACTTCGGTAGCTAATGTATCCACGGATTCCATGGCGCCTTCGTACTTACCTGACCATCGGAATGTGTCTCCCTCAGCACGTACAACTCCGGCTAAATTCAATCCGGCTTTCTCCAAAATCATTTGATCGTAGACAGCAAAATCGTCTCCGACGACACCAACTAGACCAACCTTAGTTGGCTGTTCATCCTTGGTTCGAAGATGAAAAGAGGCTGCAAGTCCGGAATAAACTGCCGCACCTCCAAGCAGGTCGGACCCACTTTCAGCTGGTGTTTGGATGTCATCATATCCAATTGACCCGACGATTACCATGTCCATATTACCATCTCAATTCAGTAGGTCAGGATGTTCCTCAAGATACCTGATTGTTACATCTCTATTTCGGAAGTCATCTTCTGAAAGAATTGCCCTATGTAATGGAATTAGAGTATCCACCCCCAAAATCAGGGTCTCTTCAAGAGCGGCGTCGAGTCTTCTAATCGCCTCTTGTCTATCTCTTCCCCAAACGATTAGTTTAGCGAGCAGGGAGTCGAATGATGGAGGCATATCGTATCCTGTATGAGCGTGGGTATCTACACGGACACCAGGTCCTGCAGGCCAATGGCATTCCCAAAGTCGACCGGGAGATGGTTCCAAAGTTCTGGGATCTTCAGCATTAAGTCGTGCTTGGATTGCATGACCTGATATCTCAATATCATCCTGTGAGAGAGGTAGGCACTCTCCCGAGGCGACTCTAATTCCAAGAGAAACTAAGTCGTATCCGGTAATCATTTCCGTAACAGTGTGCTCGACCTGGACTCGAGGGTTAACTTCGAGAAAGTAGAACTCCCCATGAGAATCTCTTAGAAATTCGAAAGTTGCTAGTCCCTTGTAACCCACTGCCTTGGCACCGGCTACGACTCGTGCACCTATATCGGCTCTAACCTCGTCAGAAAGCCAAGGGCCTTCTTCCAAGATTTTTTGATGTCGGCGTTGGATTGAACAGAACCTCTCACCAAAATGGATTGCATTTTCACCATCTCCAAGAACTTGAAATTCAACGTGTTGAGCGCCTTCGATGAATTTCTCTAAGAATACTCTGTCATCACCGAAGGCAGAAAGTGCTCGGCCTTGACATAGGTTCAGAGCCGATTCGAATTCATCAACGGAATCTACCACTTGCATACCGATTCCACCACCACCAGCGGCCGCCTTGATGATTACAGGGAAGCCAATATCATCGGCAATTGTCGCAGCTTCCTTGGGGTCAGAAACTGGCCCAGGAGATCCCTTGGCAATTGGTAAGCCCGCCTTGGACATGGTTTCTCTAGCAGTGATTTTGTCACCTAAGACTCTCAACACCTCTGGACTTGGACCGATGAATGTAATACCCTCCTCGGCTAACCTTTCAGCGAAAATTGGATTTTCTGCAAGAAACCCATATCCAGGATGTACTGCGTCGGCTCCAACCTCTTTGGCGGCAGTTACAATTGCCTCAATGTCAAGGTAGGAAGCTAGAGGGTCATCTCTGGCAATTTGAATCGCCTCATCAGCGAGGCGAACGGGTGTTGTCAGCCGATCTTCGCGACCGTGAATGATTACCGCCTCGATTCCTAGAGTCCTCAAAGAACGCAAAATTCGCAAGGCTATCTCGCCTCGATTCGCAATCAGCACCCTGCGGAACATCAAACCTCGCTGGAGGTTGAATACTATGTAGAGTTCGGCGACCGCCATAGGCGGTCGGGAGGAGAAGGATTCTCTCAATCAATAGACGTCTCGCAGATATCTCTTGTCTGTTTTCATCATCACGACTTCTACGAATTCTTTGGCCTCATCAGGGGACATACCACCATGTTCTGCACATATGTCGATTAAGGTTGAATGTACGTCTTTAGCCATGTAATTCTTATCCCCACAAACGTAAAAGTAGGCTCCGCCATCAATCCAATTCCAGATCTCTTCGCCGTGCTTTGCCATTAGATGTTGAACGTATACCTTCTCATCTCCAGCGCGACTCCATGCTAAGTCATGGCGATCGATAACTCCTCGCTCCTTCCAGTCTTCCATTTCATCTCGGTAGTAGTATTCTCCTTCCTCGGTCCAGTCGCCAAAGAATAGCCAATTACGACCCTTGTCACTATTGATATCGCGCTGTTGAAGATAGGCACGGAAAGGAGCAATTCCGGTTCCTGGGCCTACCATTATGCAATCGGTGTTACCATCTTCCGGTAAAATGAATGAACGGGTTGGAGACATGAACACACCAATCTCGGTATCGTTGGTTTCACAGCGATCAGAGAGGAATCCTGTACAAAGGCCGGTGCGATCTCGGTCATGGTGAGAGTATCGCACGATACCAACGGTCAAGTGAACGGTTCCAGGCTCATGCTCCGGACTACTGGCAATAGAGTATAGACGTGGCTTCAATCGGTCCATTCCATCGATAAATTGTTGCGCTGTAAATCCAATGTGTCCAAAATCTCCCATCGCATCGATGTAATCGCGAGACCAGATATATTCCTCCATTGCATCTGCATCGCCGGTTAGGCTTTTCCAAAGTGCCTCAGCAGGATCACATGCGGCGCCGATTTCTTCGTATCCTTCTGGAATATCTTCGTCTTCTCCTGAGCCTGACCAATCTATGAGCAGAGATCCATCATCAGTTGAAACCCGATGTCTACGAGCAATTCTAATCTCCACAGATCCATCATCAGCCATTCTAGTGCCAAGATTTTGAATCCATTTCTTAGAAATTCTGTGAATCTCCAAATGGTCGGTAAGGGCTTCCTTGAGGGTAGTCTCGCCAAGATGAGTTTCAACCAACTCATCTCCGATAAAATTGGCTGTTGAAATTAATTGGTCAACCAACTCAGGTGGACAGCGAGGGATTACACCCAGTGCATCTCCAGCCTTATATTCTAGACCAGAATCACCCAAATCGAATACTACATGGCGAGTTTCTTTTCTCGAACCTTCTCCATTGAGGACGTAATTTTCCGTTAACTTAGAGCTGTACGGATTCTTAGCACTCCAATCGGACATAGCACTCACCAGCAACCCGCCGAGGTAAAGTCCGTTTATCAAAACAAGGGGCAAAGGTTCGCCCGCGTAGCGGGCGTTGAGACCCGAATGGCTCAAGTCATAGACGCCACATGGAGCGTCATGCCTCGCGTGCAGTTCCTAGGCACCGGGAATGCATTTTCGCCCCATGGAAGAATGCATGCACTGGTTTTAATCGATGGAAAAATATTGGTTGATGCACCACCAACCCTACTACCACAATTGCGACGTACAGGAGTTTCTAGCGACCAGATTGAACACCTATTGTTTACACATTGGCATGCAGACCATATGTTTGGATTTCCATTCTTAATCCTTGAAAGAAAAGTAGTTTCCAATACTGAGAATCCTTTGAATGTCTATCTCAGACCAGGCGGTAAAGAGATTCTCTCCAACCTCAGTCATGTTGGGTTTCCTGGAAGCTTGAACGAAGTTCTGAAAGAGGACATCAATTGGCTGGAAAAAGAATCAGGAGAAATAGAAAATTCGGATTGGAGTTACGAGAGATTCCAAGTGGTTCACACTCCTGAAACCGATCCACATGGCTACATGCTAACTCATAAGAGTGGATTCAAACTACTACATTGTGGCGACTCAGGTCCTTGCAAGGAGATTGACAATCGGGCGACGGAAGCCAATGCAATTCTAATCGAAATGGGAGTTCCGGATTTTGTCGACAGTCCTAATCATCACAATCCTCGACAAGTTAACTCGCTTGCCGAAAGGCAGCCGCATGCAACAATCCTAGTCACCCATAATTACTCTAATTCAGTCAAACA
>CACELO010000011.1 GCA_902560445.1 uncultured Candidatus Poseidoniales archaeon
TAGAACACGGGAATGCAAGCCACTCCAGCTAGAAGGACTGACATTAACTTCTATGGTAGGCCTTGGCATTGGTTGCCACTGACCATCTATAGCATTTGCATTAGAAGAGTTGACTAAAAATTCTGGATTCTTCGTTTTTCGGTTAACAGCGGTCTTGTTTAAACTAGAAAGGGAGACTATACGCACTGGTTCTGGTCTCTTCCTGTAGACTCTTCGGATGTCGTTGTTTGGGCTTAGGTTCATGACTTGGTGTCGGTCGGTCAGCATATCAATAAAGATAGAAGAGTGGAAAGTGAAAGTGAAAGTGAAGGTGTGGGCGAAAAATATCTATCCATCGTTTTCAAATAGAGAGCCTCAGTCGTCGTGCCACTCGCTCGTGTAGTGTAGTTCGGTCCATCATGACGGACTCTCGATCCGTCGACCCGGGTTCAAATCCCGGCACGAGCACCAACAAAAAATTAGATATTATATCCTGATAGAGTTGGTCAGAACCGTCTTAAATGCACCTTCGTTGGAGTAGTAAGGTTCAGATGCGTGTTGACCACGATGTGAAGCTAACTTTTGATGATGTATTGATTAGACCAAAACGCAGTACACTCGTTTCACGGTCCGACGTTACTTTAGTTCGAGAATTTAAATTTCGACACTCTGATGTAACCTGGACTGGTGTGCCAATTGTGGCTGCGAATATGGACACCACAGGATTATTCTCCATAGCTGCAGAATTACAAAAGCACCAAATGATGACCTGTATGCAAAAATTTTACTCTACCCGAGAGTATGCTGAGGCTTGGAATGAGGGCATAAATCCTGAATTTGTCGCCGTTACCTGTGGGTCAACAGAGAATTCTTTCGATTTACTAAAGCGCAAAATGGATACTAATTCAGGAACCAAATTAATTTGTATTGATGTCGCAAATGGATATCGTGAAGTATTTTTGGATTTTGTGAAGAGAGTAAGAAAGGAATTTTCATCTTCCATAATTATCGCCGGCAACGTCGCAACTCGAGAAATGACTGAAGCGTTAATCCTAGCCGGAGCAGACATTGTCAAGGTTGGAATTGGGCCTGGTTCAGTCTGTACAACTCGCAAAGTAGCAGGTGTGGGATATCCTCAACTCTCTGCAATTGCAGAATGTGCTGACGCGGCACATGGATTGGCCGGCCACGTCATGGCTGACGGTGGTTGTTCTAGCCCAGGTGATGTAGCGAAAGCCTTCGCCGCAGGAGCTGATTTCGTTATGCTCGGAGGCATGTTTGCCGGCCATGATGAATCAGGTGGGGAACTTATAACGGCAGACAATGGAAAGCAGTACAAGTCATTCTACGGAATGTCTAGTGCAAAGGCGATGGAAACTCACTATGGAGAGGTTGCCAAGCATCGAGCCCCAGAAGGCAAGGAGGTTCGAGTTCCATACCGTGGGCCTCTAGAAATTACTGTACAAGCGATACTTGGAGGAGTCCGCTCTGCGTGTTCATACGTAGGAGCTCGTCGAATCAAAGACTTACCCAAATGTACCACCTTCATTCGAGTAACTCAAACTACGAATGAGGTTTATCAGAGATTTAATGTTGAGGAATAATCAATACCTAACGATTTTTTATTTGGAAAATACCTAAATTCTCGATTGATAACGAGGGAGTATATGGAAGAAATTCTCGTAATCGCTGCATTAGGAGCGTTCTTTGCTGCTGCATTAACAGTTCCTGCTGGTTTTGGACTATCTACAATGCTAACTCCATTCGCATTGCTTCTAATGCCTCCACATGAAGCTGTAGCAGTAGTTGCAGTAGTCCATGGAGCACACAACGCCGCAAAATGCTGGAGTATGTGGGATTCGGTAGACCTTACCGCTTTCCGACATTATGGTGTTTGGTTAGTAATTGGCGCGGTATTTGGAGCTATTCTTCAAAATGAAGTACCTCAAGACCCCTTATTGGTAATCATTGGATTATTCTTGATTATTCTACCAATTCTGACATTATCAGAAAATTGGACTGGATATAGAATACCAGAAGCAAATGACCGAATCGGTGGGTTTGGTTCTGGGTTTATGGGTGGTTTATCAGGTCATCAAGGTGCTCTACGGGCTATGTTCCTAACTCGTAGACTACCAGACAAGATGGCCTATGCTGCGACTGCGAGTATTCTCGCTCTATGCGTAGACCTTTCACGAATTCCTGTTTATCTTTATTTTAAGCCAGATGAAATTCTATCTCACGTACAAATCACCCTAGTTCTAGTCGTCTCGGCAATTATCGGAGTTAGGGTCGGAAAGAAATGGTTGAAGTCTTTGAAATCCGCATGGATTCACAATGGTGTAATGATCGGAATCATCGCCAGTGGGATATTCTATATCTGGGAAGCAACTAATTGATTCCTTCAAATATCCAATACCACTTGTGCCATCCAGCCAGGTCCTTCAAAAGAGGGGACTCCCTCAACTCCATCAACTACCTCACCCATAGCTACTTGCCTCACGACAAGGTCGTGAAGAGTAACTGCCTTGACCTCTATTTCTAGCTCTACATCTCTAGAATCAACCCACAAAACTTGTGCTCTGAGATAATCTTCGTCAAGTGAAAATTCTGATTCCACCAGCCATTTATCTTCAACGTAGGAATTGAAGAGAACTTCTTCCAACCACCTGACGAGAGTTCTTTCAATATCTGAACTACCAAACGGTATACTCCATTCAGCGACGTGGCGTATGTGTCCATCTAAATATTCAATCCCTCTATCGGAAAGTTGTATACCCTGTAATGCAAGAGCTGATTCCCTAAGTATGCCAATTGGACTATCGGAGAATGCACGAAATCCTATATCTGCAGTAGTTGGCATTACCCACCAGGACATATTATCACCATAACCTCGGAAAGGACATTATCTGATGAAACCTAAGGAAAACAAACTAGTCGTTGGTACATAATTCTCCTTGGCTGGGGAAGCTAGTAGGATCTTTTGGATTGGTATTCCATTTATTTTCACACTTGTTATTGTACCCATCACCATCGGAATCAACAAATGCATCTGCGGCATCAAATGGGTCGAAATCAAAGTAGAATTCCCATCCAGACCACATTCCATCGTTGTCATGATCTTGATGATATACCTCTGAGCCATCAGCCCATCCGTCACCATCAGTATCGGATAATACGGGGTCGGTCTTGTTTTGAAATTCTTCGTAATTTGTGTAATTCTCTAAATCGTCATAGAAACGTTCGCCCTTATCGGTAGTCGGGTCGATGTGACATTCAGCATTCTGTGGATTATCCCAACCCGGGCAATAGCGATTTAGTAGGTGGGACCGATTCAGACCATCATCATCGAAATCTTCTGAACCGTCATCAATACCGTCTAAGTCTGAATCTGGCATTCTCGGATCCATTGGCCCTCTTGCACCAAGAGCATCAAGCGTGTTATTGTCGACTAAACCTAGACTGATTGCTCTCTCGGATGAAGATACTTCCCAACCATCAGCCAGTAAATCTCCATCTGTGTCATCGTCAACAGGATTAGTGTCCCACCTATCTGGAGCTTCTAAAGCGTTGAGAAGGGTGTCATTATCAATATCAAAATTAGAGTCGGGCATAGAGCCAAAAGACGGGTCGAGAGCCCATCTGCCATCACTTGGAATTATAAATCCTGTCAAATTCATTTCATGGATGAAATACTTCGGGTCAAGAATACCATCGCCATTACGATCTCCGGATGTTTGGAAACCCTTGAGATAACTGTCCCAAACCCATCCACCAGGGCCAAGTCCACATTCTATCATACTTGTACAACCAATAGGTAACCAATTCTGAGTGGATATCCAGAGACTGTGGGAATTTGTGTTCTGCTGAACAGAAAATACCTGCATCTCCCAACCGTCTGGTTGACCGTCATCATCCGTATCGTTGTCCAATGGATTGGTTGCAGATTGCCAAGGCCGAGGAATGTAGAGAACTTCTCCGCCATCTGAAAGCCCGTCATTATCTGTATCTGCATTATTTGCATGAGTGATATATTGATCTAGGCCATCGATTACCTCTTCTCCGTCATTCAATCCGTCGTTGTCGGTGTCAAACATTGAAGCGTTAGTGAAGTAAACCGAACCATTCCAAATAAACCCGTCAACTGCCTCAGTGAAGTCTTCTAATCCATCACTATCGGTATCCCTATCTGTAGCGTTAGTGAAAGTTTCGTAATATTCTGTGGCGTCAGACAAACCATCTCTATCAGTATCATAAACACCTGGGTCTGAACGAACGAGGACATCTCTAACACCAACCTCGACCACTCTAATAGTCCAGCCGATTACCTCGATGCCATCAATTAACCCATCATTGTCTGTGTCTTGGACAAGGGGGTCAGTAGAGCGTCCATCGACTATCCCATCATTGTCTCTATCTCTAGCGTTGTATTCGTCAAGGTTTGTAAATCTCTCGTGGTCTTCAACAACGATTGCTAGATCTTGGAGCCGGCTGGTAACTTCTTGGCCAACTTGTACATTGATTTCGTAGACGTATCCTTCTGTCGGTGTTTTCACTGGGATGTTGACATATTGACTGTCCTGGACTGTTCTAACCCAGAGTATGGTTCTGTTGACTTGTACAAAGTCTCCAATCTCAACAACTATGTTGTGTACAGTGGATATCCCTACCAAATCAGTATAACGAACAGCTCCATCTCCATCGGCATCGTAGCCATCGAAATCAGGGTCTTCCTCCGCATTACTACCATCATTAGGGTGAATGCCACTATGATACTCCCAGCCGTCAGGCATTCCATCTTGATCGGTATCGGCGATTAATGGGCTAGTGAAATTGACAGCCCCCCATGTGTATGCCACCTCATATTCTTCGACATTATTCAGACCATCTTCATCACCGTCTCCATAAGCGTCGGTGGAGTTTGCAGGGTTTAGCAGAGTGTTGTAGCAATACTCGAACCCATCAGGCATCCCATCGCCATCGGTATCCCAATCACCTGGTCCATTTAGGCGCCCGTCGCCATCCATGTCTTCGTTAAACCAAGATAAATCTCCAATTCCACTCATTAATTCAGTGTATGGAGCATCCAAGCGAATTGTCCCGAATTGAGGAACACCACAGTGAACTTGTAATTCTTGGGAACCATAACCGACCTCTATTCTATCAGGAATTAAATCACCATCACTGTCTTCTTCAAGTGGGTTTGTGTCGTAAATTTCCTCAAGATAATTCGGTAGAGAATCAGGACCTTGCTTGTCGATGTCTAGAACAGAATCACAAGAATGATCCCCGTTTGGACCCACAGGAAGTGAATTCCATGTACTGGTTCCAATGATTATTTTCATTTCAGCCTCAACTTGAGGAGTAAGCAAAGGACACCCCCAGTTTGGATTAAGTGGATCTAGTAAGGTCACAGGGCCTTGAGGCGTTTGTACTGTTTCGGTATAGAGTGATTCCCAGCGATCATTGAGACCGTCACCGTCACTATCGCTAGCGGTAGGATTTGTTCCTATGACGGCTTCCTGTTCATTGGTCAAGCCATCTCTATCTGGGTCTCCGTATGGACCATTGTCAGGGTCAGGGAAAGTTTCGTTTTGTTCTCCAGCCTCCTCTCCATCGGCATTCGTGTTTTCGATTTCTTGATTATCGGGTTCTCCACTATCCAGCGGATCCAACCCATTTGCAACCTCCCAACCGTCTTCTAATCCATCACCATCCGTGTCGGGATCATTAAGATCCGTGCCGTATAGAGTCTGTTCCATTCGATCTGGAAGGCCGTCACCATCAGAGTCCCTACCTGGCTGCTGAACTTCATCATCGGTGATTATGACATCCGAACCTGCAGAGTCGAATCCACCAGATTCAGTGGTAGATAGTCCTGCATCAATTATCGTGTAGAACCCTGCTAAGCATAGGGTAACAGCAACGGCCGCGACTGCGTATTGATTATGATTTAAGGCCAAAATATTCACCCAACCCCTAACGGGGTTGCTCTGTTGACTCAAGTCACGGATATAATGTTTCAGCGATAACGCATCTCAAACATTAGTTTGCAATTTCAACCGAGGAGGATAAAAACAATATTACTGAGTCGCTGTTAAAACTACACTTTAGTTTTCCACGTCTTCCATGAGCACGTTCCCAACAAGCCAACAAAACACCTCCTGAAAGGGCTGGGTGGAATGTGTTTTCTAGGCTGATTTTTATACCACCATGAGAATCAAATGCCTCTGCAGATTGTACACTTCCTAGGCCATTCATCGACAGATGTCTACGCCCTATTCCAATCCAATCTTCGGGTCTTGATACTAGGATATGCAAACCTGAATCAAAATGCGACTCCCTCATTGAATCCGCCGCGGCTGTCCACCATAGCCGCCGCTGACTATCTTCAAGCGGCCATTCTATATCCTGCCTTCCAGATTCAATGGAAGTTATGTATGGCAGACAGAACTCTTCGAATCGTAATATAAGGTCTCTGTGGACTATCATTTTTCTTTCATTCATTATGGACCAAATCCCAAGAGATTCCACCCTAAGATCTTCCCAAGATTCTTCGGTCAAATCGTTATTTACAGAATCATTATCTGAATTTGGCCATACTGGTATTTGCTGGAAAGGATTTGGTAATTCCTTATGGTCTAAGTTCAATGTCAAAATTAGGCCTTCTTTAGAACTCTGGGACCAAATAAAACGATGACGCTTCCTAGTTGCCTTTTCCCATGCTGAAGTCAGTAAGCCTGAGCATATCGGGGCGGAAGCTGGATGTTCAATAAGCAATCTAACCTCTTCCTCGTCGTCTAATTTACTATACCTCCCCAGGCCCCGTGTTTGCCAGTCTAGACGATTGTATAACCAAGATTTTAGGTCTCTATTGGATGGTGATGTAGCGCTAGAATTATTCAAGAAATATTCTTGATGTTCCAAAGCGGCATGGGCTAATCTACGACCTAAACTCTGACCTAGCCTTTGCTCTAAACCCAAGAACCAAGTTTCGAAAACATTTGTAGAGAATCTAGCAACATAATGATTTACTTTTTCTGAATTATTATCCTTTATCAAACCATCAGAAAGGTACAACCATCGTTGTTTTAGCCTGTCTTTAGGGTCAGATGGAGGTTTTTCTCGATTAAAGAAATCAAACAACCCCATGCTATCATCCGTTGATGAATTTATCAATTCGGTCGAAGGCTATTGATAATACTTCAACAGGGGGTAAACATACCATCCGAAAATGCCCAGAACCAAATTCTGGAGAGAATCCAGAGCCGTGTACAACCAATACATGTTGTTGATGAAGGAGGTCTAGAACCCATTGCTTATCGGAAATGATAGAATCATCTGTTATCCTAACAAAGAGGTAGAACGCGCCACCTGGCGCTTCGCATTCTAAACCATCTATTTCTGCAATTCTAGTTATACAATAATCCAGTCTTTGTTTTACTAGGGAACGATAGCCTTCTAGCCAATCGTGTTCATCAATTAATCCCGCCAAATATCCATATTGAGCAGGGGTAGAAGCACACAAGCGGCTTCTCAATAGTCTCTCAACTCCATCTCGAACCAATTTAAGGCGACCATCAGGATCGTGCCAAGCCATGTAGCCGATGCGCCAACCCGGAGCAAAGTACACCTTAGAAACTCCATTTAGAACGATAACTGGTGACGTTTTCGACCTTGAGGCTATTGAGCAAAGTTGACCTGTGAAGTCAAGTGCATCGTATATTTCATCAGCAACGATTGTACAATTAGGATATTCTCTGGTGATTTCTAGCAATGTATCTATTTCAGAAGAAGTTAGGACATTTCCAGTAGGATTATTTGGGTTTATGAGTACTAAGAGACGTACACTATCATCCATCTTGGCTTTGATGTCTTCAAGGTCGATTCGCCAGCTATCATTTGGATCGAGTCGATATTCGATAGTATTAGCACCAAACATCTGAGGATAAGCCATGTATGGAGGATAGTGAGGACCTGGAGCAAGAATTTTTGTTCCCTCTTCTAGGAACGCAGCGAAGATAATTTGCAAGGCTTCGGTTACTCCGTGCGTAACATATACATCATCTTCTGAACAATCCCAGCCTTTGCCGGATTCAGCTTTGGCAATAGCCTGCCTAAGTGAAGGAATTCCGTACGAAGGACCGTAGCCATTATCTTGCGAATCCAATGCTCGCTTGTATGCTGCAATCATGTGTTCGGGTGTTGGCAATCCTTCGTAAGCCAATGGATCTCCAATATTTAATCGGATAATTTCATGCCCTTTCTTCTCCAACTCAATGGCTGGAACGACAACATCTCTAATCGCATATTCTATAGCAGCGGCTCGCTGAGAAACATCGACGTATTCTACCATTATTTCACAACCCGAGTAGATTACGAGCGGCTTCCAACGCTTCGGGAATTCCATCAGGATTTGACCCGCCACCTTGGGCCATCGTCGGGCGACCTCCGCCACCACCATTGATGTGACCGGCAATGGCTCGTAGAATATCATTAGCATCGTGTTTCTCGGCGGCGATGGTTCCTTCGGTGCTGGCTACGATTAGTTTACCTCCGCCATCTCTAGTTCCAAGAACCGCTAGAGTCGGTTTTTGAGGGTCTCGAGTTAATTGGCTGAGCATAGACATAACGGCTTTCATATCGCCTCCAACCTCCATTACAGCGTAACGAATTCCGTCTTTCTCGACTGCGCCATCTCCACCGCCACTGGTTCGCAGTCGGACGATTTCTGATTCTAAAGATTCAATCTTCTTCTGCTGAGATTTCCACTCATCAAAGAAACGTGATACTGCACTTGGAAGGTCCTCAGGAGATACTCCTAGAACCTCACTCGACTCGTTCAAGAGGCGTTCTTGAATCCGGGCGTACTCGCGTGCCGTCTCCCCTGCCACGATTTGCAGACGCTCGACCCCGTCTTGGACTTGACTAGAGCGAATAATGCGAAGTTCAGCAACTTCTCCAGTATTGTCGTGGTGGGTTCCTCCGCAGGCCTGCACGTCGTATTCACCGATTTTTATTATCCGAATTTGACTATGTTTGGGTGGCCCACCCTGGTATAATTCGAAGCCAAATAGCAAATCTGCTTCAGCTCTATCAAGAACTAATTTTTCCACAACGGGATTCTTTGCAATAATCTCATTAGCATGATCTTCAATTTTATCTAAATCGTCTCGTGAAAGTCGCGAGTAATGTGTTAAGTCAATTCTTGCATATCGCCCACCCTTGTTTGAGCCGGCTTGCCAAATATGAGGGCCTAGTATAGCACGAGCGCTTCCACCAACTATGTGAACCGCAGTATGATGATCCATCAATTGTCGCCTTCTTTCCCAATCGATTTGACCAGAAATTCCCCCTTCTTCGACTGAGCAATTAGTTAGGTGATATATCACCCCATTTTCAATTCGAGTATCGACAACTTTTGCTTCCCCTAGAGTTCCCTGATCACCGAGTTGGCCACCACCCTCAGGGTAGAATAGAGTCCTATCGAGCACGACATAATGCGTGGGTGTAACTACGACCTCAGATGATAGATTTAGAGATTCGATTTGAATTGGAGTAAGAGATTTGCAATCAAGAACCGTCGCACTAAATTCAGTTTGACTAGTGTCCGAATAGTAATCTTGCTGAGTAGGGGGGATATCAGATTGGAAAATTTCTCCTTTGGATTTAGCCTTTGCAGCGGTCTTTGTTCCCTCAGCATTTCTAGCCGCCATATCGGCTGCAAAGCCCACTCTAACAGAGATATCTTTCCAACCTAGTTTTGCGGCAATGGAAACTACCATCTCCGGATTCAAACCTCTTTCCTCTGCTAAACGAAATAATATCTCATCTGGAGCTTGCTTTGCATCTTTAGGAATTTCTTTGAGTGCTGTTCTAACCGCGGCCTCGCCCTTCCTCAACATCTCATGATAACGTGCCTCTTCTATCGCTAGTATTGTTAGAATTCCTTCCCTACTCTGAACAAATCCAGCAATATCGAGGTGAGTGTCAATATGATGTGCAGCCAATTCAGTCAACGATATTTCGATACCCAAATCGCCTTTCATTCTACAAACTCTACGAGCCATCATTCGAGCAAGATAGCCGCCTTTTGCATTACTAGGGACTAAACCATCACCTAACATATTGCAAATAGCATGCATATGATCAGGTATTGCATAAATCGATGAAAGTGGCTCAGTAAGTCGTTTTAGATTAGAAACGGTAATCTCTACACCTCCGTCTCCTAATCTCTCAACAAGTCTTTGATACAATGAGTCGACATCGGTTCCAACATCAATATTCAGGATACCGGCAAGTTGGGAAAGTTCAGCGAGTAAATCATCAGTATCGACTCCTAATCCTAATCCTTCAACCATCGAATCAAAGCCCACGATTTTCTTCAACCAATCCACAGACTCTGGATATATTGCTTCGTAAATTGTTGGAGTTCCTGCCGCTGCCCAGCAAAACCTTTCCAAACCATAACCGGTATCTATAATCTGCAGAGGCATTTCACGATAACGAAGCCCTTTGATTTCGACATCTCCATCTTCATGCTCCTCTAAATTCATGAATACCAGAGTAGCTAGTTCCAGCCCGCCGACTATCACTTCTAGAGCAGGGCCAGCATTTCCACCTCCTGACCATGGATTTTCGATGTAAGTGATCTCCTCAGGTGTAATTCCGAATGTATTGACTAACATATCATCGCAATATCGAACACATTGGTCAATCCAATAAATCACATCTCCCCCATCTGGCCGATTGAAGGCGTGGTGTGCCATCATTTCGAAGGTAGTCAAATGGCGCCCAGAACGGCCCACTGCTGCTACATCGGTTAATCGAATACAAGGCTGACTAATTCCCAGAGGATTTGCGGGAGGGGGGACTAATCCACTTGTTACATGTGGTTGGAAATCAGCAATTGAGGCAATGGTCAGGTGAATATCATCCCGCCATCTTGCCAATACGGGATATGGTTCTATTCTAGCATGTCCTCTTTGTTCAAAGTAATCTAAGAACGTCTCTCGCATCGCATCTTTCAATGCCTTTCCACGCATGGGGAATCCTTCGATTATCGGGTTCCCAATGAAGGTGTAGGAATCTTCAACTGTATCTCCTGAAGTAGTGCGGGATGGGTCTCTAGACCAGAACCTAAGTCCGGTTACTGTACATTCTCTGCAGGAATGGCCAGACTCTGACCAAAATGGAATATTGGTCTCTCCGAAAGCCATCTCTGCCCCTCCCTACGCCTTACCCATCGAACAGGGTGTCTTGAAAGCAATTGTTCATCCTGCTGCGGCGTGTTGAAATCAAGGGTACTTCTCGAGTTACCATGAGTGCTGCTTGGCGTGAGCATCTTCATAGTGATGGAGAGGGGAGAATGCGTATCTCCAAACATGGTTCTATGCTTACTGATGCGGTATTAATTTCAGATGAAAATCATATGAAATCGCATAGTGATGATCGCTCTCCAGAACAACTCTGCAATACTGCAGGGATGCCCGGAATCGTCGGTGATGCTTGGGCGATGGCTGACTGGCATTTTGGCTATGGCTTTCCAATTGGAGGAGTTGTGGCCACAGATGTTAACGCTGGAGAATTAGGAGGGGCGATTTCCCCTGGTGGTGTGGGTTTCGACATTAATTGCGGAGTCCGGTTGTGTTCACTAGATGTCGAGATTTCAGACATTGAGCCAAAGTCTCTAGTCGGTGCTCTTGCAAGCCAAATCCCTGCCGGTGCAACGAGTAAAGGAGGCGTACAACTAGATGAGACGACAATGGCTTCTGTTCTTTCAGAGGGGGCCAAAGCGGCAATAGACATCGGGTGGGGAGAATCCGAGGATTTGCTCGCAATAGAATCCAATGGATTATTGGATAGTTCGGAAATAAATGTAGGTGAAAGAGCACAGAAGCGTGGGATGAAGGCCCTTGGAACTTTGGGTTCAGGCAATCATTTCCTTGAATTACAGATAGTGGATAGGATTGAAGACCCACTTGCAGCAAAGGCTTACGGATTAAGAGAGGGACAAGTCACTGCGATGATTCATACAGGGTCAAGAGGACTTGGCCATCAGGTATGCAGTGAACATGTGGCTAAAATAGAAAGAAAATATCAACGGGATGGAGACCATTGGGTCGCTCCAGATTGGGATTATCGTTTACAGGATAGACAACTTGCAGCAGCACCGATATTCAGTAGAGAAGGAGCGGCCTATCTCGATGCAATGAGAGCAGCTGGAAATTATGCCTTTGCGAACCGTTCTGCACTAACCCAAAGATTGAGAAATGTGCTCAGAGATAAACTCGGAGTTGATGGAGAACTAGATGTTGTATACGATGTTAGCCATAATATAGCAAAAGTCGAAGACCATATTGTTCATGGGAAATCCTGCAAATGTTGTGTCCACAGGAAGGGGGCAACTCGTGCACTTGGAGGAGACCATCCAGAACTAGCAAACAGATTCTCAAGTGTTGGGCAGCCTGTTTTGGTACCGGGGGATATGGGTACTGCTTCTTGGGTATTGGCGGGTCCAAAAACAGGATCTAATGACGCATTTTCTTCTTCTTGTCACGGCGCTGGAAGACAATTGTCTAGAACTGCAGCAAGAAAATCCGTAGATTCTTCTGCCCTCATAAAGAGACTTGAGGAATCTGGAATTCATGTTAGAGCGAAAACCCCCAATGTGCTAGCCGAAGAAGCTCCTGAGGCATACAAAGATGTGGATGAGGTAATTGCACTAACCGAGGCGGCAAATCTAGCAAGACCTGTTGCTAGACTACGGCCATTCGCAGTAATCAAGGGATGATTCTTGAGCACGAGTCATTGTCGAGCTCGGTATTCTATTTCGATCACATCACCGTCTTTCATAACATAATTTTCGTAATCAGAATTCTGTTGACCATTCACAAACATGACTACTTCGTTATCATCATTAGCAACTTTGTTCAATATATGGGTGTCATCAAATTGCTCGCCCCAAATTACGAAAAAAGCACCTATAGTAGCATTCATAGCTCCAGGCGTTTCTATGTGAAGTCTTCCAGTATCGTCATGCGTGTGGACACCTCGCATTCCATCTGGACAGACTTCATCGGTAAGACCAACATCATCGGGAATTAGGATATTATTTCCATTAATGGTTACTGACAGAGTTGCGTGTATGTGAGAAATACTACCACTATGGTCTGCGAGACACACATCTAATACGTCCCAATCTGGCAATCCATCGGTCTTAGAATCAGAATCTAACAATACAAAACCTGCGAATGCAATTGTGCAGATTAGTCCTGCTGCAAGAAAAACCTGCACTTGATCCATGAGCATCGGACCGGTCAGACGATAATGAATGATATCCTGAGATGTTCATGGTCGAAGCAGGTGCAACACCTGAATGGTGGGAGGCTGCAAAACAAGTAATTTCGACCTCCGATATTTTGCTAAAGGGTGTAATTGAAGATTTTGAAGAGCCTTCATTGAGTAGTAGAGGCAACTTGTTTGCAACATTAATCAAATCAATTGTTGGACAGCAAATTTCGGTAATCGCAGCCTCTGCAGTTTGGTCTAGATTCTGTGAATGTGTGGGGGAAGTGAATGAGGAATCTATACTGGCCAAATCTCACCAAGAACTCAGAGAGGTAGGTTTGTCTCACAGAAAAGTGGAATATATCGTTGGAATAGCCAAGGCTTGGCAAGATGGATATGACGATATTGATTGGGATACAATGAGTGATGAAGAAGTTATTGAGGAACTCATAAAATTACGAGGAGTTGGGCGCTGGACAGTGCAAATGCTACTTATCTTCGCATTATTACGACAGGATGTATTTCCAATTGATGATATTGGACTAATCAGAGGTATGGAAAAATTGTATAATTCAGAAAATGAGTTGGAAAAATCAGAGTTGTATGAGATTTCTGAAAAGTGGAAACCGTACCGCACAATGGGGGTTTGGTATATTTGGAGAACGATAGATCCTGAACCCGTGGAGTATTGAATCACATCGAGTATCCGCGTTTCGGTTGGTTCGGTATTTGAGGAGTATTTCCTGATTGAACTCCATCCGCTTCTTCCATAATTATCGTAAGAAGAGTATGGACAAGTGTCCTCAAATCCTCTAGCTCTCCTCTTAATTCTTCTACAGTAACCTCATCGCTATGCTGGTCCAATTCCCCATCCCCATCGAGAGAAATCAATCCTCTCAACAGAATCTTCGTCATTCCGTGGTCTATAAAGTCGACAGGTTAGCCTACCGGCTATATTGGGTTTAGTGTATGGTTCAGATGTTTTTCGAATCTATGAAAATTGCAAAATCTCATTCGCTCTGAGAATCATCATCTTCATACTCTTATTCTTCATCATCGTATTCATAATCATCTTCGTAATATGAATCTTCATCGTCGTAGTAATAATCGTCGTCACCACTCCTAGACCTACTAACAAAGAATCCTACCATTGCAACTGCGACAAGGAATATCCCGCCTATGATAGCGTACACCATTGTATCTCCATCACTGCCTTCATCGGAGATAGGGGCTTGCACAACTATACCACTTACAGGGTGCGCAGGATTATCAAAATCATCATCGACGATAACGTACAATACTGGCTGACCTGGGTCTCCTGCTATCCATTCAAACCTTGCATAGACCGACGAGGTCTCAGCAGACAAATCTAGGTCTAAACTAGCAGTTTCAGCAACCCACCTTCCATCGCTTTTTAGTTCATACAAATTGATTTCTATTGTACCATCTCTCTTTCCGCTATTAGACCAATATGTCTCAATAACAACGGTAGTGTCTTGAAGAGGATTTTTTGGTGTAACCACTACATTGTCAAGAGATGGAGTGAATTCCATTACTCTCAAAGCGACTGCTCGTGGTGATTGCTGACTGCCCAATCCTTGGATTTCATTTCCAGCTTTATCCGACGACGTCACCCAAAACATGATTCTATCGCCATTTTCAATAGTAAATCCTTCAAGATTCGGTGTGAAGTCAAGTTGGCCTTGGAACACTTGACTCCCTTCTTCCGCCAATAGCAGACCTAGAGTTCCTGTGGCTTCGGTACCCGCTACAGGTTGGTTGTCTCTTAGGTAGATCCAAGCAACTTCAAGGTCATCATCAGACATACCGATTTCATCTACAATCGTCAAGGATACTAGAACTTCTTCGAGTAAGTCAGATTCCAATACCGTTAGAGATGAATCCGGATAACTCATTTGGTCGAATAATACGGTAGGTGATCTACTGTCTACAGTTACTTTACCGTCCGTATTTGAAGAAGTGGTTCCAAGTCCTGGGACATTTAGTACGGTTGTAGTTACATTCATTGTTGGATTAAATGGTGCACGCATAGGTAATGTCATAGAAGCGAACCATCCACCCTCATCATTAACATCTGCAAGAGAAGTAATTACTTCTGTTCCATAGACTAAAGTCATCTCAACTTGTAAATCATCGGGAACTTCGGTGAATATTTCTCCAGAACCGGCATAGAACACTCCACCAGTCATCTCGAACTCATCACCCTGCCTTAGGTAAAGGTGAGCCTCATCAGTGAGTACTATCGGAGGCGTCAAATCAGACATTCCGGAAGCGACTGCTACAAGCGAGTTATCCAATACCCATGTCAACTCACCTATGTTATTTGCATAAGCGACTTCTGTAATTTCATCGATGATACTGACACTTGGCTTGCACCCAAATTGATCTTCTTCCCACGGGTAATTCCATGATAGTTCAAACATCATTGAAAGTTCAATAACCGCTGATGTGATTTGTTGGGTCTGAACAGTTAGTGGCGATACCATAGAGTCATCTGCTGTCCACAACTCACCAGTAACTGGGTTATAGGATACCTTTCCAATATTGTCTAGGTTATCTCCACATAGCATTATGGTGATATTGTCTAAAGTTTGCAAACCGTTGGGTTCACTTATCTGCATTGTGAATGTATGAGGGACACCAGCCAAAAGATAACCGGTATATCTGTCCAAATTGAATCCATTGTTGACGATTGTAGTAGGCTCATCGGTAGCGACGATTACACTCGCCCAAGAGTTTTCAGCACCAGGACCACCGCCTGTTCCACCTTCTTGATAGGTCAAGCCGGCCCAATCAGTTCCTTCGAGATAAATGTGAACCGGACTATTGAAAGATTGTGCAGTAACATCAATCCCTGCAAAATTCACTTGTTGTTCACCAGTCATTCCTGTGGAGAGAGGTTGTACTTGGGAAAGATACTCTTCTTCTTCCGCAATACCATTAAAGTTAGCATCGTCAGAATCAGCTCTCCAATAATGCATGGTTAGTGTTTCACCTCTAGCCTGAGGCTCTTCAATTGTCACAAACATGGTGAGTGGTTGAGATGGATCCCAAACCTTACCGTTAGCATTCTGCAAACCAGATGGTGTCATTACCTGAAGTGGTCCCGCTGTTGGAGCAGTGAAGTCGTTCACCATTACAACAATAGGAGGTTGACCTGATACGTCTTCGCCACCCATGGAACCGGATAATGGCCCTACTCTGAATAGCTCAGGAGATGCCACGATTTCCGATTGACCTGTAGGTGTACTGAAAATTCCGGAGAACTGCCCGTCATCATAAGAGTCTAGCAGAAGTAGGGAACCTGATAGATTTAGTCGGACTTGGAAATCAGAACCCATTGGCCTCATATCAAGGGAATTCTGGAATCTAACCGATCCTGTGACATTAATTTCACTACCCTCCAAAATTGGGAATGGATAGAAGGTTGAGAATTGATTCGAAATTAGGCGATTATACTGATCGCGGATTTCAAATGAGTCGATTTGTAAGTCATTCTCAACTGCATTTCCAGTAGCACCACTAACAGAATTAGCAGGCCAAATCGAGACTCCGTCTCCATCGATAGCCTGAGCAATCCAATTAATCCTATCTAAATCATTCCAGTTCCATGAAACATCAAATTTCCAAGTTACTTGAACATCCATCCAACCATCTCCTCCATCAACGACCGATACCTCACTAGATGAAGTATCAAGAGACATTAATTGAGATCCGGATGTCTGATAGAAAGTGACTGAACCCGAATCCATACCCCAGGAATTATCTGGAGAATTAGTTACATCAAAGGAGATGGTTTCACCATCTGAAGCATGTCCGACCAGTGAAATTGATTCCAAATCAGAATTATCATACAAATGTCTGTGACTTGTAACTATTTCATACGTAGTACCGTCAGGATAGAAAACCTGAGGAACTGAGAAATCCTTGTTGGTAATCATCAATTCATGAGTTATTTGTCCATTTATCAAAACCTGTCCCGCCGGTGCAGTAATGTTTGTTGGTATATTGATATTGACTGCAGAAGGGTTCTCAGCGGCTGCCGTAGTGTGATAGTTTGCGAGAGAAGTTGTCAGATCTGAGACTGTCTCGTATAATGAATAAGACACAGCTAATCTAGAAAGTGTTATTGTTTGTGTTGTAGAACTATCTAATGTGACCTCTACTTCTTTCCAGTCCCTTGAGTTTGCACTTGTATCTGTCCATGAGCTACTCATGGCTGATATCGAAGCAACCTGATTCGGAGAGAACGAAAAGTAGGACAAATATTGATCTGATGAGGATGTGTATTTTTGATAGCCATTAACTCCAATATTTATTGAACTTTCAAAGCCATCTGAATCAGAGGTAATGGCTAGTAAGCCAGAGTGTGCAATTGCGCCAGCAGGAATTAGGATAGTCAAACTCTCTTGAATACCCGATGTGAGCGCCACTTCTAGAGATGTGGAGCCCATTTGGTTAGGGTTGGAGCTTGCTTCTTCTGCCAACATTGTAGTTTGCCAACCAAGATGTCCGCGACCTTGTGAGTACGGGAAATACCAATCGTCTGAGCCATCTTCCGCAACGTCAAGAGCAACGTCTCTAGCCGGTTCTGCATAGATCGGCGTAATCAACATCTCATCGATATATCCATTTGGAGGTAATGTGACTTCAATTGAATATCCATTAATTGGACTCGTGAATGAAACATATCCTCCATGAGTAGTATTTGCGAGATTATTTCCATCGGCGTCCAAAACCTGAACAATCACATTGTTCGAGGAATTACCAAGGAAATTAATTCTCTTTATCGGTCTAATAGAATCAATATAATCCGATGTAATTGTACTTGTAATAGCTGTTGCATTTAGCAAATTATCGATTACCTCGACTCCGGATGGAATATTCCAACCATTGAAGTCAAATAATTCTGCAGAAAGAATCCTTGGACCTCCGACTTCAACGTGTCGGATAATTGGGGTGGATATTGTACTCGATGAAGATAATTCCAATCTTACGTTTACAGTTGGATGAGTTTCAGAATCTAATCCGGCCAGATTAATTGGGAAATCAAGTGATTCATAACCAATAATTGGCTCTTCGGTAACGGCATCAATAATTGACCCAGTTACCGTTGAATTAACATCAATTTTACCTTCTATTTCGACTATACCCCTATTGAAAGAATCTAAGCCGTTCAATTCAATTGGCTGACTTATCCAATCACCAGGACTGCTGAAATATCCTTGCCTAACACCCACATTATCGATATACCAACCCTGTTGAAGAGTAGTTGAATAACCATACTTATCTGCAGCAACGAATTTGAATCTGACATCGCTACCTGCCCATTCTGCCATAGACAATTCAAAGGAAGTAAAGTCGGTATCTCCACAACTCACGTCTGTCCAGATTGGCATTCCATCTAGATTCGTTAGAACATAACCTGTACCAGACACATATGATGACATAGTGTCAGTATACCAGCCAGAGTCTACAATTTCCCAAGAACCACCATCAACCTCAACCATCAGGGCTCCACCATTCATGTGGCCTTGCCAGTTATTGTATACCCAGCACATCCACATCTCAAATGTGAAGAAGGAAATTCCAGATTCTGGAACAGAAATCGTTGGAGATACTAAACTGGCTTCACGTACACTACCAGTAAAGGAACCACCTGCGCCAATGGAGTATAGGTAGGGGAATGAAGCCGCTTCAGTTGGACCATAATCATCTGAGACGATCGGAGTCAAATCCCAGCCACATAAGTAGGAATTCGAGCAAGTCTTGGTATTCGTTCTTGTAAATCCATCAACATCATCAACTAGAGGCTCGGTTACTGCTGAGTCTTCAAAGCCATGTTGGTTGTCGATGTAACCCGAATTGAGTGAAAGGAATCGCCATTCATTTCCAGAAGGTGTTGTAGGTGTATTTCCGTCTAGATATACGCTGTAGAGAGTTGATCCTGAAGAGTCTAATGGTCTGAATCCGTAAACAGTTAGGCCTTCTCTGCCATCTGGTTCTGGGTTGTTGGGAGAACTTTGCCCGTAACCTACGCTAGTGTCGGTCTGTACGACAAAACGAATGGTTACATTGGCGACCTGATAGGCAGTGGGTACGTCACTAAGAATCGTGACCATACCTCCACTATCGTCTGTGTAGCTTGTGCCATCCATATCTGAATATCCATAACTTGGAATTGATCCCGCACGAGAACGACATTGAGTAGAGGTACTACTACTTGTTGAGGTGATATCAATCCAAGTACCTCCATTATTATTTGATAATTCAATACAAGCATTATCCCAATAAGAGCCTTCTAGATCCCAGTGGATATCAAACTCTATGTCAGTGGCTCCTGTTAGATCTAAGCCGGAATATGTAAGATAGCTTAGTTGGTTGTGGGCATAGTAACAATAAGTGTTGTAATTCTGGGAAGCATACCCATTAACGTCACAACCGTGATGCCAAGCACCAGTACTATCTCCATCATTGTGATAATTTACATTATCAAGGAACCAGCCTGCAGAGCCCGTAGAGCTTGCTGAAGTTACAATTCTGAATCTGAATTGAATTTCCGTGTAGGTAGTAATATCAGAGATATTAGATAGGTTTGTGGAAGAAGAAACCCAACCACTTACTGCATCTCCACCGAAAACTGGAATTGTGCTGGAATCTGGTGTTCCTGAAACGTCAATATCACCCATCGAAATTGTGTGTGAGTAACCAGAATCTAGATCCATCCAAGTCCAACTACCCCAACCAGAGGAACCATTTCTCAACCTGTGCTCTACCCAAGCACCATCACCAGATTCCAAGTCATGCCAATGATCGAAAGAGAAAGAGTAATTCACGTATGTATCTGGGTTTGCAGGAACATCAGAGGCAGGAATAAGTAGCCATGCATCTGTTCCAGGACTTATTGCTTGGCCTGGTAAAGTACCTGCTACTACTCCTCCTTCAGATGGAGAGGATGGAACCACACCATGAGCTAATTGTTGTTGGTCACCAGAGATAGTCCCTCCTAAATCAAGTAGTGTAGCAAACCAAATTTCCTGTCCATCACAGAAATAGAATTCTCCCTCAATTTCAGATGAATTGAGGGAACTAACCTTATCGTAATACATCGAATAATCGTTACCCCACTGGATGTATGTACCTCCATATGGGCATGTTGAGTTGCCTGTCTGTAGTGTTGTACTCTCTACGACAACAGTACTATTCTGAACTGTGCCATTCACATCGCCTGCAGGAGGCAAACCAGTTCCATTTTCTATTGTAGCATTTGTTTGACAGAGATTTTCTACAGACGTAACCTCATCGTCATCAAGAGTGCCATCAAAGTCAAGATCGAATCCAGAACTTAGGTTATACAGGAATAAATCTCCACATTCATTGGAGGGGGAAACAGGGTTGTCTAAGAGCCATAGATGAGCACCTGGACCTGATTCATAATCATCCGCCATAGCAATTGAGAAATTGCCATTATCATCAAAATTCCAAACTGACGATGTGGAACCATCATCAAACATTGTTAGGTTGCCATCCAAGATTGAATCAGTAGCACCGTCGTATGTACCGTTATCGAAATCATCACCGCTTATTGAAATCGAATCCATCATAGAAGAAGCCATGGGGTTACTATTGACTGATATCCAACCATCGACAATGGTTTCGTTACTGGGAACGCTAAACGCGTTTGTAGTCACTCCATCATCATCAGGGTTAATCGGAGTTGAAATGCTCCAATTTGTAACTCCTGCACTGGCAAATGGAGCGAATATCATTAGCATTACAAGGGCGGTTGCTAGTCTTCGGCGGCTGGCGGTCATAGCCCTTACAAGTATGGGGAGATTATAGAATACTCGGTCCCTGTTCTACGAACAGGGTAAATGGAGAGGAGAAATTACTTGCAATCTTGGCAGTCTATTTGCGAAAAAAAAACATATTTTTGGAGCCACTGGGGAGATTTGAACTCCCGACCTTCGCCTTACCAAGGCGACGCTATACCCCTAAGCCACAGTGGCAGTGAGCGTGCCACCCGAAGTTCCGATTTAACCACTGCGGGTTGGGCTATGCCATTACAGGTCAGTCTAGGTTGCAAAGAAATACTGCGTCAGACTCAAGTTAAGGTCTTAGTTCGGAGAGGGGTAAGCCGAGGTCGCATAGCCTGGTATTGCGCATGACTGGAAATCATGTGGGTTCTACCCTCGGGAGTTCAAATCTCCCTCTCGGCGCCACTAAAACTCAATCCGATTCGAAAGGGTTCGATTTTCCATTTATCAACCCCAAATTCAAGTTTGTTTCTTATGGTTGATTCGACGCGGTGTGACACGTGGATGAAGGAGAGGTCGATTCAATCGACGAAGATTGGGCTGAGGTAACCCAAGTTCGATTGAGTGATGTAGAAGTCACCTTCAAGCTAGCAGACCGAAATTCCAGATTAGCTCCATTGGACTCGCTTATTCAGGAATACATATTTCACGGTAAGATGATTTCTCAACAATGGGGATTCACTGAAGCGATGATTATTAGCATAGGTTCCTTATCGATAATCTTAGGCGCGTGGGATTTGGGCATAGGTGAAATTTCATCTGGAGGGGATTACAAAAGATGGGGTCTTTTCGGGGATGAAGCCGGGTTCCTTCACATCAATGATTTCTCACTTATGTTGGCTTTACTTTCGCTGATTGCATGGATTGGATTCTTTGCTTTACTATGGACTAGATTTCCATTAATGAGGGAAAATCTCATTTGGTTATTAACTGCAACATTTGCAGTCCAACTTGGATTTGTAATCAGTCACTCGTCAGCAAGCGACTTTCCATTTGCCGCAGAAATTGGCGATTGGGTAGGTTTTGCAATTGGTAACCTTGTCCTGATTTTCCTTTCAGTGGTTGTTGTACACAGAGCTGTAATCGAAACTAGAGATATACACGTTGAGGAGCGTCACTCTCATCCTGATCCCCGTGTTGTTGAGAAGGCATGGCGCGATCACAGTTTGAAAGCATGGAGTATGAATTTAGGGGCTTGGATGATTTTTCTAAATATTTCATCTTGGGCTGGAGCCCATGCGGTTTCTCCTCGCCCCCCTATTGAAAATGATATGACTCTATACGTAGTAATTTATGCATTATTTGGAATCCTTTCTATGGGTTTGTTAGCCCATATATTGTGGTATCCACAATTTATGCTAGGTGCTGCAGGAGATAGAATTCAATCTGTTCGAGCAAGGGAAGTTGCTGGTGAATTTGTTCCAGAAAAGTCCACCCGCAGGCAAGGATCTTGCCCGATTTGTGGGGCCGACTCGGCTGCTGTAAAAAATCAAGATGGGAGTATTCTGGTGCCCTGCTCGCAATGTGATGGAAATGGCACACCTGGTGCTGTTTGTTCCGAATGTGACATAATAATTCCCGCAAGAATCTCTTGTAGAGAATGTGGTTCAAGCACTACTGTAATGAGTCATTTTTCACGGTCCGATGCATGGTAATATCGAAGTCAGAGGACTTAAGATGTTTCTAGATGTTTTACTATTTGTTTATGATGATTATCTAGATATTATTCCGCCCAAAACGCGGAAAATCTTAGCAGTAATTTTGTTAACAATTGGTGCTTTATGTATCATTTCGTATTCAATCATTTATGATGATTTCTTAGGGATTATCGCTTTGCTGATTGGGATTCTGCTAGTTGTTGTAGGCTTGGTGACATTTTTTCATAATTCGATGAGTGGTGAAACAATTATCACGAATGAAGATTCAAATGAAGTTGTCGAACAGAATACAAACAATAGCGCCTTGCCCTGGTTAATTAGCTCCGTAACTACATTAGCGTTTATTCTAGTGGCTTCAGTTATTTTCCTCTGGCTTAGATCAGTGGCTGATGAGATATTGATTGGAGGGCCTCCACCAACCTTGACCGGATGGGAACAATCGTACCAAGAATTGACTGGATTTGACGAAGTCAGCGGTTTGGACGGAAGTGGTGTGGTGGTTTGTGTAGTAGATTCTGGTATCGAAATGAGTCATCCCGATTTGAAACATCTAACTCTCGCTGGATGGTTTGATGTGATTAACGGACAAAATGAGCCCTATGATGACGAGGGCCATGGGACCGCAATGGCGGGAATTATAGTTGCGAAAAATGGTCTTAGTGGAAATGCACAAGGTGTCGATCTATTAGTTGCAAAAGCAATTGACTCCAATGGAGAGGGTACTGATACAGGAATTGCTGAAGCTGTGGATTGGTGTGCAGATAATCAGGCCGATATTATCTCATTAAGTCTCGGAGGAGAAGGCGGAATAAGCATTGGAGGAATTACAACCGATCAATTGGAAAATGCTGTACAAGATGCCTTAGAACAAGGAATCTTTGTAGTCGCGGCTGCAGGAAATGATGGTGGTCAAGACGATGATGGAGACGTTTCTTCCCCTGGTTCAGTCGAGGATGTTATTTGTGTTGGTGGAGCGACTAGATTGGGTAATGTATGGAGTGGAAGTTCAGAGGGAGATAATGATGGAAGACTCTGGCCCCCTATGCTGCCTCGTTCCGACCCCGACATGAAACCAGAAGTTTTGGGACCTGGCGCAGAAGTACCCATCCTATTCGCTGGAGGTAGTGGAGATGGTTCATGGTGGGGTTGGGCGAGTGGCACTTCAGCCGCCACTGCTTGGGTATCTGGTGGTTTAGCGATAATACTCGAAGCACACCCCGAATTACAAAGAGAGGGGGCTTCGGGAGGGCAAAATGCAATTGAATTTATCAAAACAAAATTAAGTGATAATTCACAAATGGACGATGGACAATCGGAACATGATGATCGCTTTGGATACGGGATTTTTAGAATCGATATGATACTTGATTCATTGAGTAATTCCACTTCTGAAGAAGTGACTGAAAACTCCGTCGTGAAATTACAACATAGCGACATTAACTGCTGCTCGAATCAGGCAGAACGAAGGAAAACACCAATTGTTCCACCTGCGAGCTCAACGAAAGCCGCTGAGTGGTTTGAGTTAACTGACTGAACAAATTCTATCCATTGATTGAAGGATGCTACAACCTGTTGTGCAGGAGTCATTTCAACCCCCTGTTCAGGTTCACCAACATCTCCGGTAGGTACCTGTGGTTCTAAGGCAATCACCGCTCCACCAGGCGCTAATAGATTGAAGGCTAGAGTTGCTGCGCGAACTCTTTCTATCTCTGGTAAATCAATTATTACCAAATCAATTGGCTGAGGCAATGGAGCACTTCTAGCGACATCTGGGAGGGTTGCGTTCGCTGCATTCCATGATTCGGTCTCAGCAGCGATTGCGCTCCAAGGATCTGAAATTACCTGCGCCCAACTTGAAGCGTTATATCGACGAAGTAGTCTATCAATAATCACTCCAAATTTACCGCCTTCTTCTATGACTCGAAGCGTCTCCGGACGATTACTACCCTCTGATTCATCAATAGCAGGATCACCACACCATAGATCCATCATCCAAGCGGTTAGATGCCCTATACCACCACCGATAATTACGACATTTTTTGGCCGGAATACGACCCGTTATGTCGCGAAGTCTTTTTCGGATAGAGCGCGGTAAAGGCTTCAAGTCCATATGGATCATTTGTTCACCAATTGCGGCAGCGATTTCTGGTTCAGAATCACTCCTAGACTCGTCGTCTCCAAGAAGTTGCTCGAACATCTCCTTTTGGGACATAGTTGGAAGCCCTATTCCACCCCCTATATCGGCCATATTACCGCCTCTAGTGACTCTCTCTTGAACCATCCCACTCGCGGATGGCTTCAAGAACAGTAGGTCAGCCGCGCAGATGTGAACGACAGTCTAGATGACGAAGAGGCGATAGATGTCTCTCTATGTTCAAACTGTGAAGATTTCACAGAGCACAATGTACTCCGAAGAGTAAAGAAGGGAGATGGAGAGGATTTGCTAATCCAATGTCTAGAATGTAATGAGGTACAGACTCTTCATTTGAGACCCGGTAAGCCAATCAAGATTACTTCGATACTTTCTGATGGGGCCGAAAGTCAAACTCAGACTGTAGAGTCGGATGACGACGAATTAATTTCTGTAGATGATGTATTCGACCATAGCGGAATCCTTTACAGGGTGACTCGGATAGATGATTCAGATACAAAATCTCAACGAAGTATGGTTGCTAGTGACATCTCAACTCTTTGGGCGGTTCGATGTGATAAATGCATAGTTCGTTTGACAATGACGGATGGAGAAGAAAGTAGTTCAACGTCTATTGAATGCTCTCCAGATAAGGTGTTCTCTTGTGGTTCAATTATGGAAATAGAAGGAGTACGATGGAGGATACGAGCGCTACATACAGGGAAGGGTAGAACACTCCGAGGTAAGCGAGCAGCAATCGACCTTCGACGAATTTACCTTCATCCCCCGTACAATAGAGACGAAGACAAAAGACCGAATAGGCGATGATTACCGTCTATTTGTCCAAGGCATAATGATGCTCTTTGCTACATGCCACGCAACATCAGGGTTTTCTCTCAAGCGACGAATACTATACTCGTACCACCTACTACCATAGGGAAGGTATACGCGGGTTCGATGTCCATCTTTGGCTAACTTTCTTCGTATATTTCCTCTAACACCAAGAAGCATTTGAAATTCATATCCTGGTCCTTTACCGATTCTTTCAGGTCCTGCATTTTCTCTAGGGTCAGCGATTTTAGGGCCCATTCCCCTTTCATCTAACGCCGCAATTGCGTGATTTATTACTGGTAGGTCGTGAGAGGCAATTGCAGTGTATGCTCCAGAATCTAGTAATTCGTCAACCGCTTTGTTTGTTGCTACGACAATGTCATGATACCTAGTGTGCGCAATGTCTTCGGATTCAAGGTAAATCCCCTTACAAATTCGAACATCGGAATTGCCATCCAGTCTAGATGCGAGTGAGGATATGTCATCACTGGTTCTAAATAACCGAGATTGAAGTACAGTTCCGATGTTAGTTAATCCTCTATCATGCATCTCGGTAACAATGTCAATTGTGGACTGGGTTACTCGATGATCCTCCATATCTAATCTGACGAAAATATTGTTTTTTGCTGCAAGAGAGGTTATATTTTCTATGTTTTCTAATGCTTTCTTTTCATCAATTAATAAGCCAACGGCGGTTGGTTTGACAGATATATTGGCATCCATTTCTTCAGTAACGATTGCATTCAAGGCTCGATGATATTCATCGACGAAAAAATCTGCTTCTTCTAAACTTGTAATTTCTTCACCCAATACATCCAGAGTAAAACAGGCATCTTGAGATTTCATTGAACGCATCACTCGCATCGCACTCTCTAAATCAGTGCCAGCAACATATCTCTTTGCAACCCACCCTACAATGAATTTTGGAGTGACTGGCATCATCATCATGATGAGACGGCCCATGACCCCCATATTGACGGTCGTGTAGCAGGAGCACTTTCACGATTGCTCAAGGACTAATCTCCTTGCCTCGACGAACTTCAACCCCAAGAGAGGATAATTCTGTAATGATTGCATTTCGTTGCCAGCCTTTGAATGATTTACGGTCTAAATGTGCAAAGATAGTTCCACCTGGAAATGCAATACGAGTTTTTTCGATGGCTTCATGCAAACTATGTCTCCATGGGCCAGATGTCGATTCTGTAAGTTGATCATCAAAAATTAAGGCATAATTTGCAATTAAGTGACCTAATGGTATACCACTACGGATTGCAACCTCCGAATGGCGAGGAGCATAATGCCCTCCTCCGAAACCAACCATAACATCTCCTTCACCAAGCCACTCTCCTTCAGCTAAATTATCTGAAAAACCTAGAACCCGCGAGATTACAACAGCCCAGAGGCTTGAGGCATCTTTGCGAATCCACTCGGATTCTTTTGATCCAATCTCTAGGTATAGGGTAGGTTTAGTTAGAACTGGACCATGATGAGTTGTCTCTAAGCTAACTTCAAATTCATTTGCGATTTCTGATTTAGAGATTTCATCTCTCAGGGCGGAATAAATAGCAGAAAATCTGGGTGAGGGAGGCACTGCTAACCCCTTTTCCCCCCCAGCGAATCCAACCTCTCCGTGAGGCACTTCACCTGGGACGCCTATTGCATGAACGGTAAGTGAGGGGATTCCACTCTTTGCCGCGTGACGAGAAAGAACTAGGACTTCGTCGACTGCCTCAGCTGTTTCTTTTTCATGAATTAAATCGATACCGTCAGCATGAATATGTAACTTTTCGATTAGAAGAAGATGAACTGGGCGAACTGAATGTCTCATTAATAATCCATGCTGCAAATTTTCAGACTCCTGCCAACCTCCAAGATCTACAACCGCCTCATGGAGATTTACCGAGGCGTTATCTGCTCGAGAAGCTAGCAGAAGTGTCACCATATAACATGCTGGAAGCCTGAAGACTTCAAACCATCCAATCCGCAAAGCAATAGCGAGATACGTTAGCACCACAGGTTCAAACACAATAGCCGATGGGTCAAGTCGTGGAACGAACGGTCCCCTTCACTCCAACCCGGGTGGATGACTGTGGAGAATATTACATTGTAATCGGAAGTCTGGGAGAATTGGCAAAACTTGACCGAGATGGGGGATTGATTGGAGAATCTTCCATTCCATTTGCTTCGACAATTACTCACTCAACTCCATTGATAGATTATTGGATTGGAATTTGGGTTGAGGCTGAGATGAGATTAGCAAGAATTGCTAGTCTAAAATTAGAGGATTTATGGGGCAATGGGGTTTCTCGTGGTGACTTGCGAACCTCTCTGAATCCAATGTCTTTACACCCTCAAAACTCAGTATGGTCTCATGCTCTCGATTCAGAACCTACATGCATAACAAGCCTTGGTGATAATTTCTGTTTTGTTTTACGTGGAAAAGGAGTATATCAAATGGATTTGGAGGCAAACGAAGTTTGGAGATCAAGTCTGCCAGGCACGATAGATGGTAAACTACGGGGGCTTGAAACTGCAATTTCAATTTCCCAGTCAAAAAAATCTCTAAGGCTATGGTATGACAATGGATTGGTAGTAGATATATCCTTAGATTCTGGCATCGAAATCGATAGAAGAAGCTTACAAATTCCAGATAGAATTGAAAGGGTTTTTCATTCGGGGGAATCCCATCTGTTGACTCTAGCAGGAGGTGGATTTCTAATTTCAGATGGAGAACAGATACAGGAGTCTTACTCTACTCCAGGACCATTATTAGCAGCTAGAACAATAAATGAAGCGTGGGAATTTACAGGCTGGCGATTCGATGGCCGATTAAGCGGTTTAGGCCTTGAGATTTCATCCAGAAAAGAACTAGGAGTGGGGTTTGTTGCAGACAAGATTCTTACGAACGATGGAACGTTGTGCGAATTCGCGGTTAATCGTTCTTGACAGTATATCCACACTTACCGCATGACTTACGATCTTTGTGAACCGCCAAGAAAATTCCCGGGCCACAATTAGGCTCTGGGCAAGTCTCTTTTCGAATCAATTTGCCATCTTCGATAGAGTATTTCGAATGCTTTCCGTTTGGATTAGGCCCTTCCCCCATCACTCATCGCCTCCCTCTTCTGAATCCGCTTCATCTTCTTCTGTGGAGGACTCCTCAGCAACAGGTTCTGAGATCGCTGGTTCCTTCTCCTCATTTGGAGAGTGAATTGACTTGTGGCGAGAATGAACAAATTCTGGCTCAAGGGCTGCCGCCTCTGCGTCACCGTAAATAACGGCGATTCCAGTAGTCTGTGGCCGGCCAAATCGGGTGTTTACATTTTTTACGAAGGTCAATTCTTTCTTGGAACCTGGTTCGGCCTTTGCAGCAGCAGCGACCATTTCAGAAAGTTTAGGAGTCGCTCCTTTGGGGTGCTCCCACCGAAAACTAATTTCAACTCGGTTAAGTAATGGATTCTCTTTTCTCTCGATAATTTCCATATCCATTTCCTCCTTATCGGATATTCACCTTCAAAGCGTAGGAGCCCGGATTAACGATGTTCAATCGCTGGGCAACCTCTGAGCGTTTTGGGTGCATGATGACCACGTAACCCGACCAATCTGTAGTTACCGGCGCTGAA
>CACELO010000012.1 GCA_902560445.1 uncultured Candidatus Poseidoniales archaeon
CGGAAATTGCCATGATGCAAGAATGGCCGGTTCGAACACCGCGCCCATTCGTTCGAAAGTACGCACCGGATGTTCCACTAATCACAGGTCAGAGGATCCTCGACTTCCTTTTCCCTCTGGCTAAGGGTGGTACCGCCGGTATCCCTGGACCATTCGGAAGTGGTAAGACCGTTACACAACAACAGTTGGCTAAGTGGTCTGACGCTCAAATCGTTGTTTACATTGGATGCGGTGAGCGAGGAAACGAGATGACTGAAGTACTTACTGAGTTCCCTCACCTAATCGACCCGCACACAGGAAAGCCTCTGATGAACAGAACCACGATGATTGCAAACACGTCCAATATGCCGGTTGCTGCTCGTGAGGCTTCTGTATATACTGGAATCACTATCGCGGAATACTTCCGTGATATGGGTTACGATGTTGCTCTAATGGCTGATTCAACAAGCCGCTGGGCAGAAGCAATGCGTGAGATTTCTTCTCGACTTGAAGAAATGCCTGGTGAGGAAGGTTACCCTGCTTACCTATCCAGTCGACTGGCTGAATTCTATGAGCGCGCAGGTCGTGTTCAGACTCTCGCTGGAGACGACGGCTCTGTATCAGTTATCGGAGCGGTATCGCCTCCTGGTGGTGACATATCCGAGCCGGTCAGCCAAGGTACACTACGTATCGTCAAGGTGTTCTGGGGACTTGACGCAGGTCTTGCTCGTCAGCGACACTTCCCTGCGATTAACTGGCTGAGTTCATATTCGCTTTACCCACAGGCATTGGACCAGTGCTCTATTGCAGGTTGAAGCTGAGTTGCAAGAAATTGTTCAACTAGTCGGTTCCGATGCTCTACCAATCGACCAACAATTAACTCTCGAAGTCGCTCGTATGATTCGTGAGTTCTTCCTTCAACAAAATGCGTTCCACGATGTGGATACTTACAGCAACCTCAAGCTACAATATACAATGGCTAGAGCAATTCTAGCATACCAGGATGAAGCAAAGAAGGCTATTGCTGGTGGTGCAGACCTAGAATCTGTGGTTAACGTACAGGCTAGGACTGATATTATGAGGGGAAGATTCGAAGAAGGATACGAAGAGCGTATTGAGAAATTAGTGAAAGAAATGGGCAAGCAGATATCTGCTACCATGGAGGAGAACTGAGGAGGGATATGAATGAGTGGAAAAGAGTACCGAACCATTACTGACGTCAAGGGACCGCTTGTGTTCCTAAACAAAACCGAACCTGTAGCTTACGGTGAAATTGTACAGTTGCGACTTTCCGATGGCACCATGAAGAACGGACAGGTTCTCGATACATCCGATGACCAAGTTATCGTGCAGGTTTTCGAAGGAACATCTTCGGTTGATCGACAAACCGGTGTTAAGTTCCTAGGTGATGTATTCCGTCTGCCTGTTAGCAAAGACCTAGTAGGTCGTATTCTAGACGGTGCGGGCCGACCTCGTGATGGTGGACCAGCAATCGTTCCAGACGAAATGGCCGATATCATCGGAGCCGCAATTAATCCATATTCTCGTGAAAGCCCAGAGTCATTTATCCAGACTGGAATTTCCGCAATCGACGCATGTACATCTCTTGTTAGAGGACAAAAGCTGCCTATCTTCAGCGCTGCTGGTCTTCCTCACAACGACATTGCACTTCAGATCGCTAGGCAAGCAAAGCTGGTCGGTAGTGACGATGATTTCGTCGTAGTTTTCTGTGCTATGGGTATCACAGCGGAGGAATACAACTTCTTCGTCCATGACCTTGAGCGAACAGGTGCGTTGGAAAATTCAGCTCTGTTCGTCAACTTAGCCGACGACCCAGCAGTTGAGCGTCTGATTACACCACGTCTAGCATTGACTGCCGCTGAGTATCTTGCTTTCGAGCACGATTATCACGTACTGGTTATCTACACAGACATGACAAACTACTGTGAGTCTTTGAGACAAATCGGTGCCGCCCGTGAAGAAGTTCCTGGACGACGCGGTTACCCAGGATACATGTACACTGACTTGGCAATGCTCTACGAGCGCGCAGGTCTAGTAAAGGGCAAGAAAGGAAGTATCACACAATTCCCAATTCTAACTATGCCAGGTGATGACATTACCCATCCAATCCCTGACCTTTCAGGATATATTACAGAGGGTCAAATTGTTATTTCCCGTGAATTGCATCAGAAGGGTATCTATCCGCCAATTAACGTTCTACCTTCGCTAAGTCGACTAATGAACGCCGGTATTGGTGATGGCAAGACCCGTGAAGACCACAAGTCGGTATCTGACCAGTTGTACGCTGCTTACGCTCAAGGTAGGGAATTGCGAGGACTAGTTGCGATTGTCGGCGAAGATGCATTGAATGAGCGTGATCTTCAGTTGCTTAAGTTCGCTGATATATTCGAAAATGAGTTCTTACGACAGAGCCGTGATGAAGACCGATCAATCGGTGAAGGTACACTCGATCTTGCTTGGAATCTACTAACCAACATCGACACGAAGTATCTCGTCCGATTAGATCAGAAGTGGATTGACAAGTACCATCCAACCGAGAAGAAGGAGTGAAACTCTCGAACTAAGTCGATGAGGAGGTGAAAAAGTGGCATTGGACATCAAACCAACCAGGTCCGAGTTGATCAACCTCAAGCGACGCATCAAGCAGACATCTAGTGGATACAATCTACTGAAGATGAAGCGTGACGGACTGTTCCACGAGTTCCGAACCCTGTTGTCTGATATGATCAGTGCAAGAGAGGAACTCGTCGGTACTTACCGCGAAGCGGTAGAGGCCATCAGTTTAGCAAGCGCAATCGAAGGTGGTCTTGTTGTAAAGAGTGCAGCTATTGCTAACTCGGCCTCACCGGAAGTTGAAGTTAGTCGTCGAAACATCATGGGTGTTGTAGTACCTCAGGTAGAAGGACAGAATCTAACCTCGACAATCGAAGAACGCGGCACAGGTTTAATCGGAGGTTCTCCATACATTGATGAGGCAGCAGATGCCTACTCCTCACTAATCGCCAATATAGTCAAAGCCGCCGAGATGGAGGCTACTTTGAAGCGACTTCTAGAAGAAATAGAAGCAACCAAGCGCCGTGTCAACGCACTTGAGTTCAAGGTTATTCCAGAGATGAAAGAAGCGCAGACTTTCATTCAACTCAGATTGGAAGAGATGGAGCGAGAAGAGACCTTCCGCTTGAAGCGATTCAAGAATAAGTGAGAGCATCTTTGCATCACGGTTTGCGCATTACGCGGTTTGATAGGTGGGTGCATGAGTTCGCAACCACCGAAGGTGGTTGCGTAGTATGTCGGAAGCCGAACCAATCGTCCTCGATCACTCGGCTTGGACTCAGCAGGAATTGACACTCCACATCATCCATCGCTACTTCGATTTAGGTAACGAAGTAATGGCTGGGCAGGCTTGGCAGGTTAGGTCAAAAAGTGGTAGAAGCGACTCAGAGGCGTTAGTCCAACTCAACAAGGAACTGGAGCCATTAGGCTATCTTTCGATGCTAGACAGGGGTAATCCGCCCATACTCAGCATCGCTAATTATCCAGGTGGCCAGCAAATTATTGCAAATTGGCAATTATCTGCTGTTTGGCTGATGATGGCTGGCTTCCTTACGATGATTGGTAGCGCTTGGCTAATGCAGTTCGATTCAAGCGCTACCGCACTAGATTCGAATTTATTGCAAGAATCAATCATTTACATGGCAATTCCAATGATGCTTATCATGGCCTTAGCTAGCGAAGTTCGCAGAAGGGTCGCATTACAATATGGTGTGAAAATAGGTCATTTTGTACCTATAGCCTTCCCTATTTTGGCCGTCAGTTGGCCTTTTGGTTTGGCTGGTATATTGAGTCAACATAGAGCTGATTTACTTCCAATCCCTCACCGTAGGGCTCTTGCGATAATCGAATTAGTGGCACCACTAATC
The DNA here is from genome assembly GCA_902560445.1 of uncultured Candidatus Poseidoniales archaeon. Lineage (GTDB taxonomy): Archaea > Thermoplasmatota > Poseidoniia > Poseidoniales > Thalassarchaeaceae > MGIIb-O1. Next base: position 3,921 of record CACELO010000012.1, read on the forward strand.
CTATTCTTCGGTGGAAGTTTACTGACCCTAATCGGTTTGTATTTGACTCCTCTTGAGCCACCAGAATTATCCTCTGCGCCTATTGGTTTCGACAATAATATCCTAATCTCAATCCTAACTTTAGAATGGATGGGTGAAGATTTACTCATTAAATTACAATGGATTCACCTTACTGGTCTTGCTGGAATCGGTTTGACTCTAATCGGTTGGACCTTGTTATTACCCATTCCAGGATTCCCCGGCGACCGATTATTGCACGCTTTAATCGGTCCCGCTGAGATGTCCGATTCAAACCGTCAAACAGGGATTTTCATTCTGATGCTCGGTGCAATGGTGATTATCTTTGCAAATACCGACTATATGCCTTGGCTGATAATTGCAGCTTTGGCGGCGATGCGTCGTTTCAGTCCAGAGAACTCCCCTCCACCTCTGATTGTTGATGAGTCAATAGTCCCATCTAACAAAGAACGCAGCAGATTTGTCACGCTTCTTATATTCATTCTAATCCTAGGATTCCCTGGATTGAGTCCATCCTTTGCAATAAACCAATGGGACGAAGGATTGGATATCTCTGGATGGGTTGATGAGGTCGAACTTAACGCCTCAGAGCCGTATAATCTAACTCTAGAGTTAAGTCCAGAAGGAATCAATCCGGTATCCGGATGGATACAGATTAGAATAGAGGGAGAATACTCCCAATTATGGGATATTAATTCATCTCAGTTCAACGAAAATGGAATCTACAGGTTTGATCAGGTGACTCAAAATTCACCCGATTTGCTTAGTATGACAATAACTCGTTTGGATAGTACTCAAAATAAATCAACATTAGTTTATGATGCCTCTATGTGGTTGAGAATTCTAGTAGATGTCGAAGGTCATATCGAAGAGCACCTGACAGTTCTGAGAAATCCCGCAACTACCTCTCCAATAGATCCTCTTTGGTTATTGATTGAGGATACTGAGACTCCAAGAATTTGTATGAGTATTCAGAAGGTGGATAATAGGACTGCGTCTTTAGTTCTAACAAATCCATTTTGGGAGTTTGAGAACGACACTAATCTGACTCAACCAGGCCTTTACGACGTTTGTCTAAGAGGCTACGAAGGCGCATTGCAATCATCACAATACAAAGATGAATTTAGACGTGTCATGGGTCCAGCACTGACTCTAGATTTCGAGAATGGCGAGAGAATGACTTGGTGGCTGCCAGTGAATGGAACCGAAGCCAAATTACAGATTTCTGATGGTGCTTGGCAAATACCGGATTGGTACTCAGCAAATACAGATTATACGATAACTTTCGGTGGTCAAGGAATAGCATTTTGTCCATCAACTACAATAATGCCTGAGATGGAAATTGGGGATAGTTGGAATTGGACTTTTTCCGATCGTTCTTCCATTAGGATTCCAGCAGGTGAATTAGGTTTGGGAACTCTATACTTCGGTTCTAGTGGTTGGTTAGCCTTCTGTAAGGAAGGAGTCATGCTACGTTCGTATATTATTGTCGAGGGGGATGATGTAATTTTAGACGGTGGAGATATTGGGACGCATTTGGCTATTCCCGAACAGGCAGAGACTGGAGTCGACAACAACGGCGACGGAGACTTCGATGACGCAGCTACACCAGGTGTAGATAACAACGGCGACGGAGACTTCGATGACCCTGGAGTCGACGCTAACGGAGACGGTGACTACACCGACGTAGGCGACACACTTCCAGACGTTGCTCCTGTTGCAGCTGACGTAGCTCCAATCGCAGCCGCCGTTTACACAATCTCTAATCGCATGAATAAGACAATTCCGATTGCCGTAAGTTGGACTGGAGATTCACCCGAATCATATGTTTGGACAGTCTCTATACCAGACGAAATCTCTCCAAACTCAGATTTGATGATGTATCTGGAGACTACAGGTACAACCGCTTTGTATCGAGCGGTTTGGGTAACTGTAGATGAGGGTGAAATCACAGTTAACCTAGCCGCCCGGTGCCCTATTGATGGGTGTGAATAGATGCGAATCGCAGTTCTTGGAGTAGGTTCAATCGGGGGGGTTATTCTCGGTGCTCTTTCGGATACAGATGCAGACCTTGTGGCAGTATCTCGTGGCCAAGTTGCTAGCAATCTGGAAATGATTGGCTTGATTCTACACACTCCAGAGGGTTCGATAGAGATGATTCCTCCAGACCGATTTAGTGTCGTCGATAGTCAAGAAGGGCCAATTTCTGAACAGATTAGAGGTACTTGTGATGTTGCTATCATATGTGGAAAGGCCTCCTCAACTTCAGTTTTAGCGCAAATCGCTGAAGAAGTTCTAACTCCAAATGGACTCGCAATCAGTATACAGAATGGTCTTGGTCACTCAGAGATGTTAGCTCATCGTTTAGGTAGGGAAAGAATACTTGGGGGTTCGATTACTCATGGTGCTTGGAAGGATGGTGAATCAGAAATTCATTGGGTAGGTCGAGGAGCCATTCGAATGGGCAAGCTCGATGGAGGAGGTGTCGCCGAGGTGGCCTCAGCTCTAATGCAAGTATTTGAGGATGCAAACCTGAATCCGATATGGTCCGATGATGTACAAAACATAGTCTGGAGAAAGCTACTGTTGAATGTTGCAATCAATCCAGTCTGTGCGATTGCCGGAGTTAGAAATGGTGCCCTTATCGACGTACCCGAACTCTGGGATCAAGCGATGACCGCCATGCTAGAAGCAGCGGCAGTGGGCAGAGCCTCCGGTGTCGACTTAGGCGATGTCGATTTGGAAGAACACCTACGAAAGGTGGTCGAGGCAACGTCCGAAAATCGTTGTTCGATGTTACAAGATGTGATGGCTGGACGCGCCACAGAAATAGAATCACTTTGTGGTGCTATTGTAGAAAGAGGTGAGTCGATTGGGATTCCAACTCCTGCAAATCAGTCCCTCTACGCATTGGTCAAAGGTATCGAAAGGTCTAGTGAGTTCGCCTAATTACTCGCAATCGATATTGTAGTGAAGTCCGACGTTCTTCCTTCTAGCAATCGAGGCTTCGATAACCAGTTCAGCACAAATAATCAGATTACGTAATTCCACCATTGCCTGAGTAGGTTTAGTCGCGTGCCAGACAGGAACTACATCAGCTCTGATTTGTGCAATCTTCTCTCTGGCATTTTCTAATCTAGAATCACTCTTGACCAAACCAACATCGTTTGTCATCATCGTTCTAAGCGCCAACAAATCACTTTGGAGAGTTCCGTGGTCTGCCAACTCCTCAAGGTCTTCTCCTCTCCAATAAGTGATGTCTTCGACCATATCTGGAAGCAATCCATCTTCTGCTCTCGAAATAATATCGGTAGCCGCTCTATCAGAGTACACTACTGCCTCTAGTAGCGAATTGGAAGCGAGACGGTTAGCGCCATGGAGTCCCGTTCTAGCAACTTCTCCGATAGAGTATAGCCCAGGTAGAACTTTGCCCTCATTCATAGCCCTACCTTTCTTGTCAACTTTGACACCTCCAACAAGATAGTGTGCGGCAGGGCGCACAGGAATAGGATCGGGTCCTAGATTGATTCCGTGTTCAGCCAACTTATGTGCAATCGTTGGAAACTCTTGACGAATTTCCTCAATATCTAGGTGTTCAGTTACTAGGAGTACGTGAGAATCTCCACTTCTCTTCAATTCTCTATCAGTGGCTCTTGCAACGACGTCTCTGGTGTCGAGTGATCCTTTTTCTGAATATCTTTTCATATAGGATAAATCATCAGGAGAGTCGCCAACCTCCTTCCATTTATCGTATTCGAAACGGGTCATCAAAATCGCCCCGTGCCCCCTCATAGCTTCTGTAATCAAAAACGGATTCTGCGAATCGACGGCTAATGCAGTTGGATGGAATTGAATGAATTCCATGTCGCATACATCTGCTCCTAATCTATGTGCCATGGCAACACCATCGCCTGTGGAAACCATTGGATTTGTAGTTGCAAGATGAAGCATACCCGCTCCTCCAGAAGCTAACACAACACAGCGTGATGCCAAGGTGTATACCTTACCATCTGGGGCTAGGCACCACAAACCTGCAACTCCTTTCTCGGGCTTATGCAAATCCCGCCTAACAAGATCTAGAACCATCCAGTCCTCTAGAATTCTCAGACCAGATTCGTATTCATCTGCCGCACCTTCAGTCAAGGCCCGCTCGATTTCGGCTCCGGTTCTGTCGCGAGAATGTAATATTCTATGCTCGGAGTGGCCACCTTCCTTGGTTAGATCATACAGACCATCCGCACTCAAATCGAATTGCACTCCATGTTTTACCAAATCACGAATCCTATCGGCAGCATCGTACACAACCGAACGCACAACCTCCTCATTACACAAACCCCCTCCTGATGCTAAAGTGTCCTCAACATGAGCCTCTAGAGCCGCTTTGTTATCGATATCAAGAACTCCAGCAATTCCTCCTTGAGCCCAGTTCGTAGATGAGGTTGAGAGGCTCTTCTTTGTGATGATTGCAACAGAGAGGCCGGCTCGGAAACAACGCAAGCCAAGAAACAGTCCAGCGATACCCGAGCCAATAACCGCGACGTCGACAGTCGGCAAGTCGCGGTTCGGTGCATCCCCTGCCATGCTTACTCCTCAAACTATCTTGCATTGAAGATAACCATTCTTTACCCACAGTTCCGGCTCTTGGTAATAGTGTCTGCAAACACTCTCCGAACCTCTGTGATGCCTCAACCTTCATAGTCTTGGAAGGGGGCAGGGAAAGAATGACGTTGGGTAAATTCCTTTCGTCATTTAGGTGATGGGATGCACTTACTGAGAATAGAAGTGGAGAACTTCAAGTCCTTTGGCGGTGAGATTACCATACCCTTCGATGAAGGGTTTACTGCGATAACCGGCCCTAATGGGTCAGGAAAGTCAAATTCTGGTGATGCCATACAATTCGTACTCGGCACTCGTTCGACAAAAGTCATGCGAGCAGACAATGTTGGCGACTTAATATTCAACGGTGGAAAGCGCGGTAAGCCTGCCCGTCATATGTCGGTGACTCTAGTTTTTGCAAACAAGCCCGAATTAGGCGGGCGACGAAGGTTACGTATCGATGAGGATGAAGCATCATTCACAAGATCTGTCCGTCTGAACAGAAAGAATCAACCGATTTCATCTTACAAAATTGGGGAACGCAGTGTCACTGCAACCGAGATGAGAAGAACTCTTGCAGAAGCCGGATTACACGGCGACGGATACAACATAGTTCTGCAGGGGGACGTAACAAATCTTGCAACCATGACTGATTGGAAGAGAAGAGGAGTTCTAGAAGAGGTAGCTGGAGTTACTGCTTATGATTCAGAAATTCGCTCAGCAAATAATCAACGTAAAGTGGTTGAGAATGATATTGAGACTATCGAGTTATTTGAGGCGGACCAGAAGACTCGTTTGAAGAAGTTGGAAAAGGAGAGAGAACAGGCTCTCAAGTATCGCGACCTTAAGGAGCAATTAGATCAAGCTAGAATCATATTGGCTCAGGCCAAGTATCGTAACCGAGTCGAAGAGATTCGTTTGCTCAATGAAGATTATGGAAAGTATCAGGAAAAGAGCAACAAGGTCCGTGAAAGTGTCAGAAATAACGAATCTCGTCTTCTGCAACTCGAAGAAGAATTGGTCAATGTCTCTCGTGAACTTGAGGATATGGCGACTGGAGAATCAAAGGCAGTCATGGATGAGATTCGGACTTTAGAAATCGAAGTAGAGACCAGTCGTGATAGAATTGGCGACCAAAACCGAGCCTCTGAAGACGCGACAGATGAAATCGAATTTTTCCAATCCGACCTAGAATCAGCCGAGGCAGCCATTCAACAACTCGTAGACGAAATCGAGGCGGCCAAACAATCCGTCACGGATGCCGATAACGCTCTGGATGAGGCCGAACAAAATGAGTCGGAGGCTCGAAAAGCCATTGAATCAGGAGACAAGCATTCCCGTGATTTGAATCGAGCCTTAGGATTAGCAAATGAGGAACTATCCGAGGTACATGACAAGATGGCTGAAGCCAGACTAGAATCCGATAGAGCCGAGCAAGCGGCAAGAATTGCATCGGACAATTTAGCGGATTTGGAGGAACAATACGAGGTCGTATCACTTGAGAGAGACGACCTCGAGCTAACCGGCGAGGATCTACAAGAAGAAAAGCCGGTAGAGGATAGAGAATCATTGGCTGTTAAACTAACACAATTGCAGAAACAGGAGGTCGCACTTCGCGGCGATCGTGATAGTGCGGAGGAACAATTGAGAAATGCAAATCGGTCACTTGATCGCGCTCGTGCCGCACAGGAGGCTCGAGCCTCGAAACCAGGTTCCGCAGTAACTCTACGCGCATTATCAAAACTTAGACAGAGCGGGGAAATCCGGGGTATTCTTGGGTCACTTGGAGAATTGACTTCACCAAAGGATGACTCACACGAAGAGGCATTAGCATTCGCACTTGGTGGCGGTATTAACTCAATCGTTGTCAGCGATGATGAGGTTGCTGCAAGTTGTATCAAGTGGCTTGGGGCAAATGGTGGTGGAAGAGCAACATTCCTACCTCTCAACAAGATTAGTGCTTCTCGTGCTCAAGGCCGTGCATTAATGGTTGCTAGAAACCCCGGAATTATTGGATTTGCGCATGACCTATTGGATTACGATGAGGAAATTGAAACTGCTGTACGCTTCGCCTGTAGAAATACATTGATTGTTCAGTCGATGGACGTTGCACGCCGCAATATGGGCGGAGTTAGAATGGTGACTCTTGATGGTTCAATAGTCGAAGCGACTGGCGCTATGACAGGTGGTTCTTCAGCAAAGGGAACACGTCCTTCATTCGGTGGTGCTGGTGCAGCTGGCGCCGGAATGGAGAAACTAGAATCAGCAGTTAATAGAGCCAACTTGAGGTATTCAACAGTGGAAGCTGCACTGAAAGAGATCCGTGACAACATGAATAATCTTCGAAACCAAATTCATGGACTTGATGATAGCGATCACTCTGTAAAAGTTAGGAATTGGAAGGCTGATGTTAAGATCGCACAGAAGCAAGTGGATGATATCTCAAAGAAGGTAGTCGATGCTCGCAAAGAATACGAGAGATTGGAATCCGCGAGTCAAAACGCTACTGCTGCGGCTGCTGAATCAGAAAAAGAACACACAGCCGCAGTCGATGCTCGTCGATTAGCCGCGGAGGCATTACAGAATCATACACCTGATCATCTCTCGCAAATTCTTCGAAGCGCTCAGGACACACGAACCGAGGCTGAGCGCACTAAACTTAGAGCTGAATCTGATATTGTAACCGGTGGCGAGAAACTAAAGGTTCTCGAAGACAGAAAGAAAGATCTCGCCAGGTCTGTTGAGAGACAAAACGAAATCATTACAGAAGCCACAAAGACGATTGAGACACTTCAGAATTCAATTCAAAAGGCAGAAGAAAGTCTCAAAGAACTCAAATTACAAGCTTCACAATTCAATGAAGAGCATCAGATTCTCAGCCAGCGTAAGGACGAGATAGTCGACGAGCGTGCAAGTCTTCGAGCTCATGTAGAACAGATGCAGACTCAGCGTGAAACAATTAAAGCGAGATTGGAAGGTCTTGTGGAGAGCATCAGGAACAAGGAAGAGACCTTGGTCGAATTACAGAGTGATTTAGCCGAGAATCAAATCGAAATCCCTGATTTAGAAATTCAATTGCCAACAGTGGCCGAGGCGGAGAAGGGGGTGCAGGGCCTAGATCGCCGCCTCGGCCAACTCGGCGACGTCAATATGCTAGCGATAGAGGACTACGACATAACTGTAGAGAGAATCGCCGGACTCGTCGCCGACGGAAAACTCTGCAAGGAGAGGCATGCAATGTTGGTTAGTCTTGCAGAACAACTCGAAGACGAGAGGAAGACAAGACTTCTCGCCGTCTTCAATGAAGTCAACCAGAACTTCACTCGTGCCTACAAGTTGCTACAGCCTGGTGGAGAGGGTGAATTGCAACTTGAGAACACCAAGAATCCATTTGAGGGTGGACTCAGGATGGCTTGTATTCCTCCTGGTAAGAGTAAGAGAACTCGTCGAAGTTTCCTCTCCGGGGGAGAAAAGTCGATGGCGGCCCTGGCTTTCGTTTTCGCGATCCAAGATTACGAACCTAGCCCATTCTACTACTTTGACGAGGTTGACCAGAACCTTGATCCATTCAACGCTGAGCGAATCGCTACTCTCTGTAGAATTCGTAGTACCCACGCTCAATTCATCATGGTGACTCTAAGAAAGGTCAGCCTTACACTTGCTGACCACCACATTGGAATTACCCATGCGGGAGATGGCCGCAGTCGTCGAATTACCGACTTCGACAGAGCAGCTGCAATCGAACTTGGAGAAGAATTCGAGGCCGAGCAAGAGGCACTGAAAGAAGCACAAAGTGCCAAGGAAGGAATGGGCGACTTGCCAAGCGCTGAGACCATGCCAAAGGTGCCTGAACCAATGGATCGTCCATTGAGCCTAGGCGGCCTTGCCGATAGGGCTGGCGTTGAAGTGTCCGATGATGCTGAAGAAGAGGACTTAGACCCAAGTGAATCAACCATGTCTTCACTGAAGGAAAGAACTGACGAATGGAGTGAAGATATCGCAGAGAAGGAAGCAGCCATTCCTCAACAGGAAGAGGAAGAAGAGCAGGTTGACAGCGAAGCAGCAATCGAGCAGGAGTTGGAGAGAGAAGAATGACAGTCTTCGATGCCACTGCAATGAGGGACGATATCGTCGAAAGGCTATTGCAAGGCGAGGAAGACCTTGAAACTAGCCGTTATCTAGACCGATTGGTAGAGCTAGCTAGTTTAGAAGAAGCGGAACATCAATTCCTAATCGAACCATTTGATCGCTCGGTAGCATTGGTATTCCAATTATTCAGATCAAAGGACTTAGATCCCTGGGACGTCGATCTTACAAGCTTCCTAGAGATGTTTGAGGCGCGAATCAAAACTACTGACAATATCGATTTACCAACCTGTGGTCGACTTATCCGAATGGCTTGGCAGATTCTAAGAGGTCAATCATCCACACTTATCGAGAGACAAGACCGAGCATGGGATGAACACGAGGAAGAATTCCTTGACTTTGATGTAAGTGGCTGGGAAACAGAATTCACAGAAGATGATTACAACTTCTCTGTAGGAGTTATGACAGGGGCGGCGGACAATGTACTCCCCTCGATGTTCGAAGGAAGAATTCATCGAGAGGAAAGCCGTCCTGTAACTCTCGGAGAATTACTAATGGGATTACAGAGCGCTAAACAAATCTCTGAGGATTTGAAACTCAGAGAACAAATCGCCAAAGAGAGGAGAGAAGCTCATGCAAAGGCAAGGGCTAGATTTTCCGGGAGTCTTCACATCGAGGATTTGGAAGGAGATCTTCGACGAACATGGAATGCCCTTAGAGACCGGTCTGATGAAGGCGATATGGCGGTCGACCTGAAGGACATTACAACCTACCTTAGGGACAAATCACTGGAAGGTGGGTTGGAGTTCGATGAAGCGGAGGCCGAAGCACAGGTTACTGCCTTGGTCTCAGCACTATTCCTGACTCACAGAGGTTATGCAGACTTAACTCAGAAATCAGGCCGTGATGGATTGATTTCCATCAAGGATTTACACCCCGATTACAATGATTTTGATGTACTAACTGAGAAAATCAACCCAAAGCCAGAGATGGAGGTGGAAGTAGATGTCTGATTCTGTCGAATTATCCACTATTCTTGAAGCTATTTTGTTCAGTGCCGGTCGCTCCATGACGGTTGAAGAATTGATGGAGCAAACTGGTAAAACTCGTACAGAGGTTTCCGGCGCTTTGGAGAACTTGCGTGCTACAATCAAGCGCCGTAGAGACTCTGCTTTGCAATTAACCGAAGTTGCGGGCCGATGGATTTTCGAAGTTAGACCCACACTTTCCTCTCATCTACCAGAGTCGGTTAGACCGGATGTTCCAGCTAGATTGCTACCTGCGGCCGCACTAATCGCTTACCATCAGCCTATGAAGCAAGCGCAACTGGTCGATATGATTGGACCTAAGGCCTATGATAGGGTCAGGGAATTAGCCGGATTAGGATTCATCGATAGACGCAGGGATGGGTTGACTCGTCGATTAACAACAACTCGAAGATTTGCAGAATACTTCGGTTGCCCCGATGTCGAATATCAAAAGGTACGCCAATGGTTCAGGGCAGAAGCCGGAAAGGCTGGACTTACCAGTGCACAGTTGGCTGCATCACTTTCTGATGAACAGATGACTATCGAAGAGTTCTCTGAAGCACCATCCGAAGAGGCGCTAGCGATGGAAGCGGCTCAAGGCGACGAGTGATTACTCGCCACGAACCTGTTGCAATGCAGACTCGACCGCTGCCATGGTGATTCTTTCGCCACTTTCCCTAACAATCGCCGCCACAGGCTCGATTTCATTTGGAGAGGCGCCAGCACTGGCAATCATGTTGCGTAAGTGCAGTTTCATGTGACCCGCCTGTATACCAACTGTTGCAAGAGCCCGAAGAGCACCGAGATTCTGTGCGAGACCTGCAGCAGCCATTACTTTCGCTAGATCATCTGCGGAGTTAATGCCCAGGAGTGCTACATTTGCTTGGGCTCCTGGGTGGATTGTAATCGCCCCTCCGACTAATCCTACAGCCATTGGTATCTCAATGGAACCAACTAGGTTCCCATCTGTGTCCTTTTCCCAATGAGTCATTGAACCATATCGTCGCTCATGCGATGCATAGGAGTGGGCACCAGATTCTACAGCCCTCCAGTCTTGTCCGCAGGCAATTGCAATGGGCGATATTGCATTCATTATTCCCTTGTTATGGGTAGTTGCGCGGAATGGGTCTGCTGCCGCGAAATGGTAGGCTTGTAAGACACCATCAATCACTTCTGTACCTCTAGATGGATCGTCACCAGTATCGGACATCTCTTCTGGAGTGAAGGTAGCGCTGACTCTGGCCAACCTATGGACTGCTAGATTGCTAATTATTCGAAGAATGACAGTTCCTCCAGAGATATTTTCTACTCTTGGAGCAATTGTTTCGGCCATTGTATTGACTGCATTTGCTCCCATTGCATCTCGACAATCTACCAGAATGTGAACGATTATCATTGGACCTGAATCTGTTTCGATTATTCTGGCTTCAACATCTCTGCATCCTCCACCAAATTTCACTAATATTGGATCGACCTCATTACAGGATTGTATCAATTCTTCTTTAGCAGCAAGAATAGCATCCCGAGATGCCTCTGGGTCTTCACACCCTACTACCTGAATCTGTCCAATCATAACCGGATCAGTATTGTTTGAGACGAAGCCACCATTCTTCTGACATCTCTTGGCCATGTTTGAAGCGGCTGCAACAACACTAGCCTCTTCAACCACAAATGGAATTACATAGTGTTCGCCATCGATAATGAAGTTAGTCGCAACACCGATGGGTAGTGAGTATCTGCCAATTACATTCTCAATCATTCTGTCAGCTGTACCCTCGTCTAACTCAGCATCTGCCCAAGCCTGGACTTGTTCATCACTGAGGCCAGCAAGTTCTGCGAGCATGGCTCTTCGTTCTGGAATTGATAGTTTGTAGAATCCACTCAATCGGCTGTTGTCAACAGGCATTGTTTCACCAAACCGTGCGACAACCTTCCGGTTCTAAGCACTTCGTGGTGACTAATCCCAAATTGCCTATTTTAGACTCAGATGAGGCCCAAGCCAAGAATGCTGATAATCACCTTCTAATCGGGGCAAAATCAAACCGAATAGGTTCATTTCTAGCCTCAATAAAGCGTTAATTTTGCCATTAACGCATCGTTAACGCATTTAGAAAGCGTTAGTAAAGCGTTAATATTTATTACTAATATTCAAATTACTGCAAGCCTACTAGACTTTTTATCTATCTGAAAAAACCTAATAATACGTTAATTTAGCATTATTGATGCGTGAGAATACGTGAATATTATGTACCCCTAGGATCACGTGTGCGATAATGACTGAAGGGCCTGCATCGGTACTCGATTTGCCTCCATTACGAGGCAACCCCTTCGATCTACGTCCTATCGAAGCAAATCGCGCAGAGTATCTAGTGGGGCGGGATCGATTGCTGGCGGAATGTCGCGAGCACCTAATTTCCCAAACTCCACGAATGCTACTATTGGTGGGGGATCGTGGATCGGGTAGAACGTCATTCCTCAACGCCCTTGCCTCGACAACATCTCGCCGCCCGTTCATAGGACAATTCTGGCCAGAAGACGATGACCCTGTTCAGGGGATAATCCATGAGTTATCCGTATATCTCGGCGGCTTCGATATTCCACCATCTATCCAACAGGCCTCTGACAAGATGGTTGATATTCTAGACAAAGAGACAGGAACTTTGCCTCTAGTCGCACTGGATTATCCTGCTAATGTAGATTTGAACCATATGCTATCTCGATTAGCACCTTTACTACAGAGGCTTCGAGCACTTATCGTGGTCGCAGTTACCCCCTCTCAATTGACTGGGTTAGATGAGGGGGTGTTGGATATTTTCGACGACCCTCATCATTTACGGAATTTAGATGAAAAACAAATTCAGATTCTTAGCAATCGTAGAATCTCTCGCGCTGCCAATCAAAAGTGGAATATCAGGGCGAGTCTTCTAACTGCAATTCACCAACATACAGATGGTAATCCGCGTAGGATAATTCGCCTATTGAGGGACTTAATCGATGAGCGACATAATCCAGTCGACGGGGGCGTCTTAGATCGGTTAACTACCTGGAGAGCTCCACCAGTCCAATCGGAACCCGAAATATTCGAAGAAGAGGAGATAGAATCCGAGATACAAGAACCTACTGAAGAGTTCGAAGAAGTAGAAATAGAGTCCGAAGATGAAATTTCTCAAATAGATGATTTTGAACTAGAAGAAGAAGAACCAGATGATCTTTGGGATGATGATGACGACGAGGAAAAGTCATGGAACGATGAATTCGAGGCACCTGATGAAATCTGGACTACTCCTGAGGAGCCAGAATCACTAGAAGTTGAAGAGGAAAGATTCCATCAAGCAGAGCAAATCCCTGAACCCGAACCTAGCGAAGTGTACCAGAGAGCTGATGATGAGTCTGGATTCTATTTCGTTGAAGAAGGAACAGAGCCGCCTGAATTGCCCGAATCTAGGAAACCTAAGGGCAATTTTGGACGCTTACTAGGTCGCACACTACAAGCCAATGATAGGATGCCAACAACAGGCGACGATACACCAATTCAAGTCGCTGAACCTCACAAGAGTTTGGTGCCAAGAACTCCGGTAAAGGAAATGCCTCCCGAAAGCGTAGAGGATGAACAATCAACTGCAAGAATCGATACATCGGTAGAGTCTGGTATAGAAGAGTCCGTTTTCCATGACGACCAGTCAGTTTGGATGGTTGATTCAGATTCCAAATCTACCTTGCCCAACAATCCTAGGGTATTCGAACCAATAGCACCAGAGCCAGAGCCAGTTGTCGAAGAAATTGATACTGAATGGTTCGTCGATGACGCACCTGTAGAAGATGAATTCGAACCAATTCCTGAGCCTGTTTTTGAGCCGGAACCCCCCCAAGTTAGTATCCCATCAATTCCAACCACACCACCACCACCAACACCTGTACAAGTCCCGGTCCAAGTTCCAGTTTCATTAGGTCCTACATGGGAACCAGATTTACCATTCAATCCCATCGTTTTGCAAACACTGACCGAGGCCGAGAGAATGATTGTCGAGGCCTCGTCGATGCGCGAAGTCTCTCCCTCGGATAATGAATTACAAGCCCGTTTAGAGGTCGGTCGTTCCCGTCTTTCGCAGATATACAATGGAATGCGACGCAAGGGTCTTCTGTCGGTAAGAAAGCAAGGTAGAACTCGATACTTCAAACTCAGTGAGGCTGCAAATCAGCACTTGCGTGGGGCGCCACAGGAGGCTGCATAATGTCAGACGAAGGTTCTACGGTAACGAAAGAAAAAGTCGAGAAGTATCTCGAATTAACAGCAGAAGCACGAGGAAAAGCATCACCGATTGCAGAGTCTGAAGAAGATGTAGCCAGACTCGATTCAATGATGAGAATGTGTGATGATTACCAAGCAGACGCCAAGCATTTCCTGGAGAAGGGAGATTTGGTTCGAGCCTTTGGAGCGATCAATTACGCACATGCTTGGATTGATGCTGCGGTCAGGATTGGCTTGATGGACGGACATGGTGATGATCGCCTCTTCACCCTTCCATGACTGCTAACAATTATCTCCTTCATGTTTCGAGGTGAATACAATGTCCAATTGTCTCGAAGATTTCCCCGACCAATTAGAACCAAGTTTTTCTTGTTTCCAAGACTCTATGTCGGCAGGACCAGCCTCAGGGATTCTAATTTTGATACTCGGAATTCCTTTGATTGGAATAGTTAAGAGATATTTACGAAGGTTGCTGGATAAAACTGACTTTGATGAAGGACTGGAAAATTTTCTTTTCCGAGTTGCAAATGTCATACTATGGGCGGTTGTTATCCTAACCGCAGCAAATGAATTCGGAATAAATGTCACAGGTTTGGTTGTCGGTTTAGGGTTTGTAGGATTAGCAGTAGCCTTTGCGGCACAAGATACAGTAGAGAATGTAATTGCTGGTATTTTCATCATAATTGACAGACCATTCAGAGAGGGAGAGAGGATTCTATTGCCAAAGAGTCTAGGTGGTACTTATTCAAAATGGGGTGATGTTAGTTACATTGGTTTGAGGACCACCAGAGTAAGATCAACAGATGGAGTCTTACTTACCGTTCCAAACAAGATTCTAACAAAAGATGCAGTTGCAAATTTCAGTCACAGTTCTGACATGGAACTGAGGGTAAGAATCAGACTTGGACTTACTGCAACCTGGGCTAATGTAACAAAGGCGGAAGAGATTGTGCAAGATATCGCAGACAATCATCAAGACATTGTTAGCAAACCAAAACCACCAGAGGTTGTTTTGAGAGGATTCGGAGACCAAGAAATAGTCATGGAGATACGATATTATGTGGACCATGCAAAGAAAATGAGACCTTCCAAATCATTCTTTGTTACTGAGATTTTGAGAAGATTCGAGGAAGATGGAGTAACCTTGGCCTTCCCTGTTAGAGTCAATATGAATAGTGATGTGAATCTAGAAGATCTTGGATTCTAAGTGATTCAAAGGGTACCCTTGATATCGTATACGATGCTAATGGGGTCCCATTGCAATACTCATCAAATCAAAAATTATCCATGTTACCCTCAATAAAACCAGTCACAATTGCCAAAGAGACCACTACGGCTAGAAGAGAAAACGGGAAAGAGCAAAATAAACCAACTACAAATTTTTTCCAATTAGACAAATCTTTGAACTTTTCATGTAAAGCTGCTAACAACACTAACGGTGTCATGAAGATTAGAATGAAGATGGTTACATCAGCTCCATCTCTCCAAAAATCTCCCCCCGACACAGTCCAAAAAAGCAATGAAAGTACAAAAACCGAGATTACCGAGGCATTTATTCCGGACATTATACCTAAATTAAATTGGTAAACCAGTCTGTATACTGCCAATGTGAAATATATCAAAAAACTGGATATTATCGGAATTCCATAACCATCATTAGTTTGTGCCATCAGCAACATAAAAAATGAAATGACCAAGAGCCCTTGGCACAAAGTATCAATGATAGAAATGATGGTGGTTGAACCGTTAGTATTTCCCTCCTTCATAGCAAAGCCTCAACAACCAACGAGTCGTAGAGAAGGTCCACTAGTGACTTCGATATACGAACCACCTACACTAACCAATCGCTCCTTCAATCTCCTGTCAACAGTCAAGACCGGCCAACCGGATTCAACTGAAAGTTCAACCAGCATATCGTCAGTATGCTTCATCCCTTCAATATCTGACATCCTCTCAGATTTCTGCTTAAGCAAATCGAGTAGTAGACCGCCGCGCGTCTGCGATAATTTCTGTAATTCCGCATCCACTGAATCCAGAACCAATAATCTTGGCGAACCAGCAACAGAAGCCATTGCCACATCAAGATTCAATCTAGCATCGACTAATGCCACCCAACCACAGGCGTCGATGAGGACGCTGGACATCACTTCACCCCGTGATGGTTCCATGACCTATTAGTCGCCATCGTGTTCCGATTCTTCGAGACAAAGTGATTCGACTTCCCTCAAGTGCACAAATTGGCAAACGTAGGCGCAGTGTGCATTTTTTCCCTTTAATTGCAGTAACTTGGCCTACACTTGTAGCGGTTGCAGAGTTAATCATTAACATCTCATTTGGCTGTAGCGGCCTTACCTTTTCAGGAGCATCATCGCCACTTGCCACCATATGTTCTAATAAATCCAAATCAAGATTGAACTCCTCCCAAATTGGGGGCAGTTCACCTTGACGAGCCATCACTTGTCCAGATAGGTCATCAGCTTTGGTGACGTTAGGGTCCATCGGAGTAGCAACTCCACAAAGTCCACCAGCGTGAATCGTCTCTAGGTCTAGGCCGCCACCTTGCACAGATTCGATGACTGTCTTGATTGGTTCCCATCGAGTTTTACTTCCCTCTTGGATTCGGCGACCTGGAGCGATTAGGATGTCATCTCCAACTGAGAATTGGCCCTTCACTACAGAACCTCCAATGATTCCTCCTCGTAGTTTATTCGGCCTTGAACCTGGGCGATTGATATCGAAGGATCTTGCAACATACATCAGTGCCTCCTTCTGTTTCCCATGGTCAGGGGTAGGAATAATGTCTTCAATAGCCTGAATCAAAATATCGAGATTTACATCATGATGTGCTGAGATCGGAATTATTGGTGCATCTTCTGCAATCGTTCCCTTTACGAATTCCTTGATTTCATTATGAGACTCAATGGCTCTTTCTTTTGTCACGATATCGATTTTATTTTGAACGATTATAATATTCTCTATACCTGCAATTTGTAAAGCAGACAAGTGTTCACGTGTCTGCGGTTGTGGACATTTTTCAGTTGCAGAAATCAGCAGAAGTGCTCCATCCATAATCGATGAGCCTGAGATCATCACAGCCATCAGCGTCTCGTGTCCGGGAGCATCGACGAATGAAACAACTCTGAGTAGTTCCTTGTCAATGTCCTTCTTTCCATCTGGTCGCTTACCTGTAGGGTAATATTCTCCATCCTTGGTCCTGTAGAATGCAGTGTCGGCATAACCGAGTTTGATACTGATTCCTCGCTTTCTTTCCTCAGAATGGGTATCTGTCCAGACTCCTGAAAGAGCACGGGTTAGAGTCGTCTTGCCATGGTCGACGTGTCCGACCATGCCAATATTGACTACAGGCTGGCTAGGTAATTGACTTGCCAGACTCATCAACCCCTACCGATTCACTCCTCTTCGTCAGAGGGCGTCTCGGTAGCGGCCTCTTCCTCGAGACCAAAAATCACTGGTAGCGAGCGCTTTCCTGCCTCGACGACCTTCAGATTGATTTGACGTGTATCCTGACTGATGACATTGCCTCGAAGATTTCTTCTTCGGCGAATTCCGTCATACTTGTAGACGTATTCTTGGGCGTTCTTCTTGACGTATCTCTTGCCCTTGTATCCAACTCCGGGCGATACGAGAACCGACTTTACTCCTCCACCATCTAGGTCAGGGCGCATTGCTCGGCCTGTGACATCCGAACCACCGGTGATTTGCAACTTGTATCCAGAAAGTGTTTGGTCGCCATCTCCAACGAACATCCCATCTACCGAATCTCCGATTTTCTTACCCAAGAAATGGTTGTAATTTGCACCTGTGATATCCACCGCATATGCACGATGGTCGACTGCTCCATTAACCACCGCCTTGAACGCCTGTTCTCCTGCCATGATGTCACCTGAACGGCCTCCCGACAGGAGACCCCTATAAGAGCGGTTCGGATTCACCTACGGTGAGTCTTAGCCTCTCAAAAATTCTCTCTCAATTCTGCTTTCGATGGTTGCTGGTGCAGTATTGTTCATTGTGATGTGTTGAGTTCTACCCCTCCCAACGTTGGTATTGGCTGCCCTAGTTTCGATTAGTCCTTCGGTTTCCAACGTCTTCAGATGCTTCCAGAAAGTGGTGTAACTTCGCGGTTTTACCTCATATTCTTCACAGACTAGTAAGTAGAGCTTGTGAGCATCTCCGCTCGAGACGTATTCAGCCTTCTTCAAACGTCTACAAATACCTAACAAAGACAATTTTTGGTGTTGTGATAAATTGTCAACCGAACTCGGCTCCAGTGATGCCTTTCTCAAGGTACTAGGTCGTACATCATCTGGTAGAACTTCACCACGACCATCTTTTTCGGTTCGACGGATGGCCGCTTCCAGTAGTTCAATCGCCATCCGCGCATCTCCGGATTCAGCGGCGAATTGACCAATTTTAGTCAGAGTTTCATCTGCTACCGAACCAGTTCGACAGGCAATCTCTACCCGTTGGCTAGCGATACCTGTCAGAGTCTCTGCATTGTAGGGTTGCATCTCGACGATATTTGATTGCCCCAAGCGCGAGATAATCGCTGGCTCAAAGAGCTTCATCAAAGATAAATTCTGACTAACAAGAATCATCGAAATCGTTCCTTGGTTTTCTTTTCCTTCATCAATTCTCAATAATTTGTAGATTAGATCTGACTGATCACGATTTACCAAAATATCAGCCTCATCCAAAATCAACAGAAGATGACTATCGTGTGTAATCAGATTTCTTCGAATAGATTGGATGATTTCACCCGGACTAAATCCTCTCTCTGGATGACGTTCATCGAGGCTGAGTGCAATCTGTTGCAATACCTGTGGTCCAGTTGGATGATTACGACAGTTTACGTGTGTTATCACGGTTTTTCTTCTTCCTTCGAGATGACGTTGAATATCTTCTGCAAAGCGACGTGTAAGAACTGTCTTTCCTGATCCAACCGGACCCATTACGACCGCTTGGCAACTGGTTTCATGATTCTGAATTTGCGAGAATATACCTGCCATATCGTCCAATTCTTCGTCTCTGCCTATAAGAGATGGCGGAACCCAGTCGTACGACAAAGGCGCCTTATCCAGCAGGACTTTTCCTGCTCCGATGCGGTCGAGGTATCCTGCCATTCAAGGGAGTCTTACTCTAACCGTTCTTAGAGATATTTACTGCAACGTGCGCGCATACAAGCGTCTGGTGACCCGCGCGGGGTGAATTCAATCAATCCTGATTATGGAATTTCATCGAATTGGTAACCGTTTTCCCATTGTTTTTCGCCTAGGGCTACTTCTAATTCGAAGGGTGTGATTAGTGGCTTAGCGTACTTCACTGCATCATCGATTGCTATACGCGGGCATGCGGTATTGACGAAGGCATCAACGGGATAGAAGTCGATTAAATCAGGGCCGACGTGATCTAGTGCGAGAAGGTATCCTTTACGCCCGTGTTTTTCGAGAAGGCGCTTCATTCTGATAGCTAGATTACGTCGCATTTGACCCGGCTTCTCACCGATGAGAATACCAAATGACTTCGCCTCATCGACAGAGAAAATTAATCCCATTCTCTGCCTAAGAATCCGTTCGATACGTTCGAAGGATAACTCGCTGGCGTCACCGGTATATGGGTCTAGTAAGGCTAGTGGTTTACCGGTGTGCATGACCAATCCAATTGGGTGGAAATCTCCCGAACCTAGGAATATGTAGTGTCCGATAGAGGGATCATCTCCTGAGTAATTGCAACCTAGGACTTGCCCAGGGAAGGTCAGCCGTGCTCCTCCTGTTGGAATCTCAACCTCAAATCCAGCATTCTCAAAGCGTTCTTTGTACTCTGGAAGAAGGTGTAGGTGTTGGATAGAGCCGACTAGTCCCAATTTGGTACCAGATAAAGGAGCGACTCTACCTACTGCATCGAGAAATCGGTCTTTTGCTTCATCTTCACTGAGGTCGAAGGGAGTTATTGACTCAGCCAATCTGGTTTCTGCGATTTCTTTGTGTCGGACTAAGATAGGAACAACGGGGTCAATTTCAGGGTCTCCTTCGTAAGTTACGGGAATGAAATGAGTTGGCATACCCGAGTCGATATTCATGGCACTGTGACCCATATGAGCGACTAATTCAACACCCATCATACGCATTTTATCGTGCACCAAATCACATGCTCCATAGCAAGGATCTGCTGCCAAAACCACCTTCGCTTCTGAGTCCTCTTCAATCGAGTCCATCATCTCAAGAGCTTGCATTTTCAGACCTTCCGGAACTTGTAAAGCAACCAAGCGATGATCATTGTCTTTGATTCTCTCGACTAGGTCATCGAGCTGGAAATCGTGACGTTCCATGTCCATGGTAACCAACTAGCCGTCCTAAGTTCGGTATTTGAGCGGTTTCAATGAAAATACTAGATTTGTCAATATCAACCGACTATCTCGACCTTTCCATCAATAATTTCGATCCTAGCCAATGATCGAATTGGCCAATGCGGCTTTTCACGATTCAATCTCTCTCGTCCTTCGCCCTTTTCGATTGCGATGACAATATCCTGCAGGATTACTCCCATATCTTCGAGTTGTTGAATAAGAGGTTCTAGAGTTCCACCTGTAGAAAT
Organism: uncultured Candidatus Poseidoniales archaeon; assembly: GCA_902560445.1. Taxonomy (GTDB): domain Archaea; phylum Thermoplasmatota; class Poseidoniia; order Poseidoniales; family Thalassarchaeaceae; genus MGIIb-O1. Next base: position 24,510 of record CACELO010000012.1, read on the forward strand.
TACGTCATCAACGATTACAATTCTTTCTCCAGCCTTGATATCGTTGATGTATACGGTAGATTGTGAATATCCGGTTGCTACATCAACACGAGTTTCCCCTTCCATACCATACGAGCGCTTTCGTACAACAACCGTTGGCTTTCCAGTAATATCTCCGACCGCTGCAAGGAGTGGTAGTCCCATCGCTTCTACACTTACAATCAAGTCAACCTGTGACCAATCTACGCTAGATACGATTAGATCGCGTGTTGCCCGAAGTACATCGGGGTCCATTCTTGGTATACCATCCGAAATTGGATGAATGAAGTAGGGATATTCACCCTTCCAAATGATAGGTGCACCACGCAGTGATTCTTGCAATACTGTAAGAGGATCGGTAGACCCCATATATGACCAGCCTCAAACTAATCCCAATTCACCAAGTCGCTCATGACCCTTCTTGACGTGAATTGTGGTGGGGCTTGGAAATTTCATTCCAGCCTTACGAAGTGAATCACGGGCTGCTGCGTAAAATTCAGCAGTTGTTTGAACAGAGACTATGACGTCATTTTTCAGGACACGGGCTGCGGTTCCGACATTCTTTCCAAAGGATAGTCGCATACCCTGTGATACCCTGTCTGCTCCAGCGCCAGTAGCCTGCTTATTTTCCCTTAGGATGTTGTGAGGATACTTATGAATTCGAAGAGCATAGCCCATGTCTCCAGCGGCGTTTCTTATTGTTGAGTTTGAGACTTGTCGAGCGGCCTCTAGTGCCGTATCTCGGATTTGTACAGCATTGTCTACGGTTAACTCGAGTACTACCTCAAATCCTCCTGCCTCGGCAACCTTTCTGTTACCCATGTGGTAGCGAAGAATTCGATTATTTGGCACACCGCCAGTATACTCTCGGCGTGTGTATGCCTGTCCCTTGACTTGGCGATACATTTTGGCTGGTTTGCGTGCCATCTCAACTACCTCGGGCTCGGCCGACCTACCCGCCGTATTTAACGATAGGTGCAGCCCCTACGGGGCTAAGTAAATCGGTTAAGCTGTCCTCAATGCCTCACTTTCACGTTGAACCACTCTAACACCAATAACAATTAGAATAAATCCGAGCAGAAGAGTCCATCCTATATTCTCGTCTAGTAAGATAACGCCACCCAGTACCCCGAAAACTGGCATCAAGAAGATGTAGGAGGAGGCAGCGGTTGCACCGAGTTTCTCAACTCCAATAGCAAACCAATAGTAAGCCAAAACTGTAGATATAGCAGCGAGATAAATGATCGCATACCAATCGGTTAGAGTCGGCTCGGGAATTCCATGCTGCCAAGTTTCCCAAGCCGCTAATGGCGTTAGTAACACCGTTCCAATGAGTGAATACCATACAACAATCTCCAATGTTGTAGCTTTTTGCTCACCATTTCTTTGTTCCATCATTCGCTTGGTATTATTCGTCGTCATCGCCCAATTTAGTGAAGCCAATAAAATCATCAAGTCTCCAAGAATTCTATCCTCAAATGGGATATCTGTATTGGGGCTCCATCCAGTAACTACCCCCACTCCAATGAAGCCACAGAATAGACCAACGAACATCTTGTGAGAAATTTGTTGGCCTAACATTGGAGCCGCCAGTAGCACAGTAAAAATCGGATTGAATGTGATTATGAGAGATGCATCACCTGCAGCAGTTAATCGCATTCCATTCATGAAAAATATCTGATAACCTAAAACGCCAGTTATCGCAATCAGAGTTAGTGTTCTCCAAGTTTGTCGATCACTTGGGAGCCAATTGACTTCATATCCTTTCATAGCACGGCCAGCAAACCAAGCATAGAACAAGACCATTGTTAGGACATACCTAAGCCAAGCACCAGTCATTGGAGGCAATCCTAATGCTAGGATTCTACCCACTGCCCAGGCCATTCCCCAAGAGAATACAACTAGGATCATCAGTCCGTGAACTCGCCATTGATTCCCGAAACTCATTGCAAGCGCTCAGACCTGCGTGTATTGACTCGAGTCAAATAATGTACTGAGTTCAAAATAGATGAATAATTACTCTATTCCAAGCCATAATTGCAAATACAGTAACTGTAGAAAATAACCATAAATTGTATATCGGCTTGGGAATTTTGAATTCTTTGATATCAGAGATGATGGATACTAAAGATCGTAATGAAAGATAAATGAAGGCTAAGTAAATCAATGGTGTTCCTAAATTAAAATCCAATGCGGATTTTAAATCAAGATGAGTAATTGCAACAAATCCTCTGGTCATTCCACAGAATGGACATTCCTGTCCGGTGAGATAGTAATGGGGGCATAAGTTCAATCCGTCTATTTCTCCATGTGGGAGAATTGCGGAAGTAATCAGAGCGCCAGATGCAATTACACCTTCGATATCTTCTTTTTTTATCGAAGAAATACTGAATTTCGGCATATTCTACACAAACTTGTCAATAATGCCTTCTGGCTTATATCAAGGCGGTGCCGGAGATTGATTTAAACCTAAGATGGCTAACCGTTGTTTATGGAAGGACAAACCTCTGATAAAGACTGGACTACGCTGTTGATTCTATCTATCCTATTGGGCTGGCTGGGAGTTGACCGATTTTATGCAGGGCACATCGGCCTCGGTGTACTGAAACTACTCACTTTAGGCGGCTGCGGAATTTGGTCGCTTATCGACATCATCTTGGTTGCGATTGGAAATTTCACAGATGCTGATGGTCTACCGATTGTCAACCAGTGAATGCTGCTTACTCTGAATAACAAAGTCCTTCCCAAGGGGAAGGTTAGCACAGGATTGCTTATGCACCCTAGGCTCACAGACACAGCCCACGCGCAGCGTAAGCAATGGAGGAGTCAGATATGGCAAAGCGATCTATGCTTGACCAATTCGCTGAGATTAAGGCGCAGCACCCCGATACGGTTCTATTTTTCAGAATGGGAGATTTCTACGAGATGTTCTATGAGGATGCCGAAATCGCTTCTGAAGTTCTTGGAATTACCTTGACTAGTCGCGATAAGAGCGCCGATGACCCTGTTCCGATGGCAGGTGTTCCTTGGCATTCTGTTGAATCCTATCTACAAGGTATGTTGCGAGCCGGGCACAAGGTGACCCTCTGCGAGCAAGAAGATGAATTGCGACCGGGTTCCAAAATTCTTGAAAGAGTAGTTACCCGTGTTTATACTCCTGGCTCGCTTTACGAGGAGGACCTGATTGGAGAAGATGGCTCAAGTTTGCTTGCAGGTCTAATTTCACGAGGAGATGGCATCGGTCTAGCAATCCTTGACT
>CACELO010000013.1 GCA_902560445.1 uncultured Candidatus Poseidoniales archaeon
TCCTAGATCCCCAGATATGGCTAGTTCTCGTCGCGGTCGTACACTCCGTCATGGGAGTTATCCTCCCCACCGAGTGGGAGGACGACACGAACAAGCTCGTGAGCGGTTGGTTCCTTCTTACCACGGTCACAATGCTTGGTACGGCGTTTTTGCTGGAAGGGGAAGAGATGGCCAGGATGGCTGTCGTGATCGCCGGCCCAGTCTGGGTTTGGTTCGTCATCATATGCGCGCAGGGCCTGGAGTGGAACCTGGGTAAGACCCAGATGACGATGAACTGGAAGGAAAACGCCCCTCCCTTGATACTTTGGGGCATTCTGGCATTGAGCGGTCTCCTGGACTCAGGATGGGTCTGAGCGACATGATCGACTTCCTGAGAGACATGCGTAATGCCGCCTTCGCCAACGGTGCAATCGTCGTATTCCATATCTATGTGGCCTTTTTCTTGGAGGGTTTGTATTTCCTAATTCCCGTCGTAATCGTGGGCGGCCTTGTGGCAGGGGCATATTACACAAAAGGCAAAGTTGGAGCTGGTCTTTTGGCAATCCCTACATTGGGGTATATCTTGTTGGTACCTGAATTGATTAATGCGCTTTCGAGCGAAAATACTCCAGGTGTTGTTGAGTATGTACTGATTCCGTTTTGGATGGTGACCATCGTGCTGAATCTGTTTGCCATTCAAGCAGAGTGGACCGGAATAAATAATGCAGGTGTCGATTGAAATGGACAAGACTGTACTGACTCTAAGGGTCTGTGGTTGGTCGAGTATTGCAATGGGCATGATCTTCTTTCTCATACCTGAATGGTATGCGGAATTAGAAGGTGCAAACACAGAAAACATTGCTTGGCTTAGAAACCTTGGAGCCGCCTTGGTTGCTGTTAACGGAGTTGGCGCGCTACTAGCAGCCAGAGATCCGCTTGCAGAGAGAAATCTGTATGATGTTGTAATGCTCGCTTCGGTTCTCGAAACTATTGCTCTTGGGTGGTCAACAGTGACTTGGGAATTCTCTGCCACTGAGGAGATTTTCATCACTGGACCTTTGGTGGTTGCAGCATTGGTAAGCATTGCATTGATTGCTTTTAGGCCAAAACAAATTGAAGGTTAATTTCAACGCCGGTTGAATTTTGCTTTGTTATTCCGCTTGTCTTTGTAAGTGACTTTTTTCTTGCTCTTTCGCTTACTACGGTGGCGATAGCTTTTCTTTTTTTGATTACCATCGCCCTTATTATCACCAGATTTTTGAGACTTGTAACCATTGCTTTTCCTGTATCTACGAGAGCGTTTATTGTTCCTCGAATTTCTTCTACCTCTAGGTTTCTTTTCATCATCATATTTCAGAGGAGGAGCTTCAATGAACTCTCTACCTTCGAGTCTATCGAAATTAGGTTCGATGAATCTACATTTGATTCCAACCTCATGCTGAATTCTCTTGTATTTTCTGATTTGAGATTTCAAGACTAAGCAAACTATGGTCCCTGTAGAACCCGCTCTGGCAGTTCTACCGCTTCGGTGCTTGTACACCTTACCATCGTCAGGTGGATCAAAATGAATAACGCAACTAACATCTGTTACATCGATTCCACGAGAGGCCACATCTGTAGCAATCAAAATACGAGAACGACCAGAACTAAATTTCTTCATCGCCTTGTCTCTTTGTTTCTGATTCATACCTCCGTGAAGAGTAGTAAAGGAAGAACCAATTTCTTTCATCTGGTCTCCTAGTCGATTTACTCCTGCTCTGGTTCTGCAGAAAATTATGCTTCGACCACATTTGTCGGTAACCTTTGCACAAAGCTTTGCCTTACGATTGGATTTTACATTCCAAAAGAAATGACTCATATTATCCATGCTAATCTCTTTCGGACCGATTCCAATCTCCACTGGGTCGGTTTGGTAGTTTTCGACAATTTTCTTCACATCATCATCAAGAGTAGCACTGAATAGAATGGTTTGCCGTTCTGGTCTGCACTTATCCATTATCGAGCAAACGGGTTCCATGAATCCCATGTCGGCCATTCTATCTGCTTCGTCTAGAACTACAATTCCAACATCATCTAGGCGCAGGGCTTTCCTATCCAAGAGATCGATTAGTCGGCCTGGACATGCCACTAGAATGTCAGATCCTTGATTCAGTTTCCTAAGTTGTCCTTTGTAGGGAGTTCCTCCGTATACAGAAAGTACGTCAAGGCCTGCTGTACGAGCTAATGGCTGCAGTACTTGACGAATCTGTTCAGCTAATTCTCTAGTTGGAGTGAGTATCAGAGATGTTGGTCGTTTTGACTCGGCTTCGGGGGTGAGAGAAATCAATGGAAGACCAAAAGCGAGAGTCTTGCCTGAACCAGTTGGAGCTCTGCAACAGATGTCTTTGCCAAGCATGGCATCTGGAATTGCTTCAGTCTGAACTTCGAAAGGCTCCTCTATGCCTTGCTGAGTCAAAACTTCAATCAAGCTTGGCTCGATTCCTAAATCTGAAAATCGAACCAACTCTATCCTCTAAGCCGAGGCGCGATGCGCTCTCTATTTAGTATGGAGAGTAGGTATTCTATTGGTGACGATTCAATATTGATAGGAAGGCAGTTTAATGGACTATTGCTCAATGGATTTAACATGCCCAGATTACAGACTGGAGATTCTGCTCCAGATATCTCATTACCCGCAATTGATGGAACTACCTTTGAAATGGGGTCTATGAAAGGAAAAAGGGTGATTTTCACATTTTTCAGATTCTCTTCTTGTCCATTTTGCAACATCAGAATTGACAGATTAATGAAGCGCTGGAACGAATTTCCCGAGGATACGGTGATGGTGGGAGTTTTCGATGCAAATATCGGTGAGCTAACAAAGCGAATGGGTAAGAGAAACATACCATTCACAATCGTTGCTGATGAGACCTACGAACATTTCGAAAATAACGGAGTTACCAAGTCTTTGGGGAAATTCATGTGGGGTGCAATGCGTTCTCCACTGACATTCATGCAAGCAACTCTCAAAGGATATGTTCCCATGACATTTTCAATTTCAAAAATGTCTACAATACCTGTTGATATTTTGATTGGAGAAGATGGAAATATTGTCGAGGCACACTATTGCAAGGACACAGTAGATCATATTCCAATTGACAGACTTATTTCATTTGCAAAGGGTCAATAATCACAGAAGTCAAATTAATCGCTGATTACCCTATCCGCGGGATATGCAAAGGAAGGCTGTTGCCTCTCTATTCTCGATGCTGCTTCTGGCAGTAGCCGTTAGTGGGTGTATCGCCGGAGGCGATGGCAATTCCTCAGATGTAACAGATGATTCTGTCATTGAAGACCCATTAACCTACTTCGGGTTCAAAGATTTTACCTGCATATACCATGATAATCTTACAAGATGCTGGCAGACTCACATTCCTGAAAATCTCGATCTGAACGAAACTGTACCGCTCATCATAGACATGCATGGATATGCCTCGGATTCAACTACCCAAAGGGAGCTTTCTTCCTTCAATACGATTGCCGACGAAGAAGGTGCAATCGTGATTTATCCAGATGGAGTTTCGGGATACAATATGCCATGGGATGTAGAGGAAAATCAAGCTTGGAATTCTGGTTGGTGTTGTGCACACTCGGCTCGAGAGGACATAGACGATCGGGGCTTCATCGAGAAAATCGTTAACATCTCTCTCGAAATACACAACATTGACTCAAACAGAGTCTACGCTTCAGGGTGGTCTAACGGTTGTGCAATGGCACAGAGGCTTGCCATGGAATCGAGTCATATCTTCGCTGCAGTAGGATGCATGGCAATGTACCTAATTACTGAACCTGTAGTAGATTATACTCCAATTCCAGTCATGGAAGTGCATGGATTTCTGGATCAAGTAGTACTCTATGAGAGTACTGCTCTCAGTGTGCCATTCAATGAAGAAATGTGGACAAATCCGGAGGCATATGACACTGGTGCGATAGAGAATATCTACGAATGGGCAGATTACAATGGATGCCCCGGTCCATTGGAGACCTTCGAGTTGAATGGACTATATTCAATTCAGGGTTTTGATGACTGTGAGAATAACACATCGGTTCGATTGATGACGATTTACGCGGCACAGCACAACCCTTACGCGAATGATGTGGAAGATGGATCCGTCATAGGTGGTCTATTTGTCGGAACTCAGGGTTTGGTAGAATCTAGTCAAGTAGTTTGGGAATTCCTCTCTCAATTTTCCAAAGACCTTGAGCCTGAAGAATAAAGGTGATTCAATGGATGAAACAGAGGTGATGGACCATTACATGGAATATATCCGTGCTTTCGAAAGCAAGGATTTCCAATCCATTGCCGACCTTTGTAGAACTCCTTTCTTTGCATCATCTCCGTCTGGAACTGCCATTTTTGCAGACAGGGAAGAATTAGTCGAAGGGTTCTCTTTGTTACGAAATTCTCTCGACAAGGATGGTTATGTTGGAAGCCGACTAAATGTACTAGATTTCTCAAGCGTAGCGAAAACAACTGGTACGCTATTTGTCGATTTTGATAGAATGAACCCAGAAGGAGAAGCTTACTTTCATGGGCAAGCGATGTATCTCTTCCAAAAAGGTATAGAAGGTACGGAAATTATCGGCATAGTGGTATTAGATGACGATACAGTTTCTTCTTGGAATGATTAATCTTAGGAATCAAATTTCGATTTGAAAGAAAGAGATTGAAGGATTAATTAGAATCCAACAATTGCCCATATTATGAATATCCTACCGGATGATGACCTCCCCTTCGATGCAAGTATGCTAGACCGCTTAGCAATGGTAGCAATCCGTGTTGGACTCAACCTACAACCCGGACAAGACCTAATCATCACAGGACCTGTTGAGGCTCTACCTCTAATCCGCAGAATTTCTGCTGAAGCTTACAAGAATGAGGCAGGAGTTGTATCTACAATTTTGAGCGATGATGAGTTACAACTTACCCGCTATGAGCACGCTACTGATGATAGTCTTGACCGTGCTCCTGATTGGATGTTCAAGGCGATGGGCGAAGCCTACAATGACAACACTGCAAGGCTTGCTGTATCAGCCGCTAACCCTCTACTTCTGGCTGAGCAAGACCCTGCACGAGTCGCAAGAGCAGGAAAGTCGATGTCGATGGCTGCTAAGCCAGCAATGGAGCCGATTACTAATTTCATAACCAATTGGAATATCGTATCCTATCCTGGTCTTGCATGGGCGAAGCAAGTATTCCCTGACAAGAATGAAGATGATGCAGTAGCCGCTCTAGCGGAAGCAATTTTCTCAATCTCCAGAGTTGACAATGATGACCCAATTGCTGCGTGGAAAGAACATCAAGCAACATTAACCGCGCGTCAGGAATGGATGAATGAACAAAATTTCCACTCCCTACATTACACCGCACCAGGAACTGATCTAACGCTTGGTCTAGCAGATGGCCACGCATGGAAAGGCGGAGCCAGTACATCACGAAATGGAATAACATGTACTCCAAATATTCCGACTGAGGAAGTCTTCACAACCCCTCACGCTGACCGAGTAAACGGTACAGTTCGTGCTTCCAAACCACTGGTTCATAGAGGTACACTAATCGATGGAATTGAAGTTCGATTTGAGGAAGGAAAGATTGTCGAAGCTAAAGCAGATATTGGCGAGGAAGTTTTCCTACAATTGATTGACACCGATGAAGGAGCAAGAAAACTCGGCGAGGTTGCTTTGGTACCTCACTCATCTCCAATCAGTGCTTCTGGACTACTATTCTACAATACACTCTACGATGAGAATGCATCCTGCCACATCGCATTAGGTCAGTGTTACTCTAAGTGCTTCAAAGGAGATATCGGTAAGGATCCAGAAGCAGTTGTTGCCGCAGGTGGAAATTCATCCAACATTCACGTAGATTGGATGATCGGTTCAGGGGAACTAGACATCGATGGAATTGCCCAAGATGGTGAGAGAGTTCCAGTAATGAGAAACGGCGAATGGGCTTACGAGTGACAGTTTTCGATCTTTGGTTAGGGAATCAATCATCTCAGTGGCCATAGACTTCTGAGGCCTTTGAACCTACGACGTCTCCTGAGTATTGCAGGAGGTACCCTGTAAGTATAGTCTAGATTTGAGCCGAGTATCCTCATACTCTCCATCGGTTTGTCAATTACAACTCTGTCAAATTTGGAATCGATTCCATGAAGCGGCATGTTTGCGAGCATTGCTCCTTCCCGTGTCAGAGATATTCCAGTTGCAACATCTGAAGCGAATGATGTGAACTCCAAGGAAGACTCAGTGACTTTGACCTCTCCAAGTTGATCGAACATTCTCTCGAATGCTCTACTGAGGTTTTCCCATTCGGAAATCGAATACTCCTGCACGAGCCTGGGAGGTGGCTTTGTGATTTGTCGATTCCGGAAAAAAATTCTCAGAAAAGATATGTGGTGCCGGGAGCGGGACTTGAACCCGCGACCTTCGGATGTCTCAGACATTTTCGGTTAGGCTTGTGCGCTCATCGATCGTGACGACAGAAAAATTCCCGTCATCTGTACCCTATGAGTCCGACGCGCTACCAACTACGCCACCCCGGCAATATCTTGCTCCAACTGACTACTCCATTTGAGCATTACAGTCATGCAGGGGACGGTTCGGGCTTCGTGAGTCTGAATTCTTCCTTTACGGGTAAGTGAATTAACGACGAGAATACACCTACTGCTATTCCTATCCACCAAACCGTTGTGTAACTGTTTGACATGTCATATAATACTCCACCAAGATATACTCCAACGAAACTTCCCAATTGATGTGAAAAGAAGACTATGCCATACAGAGTTGCCATGTACTTTAGCCCGTAGATATGTGCTACTAAGCCGCTGGTCAATGGTACGGTTGCAAGCCAAAGGAATCCCATTGCAAAGGAGAAAATAATCACTGTATTTGCTGTAATTGGAGTCATTATGAACCAAGCTGCAGCAATTGAGCGCCCGGCATAAATCCCAGATAGGAGCCATTTCTTTCCATATCTATTACCGGCCCAACCGGCTAATAGAGTTCCTAGTATATTGGCCGCTCCGATTACTGATATCGCTAATCCACCAAGTGCGGCAGTTGAATCGATTCCGAGGTCTCCACACCAACCACTGCTCTCTATCGATTCAGCGAATGTCATCTCTGTTACTAATGCGGGGAAGTGTGCTGTGATGAAAGCCAATTGATAACCACATGAAAAGAAGCCAACGAAAATCATCATGTAAGACGGATCCTTGAGGGCGATTCTGAGTATTTCTCCGAGAGTTTCCTCAATCTCTTCCTTAGCCGCACGCTCAGGTGCGCGCATGAATGGAAGAAGAAATAAAACTGCAAGAATTGACGCGGCGAATATCATGAATACTGATTGCCAAGCCATACTTTCGAGAAGGATTACAGCAACCATTGGTCCTACTATCTGACCTGCCGAGCCAGCTGCGGTGGCGATGGCAAGACTCATTGATCGATGTTCGGGGGCGCTGGCTCTACCAACAACGGCTAGAATCACTCCGAATCCTGTGCCTGCGATACCGAATCCTACGAGGATTTCATAAAATTGAATGGCTAGTGGTGAAGTCGCTCCAGTAGTCAAAACTAGACCTATGGCATAGAGAACGGCTCCGAGGATGATCGCCTTTCTGTCACCTATTTTTTCAGCGAATGCACCAAAGAACGGGGCACCTAACCCCCAAGCCAGGTTTTGGATTGCGATTGCTAGGCTGAACTCCGCTCTAGGCCAGTCGAACTCCTCTTGAATTGGGATCTGGAATACTCCGAAGGAGGCTCTAATCGCGAAGCCAACCAGAACGATTAGACAGCCGACAATCAATACTGGTGTAATCAGTCGCGGCCGGTTTTCCATGTATCGCCATGTGATGTACTGCATATCGTTATTGCTAATTTTGGGATTTGAGAATCAACCGGTGCCGTCCATACCCTTGATGAATAGCGGGGCTTCCGACATTCGTGGTCGACGTCGATTCCGCCCTGCGCGCAAGCGCATATTCGGGTAAGAAACGCCCAAAGGGCTCGGATTCGAAAAAAGAGGAAGTGAAGAGCCGAAAAATTGAGCCATTCGAACCTGAAGAAGCATTTGAGAAAGAAAAAGCAGATGCTTTTTCCATGTGGTTAGTAATTGTATTCGGATTTACAATAGGTCTCATAATGAGATACCTAGTAATGCCGACATTAAGCGAATCTGAAGCAATTCTTTGGGTGCTTCCATTATCTCTAGTTGTAATTCTCCCAACCATGCACAAGTTATTGATTCCAAACAAATGGTCAGACCGTTATGATGGAGGAAACTGGTTTAGAGCAAGTTTTCTGTACATTTTCTCTTGGTTAGCAATCTCATTCCTCTTGGTTAACCCACCACTTGCTGATATTGCCCCACCAACGCTTGCTGATGGAATAGATGTCCAGAATACCGATTCTATTGAGTACGTAGGATGGATAGATGGAACCTACACAATTGCCTTGAATCAAGGAACCGTTGATGTTGTGCTAGGAATGGCAGTAAGGGATAATGTAGACGCAGAAAACGCGAATGTACAAGTCAGTTTTTGGAAATACGGAGCGTTCGTTGACGAACTTGCAAATGGTACTGCATCAGATTTAACCGAAGCTAGGGCTACTTTCGACTCGGTGAATAATTCATGGGTTAGTGTTGATAAATTGGGTAATCCGGTGGTTATCAAACACTCAGAGGATATTGGCTTAGCATGGGATTTGGGAAGTCTTACTCCCGGTCAATATGAAATCAAAGTTCGTTTGAGTGAAGTAGGGGATCCTTGGGAAGAGAATGTCTGGGAAAGGACCTACAGGATTGCCGTAGTCACAGTTGCGACCGCCTAATATAGAATTGAATCACTTACCTATTAGGGAACAAATCGTTGCAGTCATTGCGTCGAGTTGTAATGCCTCTCCACCACCCTCGACCATTCGAAAATCTGTCTCAGCCATAGCTTCTGTAACAGCCAACTTTTGCTTTTCATCAAGGAAGGCAACCTCTCCCAATCCTCTATGCAATTGATTGACCATATCAGTACCTGCTAATCCGTACTTGTCCAACAGCCCCTTGAGTCTTCGACGAGCTGGTTGGAATCCATCTTCCTTGCAGGCGAGTAAGTAACCATGCAGCTCCTCCGGAGGGGCTGTTGCAGTGGTTTCGTAAATTAGATCGCGAGTCACAGTTGACGAAAGCGAAGCGGCAACCTGTAGAGCAGTAATCGCTTTCCTCAGGTCGCCCAAACTGACGTGAGCAATCGCCTCAGCAGCCTCGTCTTCCAAGGTGATATCCTCCGAGGATGCTACACTGCGAATCATCTCATCGACTTGATCTTCGGCGAGTGGACGGAACCTGAATACTGCGCAACGAGATTGAATCGCCTCGATTATCTTCGATGAATAATTGCAGGAAAGAATGAATCGACAAGTCTGGGAATGTTGCTCCATAATTCTACGAAGTGCCCCTTGAGCGTCAGGAGTCAAAGCGTCGGCTTCGTCGAGAAAAATTACCTTGAACGAAGTTCCAGGAACTGGAGCAGTTTTTGCAAAGCCCTTGACTTTGGTACGAATCGATTCTAATTTACGCTCATCGCTTGCGTTCATTTCTAGCAGATTCATTCGGTAACTTTCACCGAACACATCACGGGTCAATGCAAGAGCAGCAGTCGTCTTTCCAGTACCAGGAGGACCGGCGAAAAGCAGGTGAGGAAAGGTTTGTTTTTGTGAATAAGCCACAAGCCTATCGACGACCGCTTTCTGGCCTTTGATGTCTGCGACCGTCTGCGGTCGGTGTCGCTCAACCCACATCTCGCTCATGGCCGTCCCTCAGCATCCAGCGTCGGGTGTCCTTGAAGGTTCCCTCCGATATGTTTTGAGACATCAATAGGACTCGTCAGCATTGGGGAATTCTCCACTTTGGACATCTGTGATGTATTGTTTCACTGCTCCATCGATAGACTCACCCAAGTCTGCATAACGCCTTAGGAATCTTGGACTAAAATCCTTGGTGATTCCGAGCATGTCGTGTAGAACCAAGACCTGCCCATCACAATCAGGGCCAGCTCCTATTCCAATCGTTGGAATCGATAATTCGGCACTGACTTTAGCGGCTAAGTCGGCTGGAATCTTCTCAAACACTACGGAAAAGCACCCCGCTGCTTCAATTGCCTTTGCATCCTTCAGCAGTTGAGCCGCCTCAGCTTCTTCTTTTGCGCGAACGGTGTATGTTCCGAACTTGTAGATTGATTGTGGCGTCAGGCCAAGGTGGCCCTGTACCGGAATACCTGCGCTGACAATTCTCTGAATTGACTCAGCGACCTCTTCTCCACCCTCTAGTTTGACCGCGTGACCTCCAGATTCCTTCATTATGCGGATTGCGGAGTCAAGTGCGGTCTTGGAGTCCCCTTGGTAACTGCCGAATGGCATGTCGACTACGACCAAAGCACGATCAACACCGTTGACTACACATTGAGCATGGTAGATCATATGTTCGAGAGTAATCGGAACGGTAGTCTCGTTACCAGCCATTACGTTAGAAGCCGAGTCTCCAACCAGAATCACATCAATTCCGGCTGCATCGACTAACCTTGCTAAGGAGTAATCGTATGATGTCAGCATAGTGATTTTCTCACCGGCTTGCTTCATCGCCTGCAGGGTGTGTGTCGTGACCTTCTTGGCGCGACTAGAGATTGCCATCTGCTCACCACTTGGGATCTTGCGAGCGTGGTTGTGGCCTTCAATCAACCGACGATGTATTTCGACTTCGAAATCGATTTAATCGAACTTTCTTAATCATTAGATTCATGCTTTGCAACGCTTACAAGGAACTCATTAATATCGATAATTCCATTTCCGTCGGTATCTGCCTCATCGAATACTGTCCTCAATTCACGCTCTACATCGGGGGTATACCCCAATGCATCCATGGCGGAAAGATATTGCTCGACATTAAGTTCCCCATTTCCGTCAATATCAGCAGCATAGAATGCTGTTAGCCTTCGACGTGTTTCTACTTCTTCTGGATCAGTATATTGTAAACCAAAAGTTTGCCAGGGTGTAATCTCACGATCGACGTGTTTTTCTCCGTAGCCTTTCCAAATAATTAGACCCAATACAATTGCAGCACCGCCTCCAATTAGTGCCTTTTCACCCATCAAAAATAGTAGAACAAATCCACCAATGATTCCTAGCATTTGGAAGAATGGATACATCGGAGATTTCCATTCAGGCGTATACCATGTGTGAGAGCGCGATGCGGTCCGAAGAACGATTACACACGCGTTGATGACTATGAAAATCATGATTTTGAAGCCTGAAGCAAGTTTAGCCACGTCCTTTACTGGAAGGAATGTTATCACCGCAGCCATAGATAATCCAGTCACAATGATAGCCCAGTAAGGCGTTTGATACTCTTTGTGAATCTTTCCTAAGAAGGATGGAAGAAGATTATCTGTGGCCATTGCATATGGAAACCGCGATGATGCCATTATTCCGGCTAGAGACATTGAAGTCATCGTCAATACTGAAAGTAAAGCAGCGATTATCCCGATTTCTTTTCCACCAATATCTTCTGCAAATACATAGACTGGATCCTCTCTAGCGTACCCTGCATTATCAGGGTCCATGAAGAGAGTTGGATCGAGTGATGCAGCCATAACCAAGGCCACAATTACGTAAAGAAGAGTACTTACAAGCAAAGACAGAAGAATTCCATTTGGAATGTTTTTGCTAGGGTCTTTAATTTCACCACCAACAGCTGCTATTTTTGTTACACCTGCATAAGAAACGAACACGAATGCCGAAGTTCGGGCCACGGCTTCCCAATCAGCACCGAAGGAGTCTCTGGAAAACACATTATCCCAGTTCATATCCACAGTTACCAAGGCGTAGACACACAATGCTAGCAGATAACTAACGGAAATCAAAACGATTGGCGTCTGCACCTTTTTGATGCGCTTGACACCAAGGATGTTAATTCCAACAATTAATGCTAACAAAACTAAAGCTGCGATTTCAATATTAATTTTGATTCCAATAATCTCCTCGATTACCCATAGATATGCTTTGAATCCAATAAGTGCAAATGCTGATTTAAGCATGAAATTCGCCCATAATCCTAGACCTGAAATGGTACCAAACATCGGGCCAAACGTCTTCTGGACGTATACATATGAGCCTCCAGAGGTTGGCATTGCCGTTGCCAACTCAGATTTGGAAACCGCTGCTGGCAAGACAATTATTGCGGCTAAGAGGTAGGCGAGCCAAACCCCTCCGACAGGATTAGTACCACCACCCATCTCCAACATCGCTAAAGCAGGTAGAACAAAGAGACCCGAACCGAGCATAGCTGAGAGTGAAATGATTACAACAGCACCTAGCCCGAGTTTACGCTCGAGAGCATCATCCATCTCACCATCTGATTTGAGGACGATTCCGGCTAGGTCATCCGGGCCCTTGACTTTCACACTCTTTCGAAAAATCGAATGGTGTTGAACATTACCTATGATTAGCTCCAATAAAAAAACAAATATTGTTCGAAATTTGCACCCACAGAGTTACAAGGGAGGATTGGCCCGGTTTTCTTGTGTCACAGGTAATTGAAGACGGTACTACAGCAGTTGTACACTACACCGGAAGTTTTCCCGATGGAGAAGTATTCGACAGTAGTGATGGAAAAGATCCACTAGCCTACCAAGTAGGAAAACAGCAAATGATTCCAGGATTCGAACAAGAAATGATGGGAGCAGCAGTTGGTGAAAAGAGACAATTCACACTAACCCCTGACCGAGCTTATGGAGAGCGCTCCGAAGATGCAATTCAGCAGGTTCCGCGTGATCAATTTCCGTCTGAAATGCCTCTCGAGATAGGAGTAATGATGGCTGCTCAAACACCCCAAGGTCCTTTGCCTTTTACAGTTACAGAAATTGCGGATAGTGTCGTCACTGTTGATTTCAATCATCAAATGGCCGGAAAGACTCTCAAGTTCAGCGTAGAAGTTGTCGATGTTCGCTGTAACGATAGCTGTGGCTGTTGCTAAACTAGCGAATCTTTCATCCACCGAATCCCTACTCATGAGTTGAGGATGAGGACTACCGCACTCGCTCTGTGTTGCCTCTTGCTAGCGTCTCCGCTTGCGGGTTGCTTGGATTTTCTTAGCTCCGGTGATAATCTATTCGATGAACCGGAGCCACTTAGAATCAATCATATCCAAGTTCTAGGAACCCACAATTCATACCATATCGAACCATTCGGACCAACAATAAGGGCCTATGATTACACACATGAGCCGTTGGATGTTCAAGCCGAAGAATTCGGGGTTAGACAATTTGAATTGGATGTCTGGTGGGATCCTCGCGGGCAATTGTACGTCTATCACAATCAATATGACTTCAGAAGTAATTGCGCTACCTTCGAAGATTGTCTAAACACACTTCTTACTTGGTCAAACGAGAATCCAAATCACGTTCCACTAATGATTTGGGTAGAACCAAAAGAATGGGTTCGATCAAGCACCGATGATACAGTGGTGCTTGAATTACAAGATATGCTGGAAAAAATCGAAACTGAAATCGGTGAATGGTGGCCTCGTGATAAAACTATCAATCCTGATGATGTCAAAGGAGATACAGCCACCCTTAGAGAAGCGGTCACCACAAGTGGTTGGCCATTACTAGATGACTCTCGAGGTAAGGCCATGTTCATCCTACTAGCTGATAATGAAGTTCGTGAAGCATATATCGATACATACCCTGGATTGAATGGTTCGCTAATGTTCACTATGAATGATGAGGCAAGTGACACTGCGGCATTCTATTCCGAGACGGACCCCATTGGAATGGGATCGGAAATTACTCGACTTGTTGAAGAGGGGTATATTGTTAGGAGTCGTGCCGATAATGCGGAAGACGGTGAGGCCGACAATAACGATACGGCACGTCGAGATGCCGCCTTTGCAGTCGGCGCACATTCGATCTCAACTGATTATCCTGCTAAAGTTGATGGAATCGAATATTGGGTACAAGTTCCAAATGGTCCTATTGCCTGTAATCCTATAACTGCACCACCATCTTGTGATTCTGATTTAATCGAGTTCTCTGATTCATGAAAATTGGATGAAAGTTAGTGTCTAAATAGAACGTATATGAAGAATATTATATGGTAAATCAAAATCCTGTAAACATGAACAAGTGGGCTTACCTTCTTTTGGCAATAATTAGCGAAGTTATTGCAACAGCCTCAATAAAGTCCACTGAAGAATTTACTAAATTGATTCCATCTGTAGTTGTGATAGTTGGTTACTGTTTAGCATTTTATTTCTTATCATTAACCTTAGATGAAATACCTCTAGGAATTGCTTACGCAATTTGGTCTGCCGTTGGTATAGTCGGAGTTGCATTGATTGCTGTAATCTTTCATGACCAACGTCTTGACGCTGGGGCAATGATTGGAATGGGCTTAATTATCGCTGGCATTGTTGTAATGAGACTTTACAGTACCATGAGTATAGAGTGAATTGGTTTCAGAACTGGTCGTAATTAGGAGATTGGTTAGTCCCATTGGATTATACATGAATTCTATTTCGGTCTAAATATGTCGATTATTGAAGCATATAACAAGGCCTGGGAAAATGGAGATACAGAAGCACTAGCAAATATCATCCATGACGATTGCGTATTCAATCCACACGTTGGTGGAATTACCATGAGTAAATCCGATATTTTGGGATTCGCTGGTGGCGACAACAGACCAGCCTCAGAACATGACAGAATACTATTCGAAAATGATGAGGTTGGTGTCGCGCATTCAATCGTTCACTTTGCAAACGATTCAGATTCCGAAGCGGTTCTTTCATTCATGCGCTTCAAGGATGGTCAGATTATTTCCATGGAAACCGGAGCTACACCACTCAGTGACGATTACCAATTGATTGGATCCTAAATCTTAGCGATCACTTTCAATTCAACCGCAATCGGAGTAGGAAGTGCTCGTACGGCGACTGTGGTACGGGCGCATAAAATCTCAGAAAAGTACTCGGCGTATACTTCATTGTAGCCGGCGAAGTCTCGATCCATATCTACTAGGAAAGAGAGGCAGTCTACTACTTTTTCAAGTGATGAGCCGGCGTCTTCTAGGATTGTCTTGATGTTCTCTATTACGGCCCTTGTTTGAGCACGAATGTCGTAATCTAGAGGATTATCATCTGCGTCACGGATAGGACCGCCTGGAATCTCATTGGTTTCTGGCTGACGAGGTCCAATTCCACTGACAAAAAGTAAGTTTCCAACTCGATAAGCGTGGGGATAGGCTCCAACAGCAGAAGGGGCATTTTCAGAATATTTTGGTCCGTCATCGCTGGTGAACTTTCCTGCAGTTTTCTTTCCAACGACTCCTCCAACTATGCCACCAACAGGTCCACCTACTGCAATACCAGCAGCAGCCCCGGCTGCACCACCTGCTGTGTACAACATTGATTTCCCATATCCATCGTACAGAGCCTCAATTACCTCGTCAGGAGCCTCGATTAGGTCTTTAATCATCTCAAGTCTATGTAAGAAAGACACTTCTTCATCTTCTTCTTCCGGACTTGGCTCTTCCGGGGTCATTCTAGCATCCCCTTGTCGAGGACATTTCGATCTCCTCTGTAGAATTCAACATCATCCTCGTCGAACTCCTTGTCACCGATCGAACCTGTCGATGGGGTCAATGTAATGACCGCCCCTCCACTTCCGTGCAGTGCTTCGTAAGCGAGTACTTCGCCATCGTAGTTGTTGTGCTGTCCCATGGTTGCGGCGAGCCACCAAGCAGGCTTGTATGCGACTACTTTCTGAACTCTAATTTGTCCATGTATATCACGGCTCAATTGACTCAAATCCTCTAATCTTCCATCATCGAAGAACTCCAAAATCTTACGATTCCAATCATCATCTTTCTGAGAGTGGATTCTGTCCTCTTTGGGATCTATGTGTTCTGTAAACATACGATTAGAGAGGCTGGAGACTACTACGACTACCGCCTTCTTGTTTTGTTGGGCCAGTGTATCTCTCACGGCCTTACCTAGAACGATTGTCTCAGAACGATTAGAGTACATATTGCTAGAGAGAATGCAGGTTGGAATTCTATTTTCAGGGTTCAATAATTGCAAAGCAACCACTGAGCCAGTGTCGATTGGGAATCCTTCGTACTCGACCGTTCTAGCTTCCAACCCTCTTTTTTCACAATTCACCCTCATTGAACGAGCGAATTGAGTATCCATGTGAAATTCATATGGCATACTACCAAGATAGTGGAAATCGTCATCTACATGAGTCCATACCGCCTTCTCCAAGGCTTGAATTTGATGCCCAATGATACTTGGCCATGTGGTTGAATAAACGATTATGATATCTGCCTCGCTTTCTTCAATTCGCTTTCGGCATTCGTCATAAGCGGCTCGAAGATTACTGTATCCTTCACTTGCTTCAGGAGAAAGAAGTGGTTGTGGATGAGGTGGACAATAGATTCCAAAGAGAATCTCAGGCTCGTTTATTTCACTCATCATCTCACCTCAAAGAACATACTCACGGGTATCGTCGTTTGGGTCCCAGCAAGCGATTACGTTTCCCGTTCCAATTACAGATTGGTAGCCATAAATCTCAGCAGGGAAGTCAGGGAATCCCATTGCTCCGAGCATCCAAATCAAGCCACCGCCCTCTGTTTCAGCAATTGTTTGCTCGGTGAACTCTGGCATGATATCGATTACTTCTCGACTCTTTCCCTCACGCATCATATCGACGATTTTCATATCCCAAACGTATTGGCTGTGATTGTAGATATGCTCCTTGCTCATATCTTCAGGTAATGGTGCTTCTTCGACAAAGTGGCGATGAGAAAGTGAGTGGCTTGCAACCAGTACTACGCGCTTGCCGCTTTCCTCAATCGCCTTTGCACAAGCGCGACCTAGTGCAGTTGCTTGCTCAATCATTACTTCAGGAGAATAATAGTGAGTATTACGATTACTGGAAATCGTCACAATAGGCTTGTCCCATTCAGGATTTAGCAAATGACAACTGGTGATAGTACCGTAATCGACTCGGAAATCTGGATTTGTCATCATCTTGGTTATGATGCCTTCCTCAGAGGCAGCATCTCGCATGGCTTCCGAGAGTTCTACATCGACTTGTAAATCATAATTATAGCGAAATAAATTCGGGAATACCGGATCAACGGATTTCGACTTGAACTCGGGCAGACCTAAGAAATGAGTTCCGATGTAGGTCTGCCAGTGTGGGGTGAATATTACAATCGCATCATAATCAATATCTTTCAATTTTCTAGCGAGGCGTTGATAACCCCATCGAAGTGTTTCCCAACCTCCCTCTGAATACGCCTCATTTTGGGGCGGGTTGTCCGCATAAACTAGGTGTGGAGGGTGTGGAGCAAGGCATCCCGCGACTATCTGGCCCTTCGCCATGAACTGATGAGGTCCTGAAATCTAAAGAAAACCTTCCGCATAAATTCAGCACCTTGATGTGGGACTTTCAGTCGCACATTATCATGCATTGGGACGGAAGGCGACCTACTAGCCTCTGGTTTTATCCTCTTTCAATGGGATTAGTGGCTGGCTCATTGCCATATCTAGTCGAACACTCTTTTTTTGATGAGTCATCGCTGATGGGTCCGGTTGGGCTTAGTGCCTGTTTGGCAATAAGTTTGCTATTTCTGCCGGATTCGGCCACTGAACGAAAAGTGGAGATGATTGCTGGCATATGGATTGGAATGTCAATCTCTTACTTTCCAATTGCTCTTTTCTTTGTGTGGATGGTTCCTGTAATCATTTTCTGGATTAGTAGTACTATCTCAATACAAACTAGCCATTTACCACCATTCAGAATTGGACTGTGGATGGGAAGCGGAATACTATCGGGAATCTACATCGGCAATATCATCGCTTTCAATTTGCTTTGAGCGATTAAAATACCCCTCAACCACAAATCCGAAAATAATGAAGGATGGCCAACTGGCAAGTAATGCGCTCCACATTAATTCGTCATCAACATAGTCCATTGTGATACGGACTTCGGCAATTCCATCAGCTGATTCTGATACCTTAAGTAGGACCAAATATGAATCAAATAATGATTCAATCTCAACTTCTGTATTCAGTAATTCGCCTTCAGCAAGTGACGATAGGCGGAAGTTAGAATCCATAGTAGATTCTGCAATTATCGAGTCCCAATCGATTATTCCTCTATCAGAATAAGGAACGACTTGGTCTCGATCTACAACCATAACCTCTACTGAATTCTCACCCACATTTCGAATCTCAACACCCACAGAGTGTGATAGACTGTGAACTTCAATTGTGTCAAGTTTTACATCTCCGTTTCCTAATCGATAATTGGGTATATCTTCATCCGCACCGGGACCATCTATTGCACCAAAAATCAGAACTCCACTGAATAGCAAAACAGAAACAGCGGCAAAGATTGATTGTTTACGGTCAGGTAGTAATTCTTTCCAATCTTCCAATGCTGTTTTCCTAATAATAGGCTGCACAGAGTGACAAAACATTGCGCAAACAATTGCAAGAATTATTCCCGGAATTATGTCAACTACCCAGTGAATCCCGAGGTATTGAATTGAGAAGAAGTAGATTGCAACATTAGCCATAACGAAAATATCGAATTCACGATGTCTCCAATCTTTGATCTCAATTCCGAGTTCACGACAATGTAGTCGATTTAGGATAAGTAAGGAAATCGGCAACCCGATGTGTAGACTTGGAACTGCATTATCCATTGGGTCGTGTGTAGTGAAGAAGGCCAAAGTGAATTCATCATGGTAAAGTGGAGCTTCCATTCCAGGGATGAAACTACTAGTCACTTCGACATTGAAAAACAAATACATAGGAACCGCAAGCAAATAGACAACGAAATAATTCAAAGCGGCTTTGTCAGCCATTACTTCGTCTCTAGAGAGGATGTAGTACATCGGTGAAAACCAAATCATAAACAGATACATGAAGAGATAATGAGCGCTCAATAAGTCACTCAATAAATCGCTGGAGAATGTCTCCTGAACCCATAGAGTCCAGTCCCCTTCAATCGCGTGAATCCAATGTGTATAACCGCCCACTCTCGCCTTCATAGGTTCATTGTGATGATCGATTGTTGCCTTGTATAGGAACATCAAGACATAGAGAGCAATGTGCCACCAGTATCCCTTGTCTCGAATTTCATCTAGGAGTCCGCGCAACGGAACGCGCATGTGTACCTCATCACGAGTTAGCAATCGTTGAATCGGGATTGTCATCAAGAGCAACGCGAACATTGCGTACTCATACGGCCCCGGTGGCCACTCCATGGTAACACTCGCCTGACTTCTGCTGATGAAATGTGCGGGTCATAGACGAGGATTTCTGCTTCAATGCTATTCACAAAAAATCAAGTCAAAGGCCTCACATGGGTGGTCATGGATGGGCACGATGCGTGGTTAGCCGAGTGCGCAAAAATCGGTTACATACCTGCTGCTCGTCATTACGAAGAAGGCACCCGTACAAGCCAAGATGCTGCTGATCAATTGGGTTGCGAGGTCGCTCACATAGCCAAGTCGATTGTCTTTGCAGGAAAAGATGGAGCAGTTGTAGTAATCACAAGTGGAGCAAATCGAGTTGATCGCAAAAAGAAATTGAAACGATTACTAGGTCACAAACCTAGCATGACTGATCCCCAATACATCTCTGAGAATACCGGATATGCCCCAGGAGGAGTTCCTCCCTTTGGTCATATCAAGCCCTGTACTGTGCTGATGGATGAAGATCTATTGCAATATGACTTGGTTTGGGGTGCTGCCGGTTCGGCACAAACGGTTTTTCCAATCACTCCCGATGAGTTACAACAAGTGTCCGGCGCCATGGTTGGAGATGTAAAGCAGTAGGCGATTGAATGATTGTTGAGGGGATGATTGAGGCTTCCTCGAAATTACGTGATGATGTAGAAAAATTCGCTGACTCTTTGGTCAAAGAAGGTTCAGTTGATGCGGTTTACAACCCGCTGGCATATGCTTGGGAACCACATCGTGCCTACTTAGAATTGGCATCAGGAGGAGGAGCGAAAACACTGCTTCTAGGCATGAATCCAGGGCCGCATGGTATGGGTCAGATGGGAATCCCTTTCGCTGCAACAAGTGTTGTTCGAGACCTCTTGAAAATCACAGATCTTGAAGTTGGACAGCCTAGTATACCTCACCCAAAGAGACCGATATCTGGTCTTGATTGGCCTAAAGAAGAAGTTAGTGGCACCAGACTATGGGGCCTTCTAGCGAATGAATATGGCTCTGCTGAGTCAATTTTCAAATCGGTTTTCTTACTAAATCACTGTCCACTGATGTTATTCTCTGGAGAAAGAGCAACTAATATCACGCCTGACAAGATTACCGGGCCAACCACTAAGGCCTTGCTAGAGAGATGTGATGAACACCTCAGAGATGTAGTGGACATAATGCAAATTGAACGAGTTATAGGAGTCGGCAGATATTCTGAAAAAAGAGCACTTAATGCTCTTTCTGGAATTGATATATCGGTTACAACCTGTTGGCATCCATCCCCGGCATCTCCTCTTGCAAACAGAAATAAGGGCGAAGATTGGAAGAAAAATGTCAGAAATGTTTTACCTTAAATTACTAAAGCGTAGTGTAATGAAACTTACTAAGTTCCAATTATTACACTAGTAAACAATTAAGTCAAGATATCTATTGTCAAGTCTCATGTCCGCCATGATAACGCCGGAGTATCTACTTTCGAACGCCAAGAAATATGCCAATGAGCCTGCTCTTTCTTCAAAGGATGCGGCTGGTAATTGGGACACTACCACGTGGGCTGAGTTTAGCAACTACACAATGGACGTGGCGAAATCACTAATCGCAATGGGTTTTGAAAGCGGAAACAACCTCAGTATCTACTCCTACAACAGGAAAGAATGGTACGCAGCCTACTGCGCTGCTAACATGGCAGGAGGGGCTGCAGTAGGGGTCTATCACACATGTTCTCCAGAGGAAGTTGACTGGGTTGTTGGGAACTCCGATTCCAAGGTAGTCTTTGTAGGAAACAATCCAATGGACGGTGGCGATTCTTCGAAGATGTGCTCAAACAGGCTAAGCGCGGTACTTGATGGGCTTGAAAAGGTCGAGATGGTCGTTGTTATGGACGGAGTAAAAATGGACCATTCCAAGGCGGTTTCTTGGTCGGAATTCATAGCAATGGGTTCAGGATTAGCGGACTCTGTTGTCATGGAAAGGATCGCTGCTGTGAAGCCTGATGATGTGGCTTCGCTGATTTACACATCCGGGACAACTGGAAACCCAAAGGGAGTTGTTCTGACCCATGATAACTTCGACTATGAGTTAGAGTGCATTGGAAAGCTGGCTAAATTCAATCCTGGAGATGGGTATGTTTCTTGGCTTCCTTGCGCCCATGTGTTCGGTCAGGTTGCAGACAATCATCTCTGGATTAGGGATGTGATGCACATGACCGTGGTCGACAATCCGTTGCACTCAATTGACTACTCTAAGGATGCGATGCCTGCTCTCTTTATTGGAGTCCCGAGAATCTACGAAAAAGTGTATAGTAACCTAGTTGCTGGACTTCCCCCCACATGGACACTCAGCTTACCAGTGCTAGGTGGGATTATCAAAAAGAAGGCAAAGGAAAAGATTGGCTTCTCTAAAATCAAGTTCGCAGTTACTGGAGCTGCTCCGATTAATCCGGATATCCTCAAGCTATTCTCCAAGCTTGGAGTGCCTCTTTTCGAGGGATATGGCATGACTGAGACTACTGCTGGTGCTACCCTGGGATCTCCAGTATACAACAGGATAGGTTCAGTAGGGAAGCCATTCGAAGGAACTGGACTCAGAATCGCTGATCCTGATGAAAATGGTAATGGAGAAATCCAGTTCAGTGGAAGGCACATTATGCCTGGTTACTACAAGGATCCAGAGGCTACGGCTGCCACAATGACGGAAGATGGATGGCTGAAATCGGGGGATTTGGGCAAGATAGACAAGGATGGATTCGTTTACGTCACCGGTCGACTGAAGGAGATCTACGTAAGCTCGGCTGGAAAAAACATAGCCCCGTTGGTGATTGAGGAGACTATGAAATCCATCCCAGTTGTCTCGCAATGTATGCTGATTGGCGACAACAGAAAGTACTGCAGTGCCCTCTTGACACTAGACGTTGGCGCCATTCTCCGAGACGTCCATGGCCTGGATGGTGCCACAGAGGTCCCTAAGGACCCTGCAAAACAACTTGCTAAGCTCGCTGAGTTGGGCCATGATCTGTCAGAATACACATCCGTCGGAAGTGAAACATACAAGCAGCTCGAAGCGGCAGTTACCGAGCTGAATGGAAAGTTTAGCAACCCAGAACAAGTAAAGAAGTTCACAGTACTACCTCGAGATTTGAGTGTAGATGAGGGCGAGTTGACTCCTACTTTGAAGATTAGAAGGAAGCAGATTCGTGAGAACTGGGCGGCTGAGATCGAAGATATGTACGCCGGCGCATAATCGGTGGTTCAATGAACCCCGAAGCATGGGTCGCTTTGGCTGTCGTGTTTATGCTAGGAGCGATGAGTCCTGGCCCTAGCCTAGCAGTGGTTCTGCGCAACACCATGATAGGGGGTCGAAGACAAGGAGTCATGACGGGGATTGGTCATGGAATTGGCTTTGGAGTCTACGCATTTCTAGCTGCGGCTGGTATAGCAACCGCATTGTCTCTGCACGATTCTACCGAGAAGATTCTGAAGTGGGGAGGAATCGCACTATTGCTTTGGCTCGGGTATAATTTTCTAAAGGCGTCAATGAGCGAAGTCCACAAATCTACTGATGATGATCATGGGCCATCTGATCGAACTGGTTTCCTACAAGGCTTTGCTATTGCCCTGCTTAACCCAAAAATTCTCGCTTGGATGTTAGCACTTTACGCTCCCTTCATTGAAGCTAATATCAGTACAGAGACTCTGTTTGGTATGGGCCTTCTAGGGATGGCAGTAGACGGAACTTGGTATGTCACGGTGGCTACCGTATTGACGAGAGGGGATGGGGTTTCAAAACTACGTGCTCAGGCTAGAAGAATTGATGCGACAATTGGAATCCTGATGTTTTTATTCGCTGCACTGTTGTACATCGATTATCTATGATTCTATACAAAAATTAATGGCAATTGTAGAAGTATCTCGAATACGACTGCCAACGAATTTGCTTCATCTTTTGCGTCCTTACTCCCTATTGAAGGGGGAGAAAGGCGATGAAGTTCACCTGCATCCAACCAAAATGAGCTACAACTTGGGCAGCCGTCAATTTCAATCGGTTCTGTTAGGCTGCCATCCAAGCGTTGAAATGAGAAACTTCGAACCTTCATTTGAGATTCACAAAATGGACAATCAATATCGACAGGCGTTCCTTCTTCGATGAATCCCTTATGCATCTCTTGCAGTTTCTCCGCGCAAAATGAGGAAGCTGCTGCATCGGCATTTAGCAACATTCCAGAGCAGGTCTCGCAGTGATGAATACCATTGCGAATGTATGCCGATCTCTCGGATGCAGAAGGAGGTACAAGCTCGGAGCCATCGCGAGGACAAAAGTATGTTGCAGGTGTTCCTACCATAGTTCTTCGACGATACTTCATATCTTCAATACTCACCCGTCACAGATGCAATTCTGACTGAATCAAGCTAACCTCACAGGTCTTCGAATCTTCTCTTCAAATAGTCTCGAAGTTCTTTCGTTAGTATGTCCCTTTCTTGTTGGTGTGGTTTCTCAACTTCTAATTTCATTCATGATTGTGCAGTATGCTCAACCGTCGCTAGAGGAATTACCGGTTGGCCCAATTGGGAAATTCCCGATGAATCCGAATTACAAGAAGTAAATGTGATGTTAAATTCAGGGCGAGGGTTGGCCCCTGAACAACGGTTGTTAATGCTGGCAGAGTCACAAACCATAGGTGCAAATTTACCCCGTGCTTTCCGCTCACAGAGAGGAATACGTCAATCTTGGAGTGAAGATCAATCTAATGTTTGGAGAGACCTAGTTTCTACCCTTTCGATTCATGGTAATACTGGAAATCTAACTCTACCCCTTCCTGGAGGCGCAATTCTTTCTGTCTTCGGAGAAGAAGGGGTGATGTCAATTGATAAAATCAAATTAACTGGCCCACTTCCTTTGCTTGATATCGCAATTTGGCTATCTTGCCCGGATAGAATTAGACTAATTTCTGATTGGAAGCTGTTCCTATTGGCTATGTCTTGTTGTATGAGGGATTGTACACCTGGGGCAATCGAAAATTGGTCTGAATGGTTTAGACACAACACCTGGCAGGGTGTTGAACCGCATATGATTCTACAAGACGAGTTTACTCCCGAGTCACTTAGACATCCATATCTAAAGTGGATTGGTCTGATTGAAGATGAAATGTTTCCTGATAGAACTAGACGCGAAATCGTCGATGGAAATTTGAATATCATCCTCAATCAAGGAGGTATTACAGGAGAAAAGTGGGCTGCGATAGTAACTGGACCTGCAAATGGAAGAAGTAAAATTCTCCATCAGACTACTGTTCCAAAGTTAGTTGTTGTAAACAATCGTTTTTGCTTACTAGCACTAAATCAAGGTAAACCTACAGCCATACCATTAGTGGTTGATCCAAGAGTCTGGAGACTCCTTCTGTCGTGGACCTTCTCACCTCCAAATTCTACAGAAGCAAAGCTATTGAACGGTTTGTTTTGGAGTTGGAATTCACAAAATGAAAGTTGGCTTCCTGATGTCAACGAACGGCGATCGATACATTTCCTCAAGGACACTGTAGAGTCGCTAGAAGATTATTCTTCTTTCATTCCTGAAAAGTCCGATGGAAAGAATGCACTCAGAGTTAAGGCGCTCAGTGGAATCACCTACTTGATTACTCCAACCGCTACTGCGATAAAATACACGGTTAGAGCAATACCTCATGAATCAATGATTTCAGATATCGATGAAAGAGGACTTTCAATCTGTATAGATAGCGACGCGTCGAATTCACTACCTGCAGGAGATGTGGTTGTAAGTTACCTTTTGTCATTACGAAATGATGTAGTTAGCCAGAATCAAATCTTCACCATTGGTCACCTACTTGTTTTGTTAGAAATGTACCCTAACTGGCAAGAAAGAATCCATGGAAACCCAAATTGGTGGGACGAGTTAGTCGAAAGATACAATCCTGAGGAAGCGCATGAAGAATATCTTGAGCACGCTCACGAAGAATATCTTGAAGAAGAAGAGGATGAATATTGGGAAGAAGAGGTAGTTTATCCTGAAGTAGACGTATACGAAGAGATAGAACATGCTCA
>CACELO010000014.1 GCA_902560445.1 uncultured Candidatus Poseidoniales archaeon
CTGAAGGCTCGCCTTACTACTCAACCGCCCGTCTTTGGGACGATGGCGTCATCGACCCACGTGATACTAGGGATGTCTTAGGCCTAGCAATATCGGCGAGTCTTAACGCCCCATTCCCAGACAATGGATATGGCGTATTCAGGATGTGAAATTATGCAAGGCACGAAAATGAGTGATGCAAAACCCGTAGCCGAACTTTGTAGTCTCGAAATAGATGGAGCTATTGCTAGCCTAACACTTCGTCGCTCAGAGGTATTCAATGCCCTAAACGTACAGTTGATTTCAGAACTGGTAGAAGCTCTAAATTGGACCACGCAAAGGTCCGTTGGTGTAACTCAATCGCTTCACGATTCCGAAGGTTCTCAGTATCTGCGAATAATCGTTCTACGTGGAGATGGAAAGCACTTCTGTGCCGGTGCAGATATCAACATGATGCGAGACGCCGGAGCGGCAACACCTGAAGAAAATCGAGCCGATTCAGAAAGGCTTGATCGCCTATTCTATTCACTTTGGGCACACCCTTGTTTTACAGTTGGTGCGATACAGGGCGTGGCCCTTGGAGGAGGGGCAGGACTCGTAGCTTGTGTTGACCATGCGATTGGCGAGCCACGTACAAGAATCGCTCTTTCTGAAGCCAAATTAGGTATTCTGCCTGCAGTAATTGGGCCCTATGTATATCGAAAGTTAGGGAGTGCGGAATTCCGAAGGCTCTCTATGTTGGCTAGTAGAGTTGGCTCAGACGAGGGCCTACGAATTGGTTGGCTAAATGAGGTAGTCAATTCACCACTAGAATTTGATCAGGCTATCGGAGAAGTAGTTGCAGATGTGATGACTACCGGTCCGATGGCGGTGGCCGAATCAAAGAAGCTGGCCATGACCTTCGATGCTTGGAATGAAGGCGATCAGGAATTACGACTTTGGACACTCGATAAGACCAGCCAAATGCGCGGTTCTAGGGAAGGTCAGGAAGGACTCTCCTCGTTCCTTGAGAGAAGAAAGCCCGATTGGGCACCAGAAGAGTGAGTTGGCATAATGATTCCAGATTGGATGACCTCTGTTCCTCGCCCATTCGACACGGTCTTGGTTGCTAATCGAGGGGAGATTGCAGTCAGGGTTCTGCGGGCTGCTAAAGAATCTGGACTTCGTGGAGTTGCGGTTTATTCCAATCCTGATACAGGCTCTTTATACGTCGAAAATGCAGATCAGGCAGTGCATCTTCCAGGCACTACACTAGCCGATACTTATCTCAATGGGGATGCAATAATCGAGGCCGCCCTCTCTACTGGTGCTCAAGCGATTCATCCGGGTTTCGGATTCCTTTCTGAGCGGGCTGATTTTGCAAATGCAGTCAAGGCGGCCGGTCTGATTTGGATTGGCCCACCAGCCGATGCAATCGATACTATGGGGGACAAGATATCTGCTCGCCGATGCATGATTGAATCAGGAGTTCCGGTAATTCCTGGTGAGGAGATATCGATGGGAGGAGATTCCAATCATCTAGGTGTATTGGCAGCCGCAGCGGCACGTGTCGGCTATCCTCTCCTACTGAAAGCAAGCGCAGGCGGTGGAGGAAAGGGAATGCGAGCCGTACATGAACCCAAGATGTTACGAACAGAGTACGAAGCTGCGGCTAGAGAAGCAACAGCAGCATTCGGTGATGGTACCGTGTATGTCGAGAGACTTCTGAAAGGTGCCCGACACGTTGAGATTCAAGTCTTAGCGGATAGCCACGGGAATTGTATTCACCTAAACGAAAGGGATTGTTCACTACAACGCCGACACCAGAAAGTCATCGAGGAAGCTCCGAGTCCAGCGGTTACCTCTACAATTAGAGAAGCGATGGGAGAAGCGGCTGTTCAGGCGGCAAAGGCAGTCGATTACGAAGGCGCAGGAACTGTCGAGTTCCTACTTTCTGACAGAGGTGAATTCTTCTTCTTAGAAATGAATACACGTCTACAAGTAGAGCACCCTGTAACTGAGATGATTACTGGAATAGACATTGTACAGAAGCAATTTGAGGTCGCTGCTGGCTTACCCCTTGGATTGTCTCAATCAGATATAGGAATCACTGGTCATTCTATGGAAGCTCGAATCTATGCAGAAGACCCCAGCAAAGGATTCCTTCCAGCAATTGGTGACTTAGCGATGTGGCGTGCACCAGCAGGCCCAGGCATTAGGGTCGACACAGGTGTCCGTGAAGGAGATGCGGTCACGGTCGACTTCGATCCGATGTTAGCCAAGCTAATCGTTCACGCCCCAACAAGAACAGCAGCCGCAAGACGCCTAGACAACGCACTCTCGGATCTAAGGGCTCTTGGAGTAATCACAAATATCGGATTCCTTCGTCAAATGACTACTCATCCAGATTTTATTTCTGGTGGAATAACTACTGATTATTTGGATTCCAGAGAGGTATCCGATTTTGCTGAGCCCGAACCTGATCCGGCGACTCTTGTGGCAATAGCCGCAGCAGCTAGTCGGTTCGGACTCGACCGGGTAGGCTCAGGGTCATCTGAGTCATTTGTTGATGAACATACAGGACACAGTGGAGACCCATTCAGGACCTTGACGAGGTCATTTCCTTGAGGTGAAAAGATGGAGTGGAGTATTGGAGAATCGGGTGTTCGCTACACCGCTAAATTGTCTGATTCAGAGGGCACACTCAGCCTCGATGCACTAACTCGTGATGGGCACGAAGCACCACATTCTGAAATCGGTATTACCCGAGATTCCCAAGGTGCTAGACTCCTTGTCGATATTGATGGTTCCGCACATATCGCGCATGTAGCAAAGGTTGGTGTTGATTGGTGGATTCACATCAACGGGCGAATACACGTCGTTCATGGTCATGAACCCGGAAGCGCTGATTCAGCCGCGGGCGAGGGTGGTCTAACAGCTCCGATGCCTGGAACTATTCTGGAGGTGCATGCAAAAGCCGGACAAAGGGTCCGAGAAGGCCAAACTTTGCTGGTTATGGAAGCGATGAAAATGGAGCACAGAATCCAAGCTCCGAAGGCTGGTGAAGTAATTTCAGTGAATTTTGCAGAGGGAGATAGAGTTGATATGGGAGCGACTTTAGTAGAGCTTGGTGACTGAATTATGCCGGCATTGGATTCAATAATGGCCGATTGTTCGCATTAATCGTGAACGAATTCGACGTTATACTTGCACTATGTATGGGATTAGGCCTTGCGGCAGCCTCTGGATTCCGTGTTTTTCTACCACCTTTCCTGCTTTCTATTGCTGTCAGAGCCGATGCAGTGGACGTTGATTTGACAAATTCATCATTGGAATATTTCGATTCTAATGTTGCGGTAATTCTCCTAGGAGTTGCTACAATAGCCGAACTCGCAGCATACTATGTTCCATGGGTTGACAACCTGTTGGATTCAATCGCTAGTCCAGCCGCTGTGGTAGCAGGTACAGGAATGACTGCAGTTGTTCTTGAGGGTAATACAGATCCAGTAATTCAGTGGTCTCTAGCAATAATCGCTGGTGGTGGAGTAACCGCAGTGGTTCAAGGTGCAACAGTAGTAACCAGAGGGGTATCAACTGCCATAACAGCCGGAATAGGTAATCCAGTTGTTTCAACGGGTGAAAATATTGCAAGTCTGATACTCTCAATACTAGCAATTGTACTGGCTCCTTTAGCAGCAGTCGTGGTTTTGATTCTACTCGCAATGATTCTCAATAGAATGATCAAGAAATCTAAACCTTCTACCGCCTAAATTCAATTTAGCGGATGGAGAACTGCCTGTCCACCCATATGTGGAACTAGAACGTCAGGAACTCGCACTGTTCCATCTTCGTTCTGATATTGTTCCATAATCGCCACCAACGCTCTACTGGTGGCAACCGCGGTCGAGTTCAGAGTATGTACTGCGGAATTTCCCTCGGAAGTGCGATACCTCATTCGTAGACGATTAGCCTGGTAATCGGTACAATTTGAGCATGAAACAACTTCCTTGTAGGCATTAGCGCCAGGTAACCAAGCCTCTAGGTCGTATTTCTTTGAGGCAACAGTTCCCATGTCGCCTGTACAGATATTTACTACTCTGTAATGCAGACCTAGGCTATCCCATAACTCAACGGCATTGGTAAGTAACTCCTCATGGTGTTCCCAGGAATCATCTGGATTACAAATGACAATTTGTTCAATTTTGGTAAATTGGTGTACTCTCCAAATTCCTCTATCAGACAACCCATGTGCTCCTACTTCGCGTCGGAAGCAAGAAGATACTCCAACCAACTTAATCGGTAATTCTGATGGTTCGATAATTTCGTCCATTCTCATCGCAGTGAGCGGGTGCTCGCTAGTTGCGATGAGATAGTATTTGTCTGGTTCAATACCATACATAACAGTCTCAAAGTCACCCAAATCAGTGACGCCTTCGTAGGCCTCACGGTTCATCATAAGCGGTGGTTGCACCAAGGTGTAGCCTCGCTCTATGAGGAAATTAGCGGAATAACTCTGTAGAGCCATTTCTAATCGGGCGAGGTCACCCTGAAGGAAGTAGAAGCGAGAACCGGTTACCTTCGCTCCTCTAGCAAGGTCAACCCAATTATTCATCTCGATTAGGTCGTTATGATTATGCGCTTCGAATCCTAACTCAGTCTTGTCACCGTGTAAACTGTGTAGAGTGTTTTTTTGGTCATCTTCTCCTACCGGAACTGACTCATGCAAGATATTTGGAACTCGCATTCTAGTTGCATCTCTCTCTGCCAAACAGGAATCGACTTTTTCACTTAGAGCATCAATCTCTTGCCCGAGACTAGCAACCTCGGCTAAAATTGCGTCTGCAGCAGCGGAATCGCCGGATTTCTTTGCTTCCGCAATACCTCTAGCGGCCTCATTTCGCTTCTTTCTGAGTTGGTCGACATCATATCTTGCTTGCCGCCATTCTTCATCGAGACGGATCACCTCGTCGATGTTGTCATGGGGCATCTCTCTCTTGTCATGGTCGGCCCTCAGCACATCCGCGTGCTCTCGGAACATGCTCATGTCCAGCATAACAACCGAACCTAAGGGCTCAACACTTAGCCTTCAATGAATCGGGGAATCTCACTATTTCGAGCACGATGCGCTAGAGGAAGGTAATCGCCTGAAACAATTGCGCAGGCCCAACAGCATAGATTCCACTGATGATGTAACCCAATATCGCCCCACCGTTTAACAGCGGCAGTCCTGGTTGTGGATTTCCTTGGGCAACGAAGGTCATGAGCAGCACATATCCAACTAGGCCTCCGATAAGTGTACCAATTGCTACAACGATTTGCGCCATGTAGAAAGTACCGTATGGATTCCAAATTTCTGGTCCCCAATCAGGTAGGAAGGAAATTGCTGAGATGACTAACATACCGGGGAAGATAACGTCCCCTAGACCCATGAATAAGGCATCTCGACTCTTCTTTTTTGGTTTCTTATCCTCCCACCAATCATCTAGTTCTGCTTCCATTACTTCTGTAGGTGGAGGTGGTGAATCTTGCATTATGTCTCCTTCTTGTTCTAGGAAAGAGTATCCCTTTTCCTTTGGAGCCACGAGTAAAACAGGCAGTTTGAGTCCGATCATCGTATCTGCAAGTTCAAGCATATGCTTGCTTTTATGAACTGCCCAATAATCGTAAATTGCAGCTAAAACCATGAAAATTATGACAAGTGTTGGAACAAATGAGATTCCAATCATCACGATTACTCCCGAACCGACCATAACCCCAACTGAATTCACTACCCACCATTCTGGATAGCGATACAATGTGACCTCGGCTACAACGGTAATGGCAAGTGCAGATAGAAGGACAGTAGCGGGTGTAGCGAATCCAAGAATGTAGAGAATGAGCAAGGTAAATGGTTGGATGGCATAGAATAGGCTCAGTCCAAGGGCGAGCATAACTATTCCCTTGATTAGGTAATCTAATCCCTTTCGGGCTAACCAAATAATTCCCACTGTGAAAATTCCAATCATCAATAGTTCAAACAAAATAAACCCAGATTTTGTTGTCCCTTCCTCACCGAATGCTCGAGCTTCAGGAATATCATATAATGGTTGGATGAATATACCGATTCCTATGGTCACAATAAACATCCCAGCCATGCCAACCATGGATTCCCATTGTTCCATCATCATCTCGATGACACTTTCACTTCGGTCGGACACAGTCTCCCCCAAGTTCAAGGTCCATATCACCTTGACCCGTACCCGCGCCCTACAGGGGCGCGGCGGTTGTGTAGCAATGGATGACCGAGAATGGCTCATGGATAGGCGATTTGCCGGCATGAATCTTGGTTTGCAAAGAATAGAGTTGTTACTACACAAGATGGATAATCCGCAATTGGATTTTCCATCGATTCATGTCGCCGGAACGAATGGAAAGGGAACGCTGTGTGCCTTTCTTTCAAGCGCTGCAGCAAATAGCGGTTTGAAGGTCGGTCTGTTTACTACCCCACATCTTGTAGTCATTGAAGAAAGGGTTCGTATCGACGGAGAGGTAATTGATTCGCGTACCTTTGATGAGCATCTTTCTGCGGTTCGTGCTGCTGCTGTAGAAGTTGGAAAAGAATTAGGCGAAGAACCAACCTTCTACGAATGTACATTTGCAATCGCCATGCTAGCCTTTTCTCATGCCGGCATAGACCGTGGAATAATCGAAACAGGATTAGGTGGAGAGGGTGATGCGACATGTTTGGTGGATGCGGACCTATGCGTCATTACCACCATTGGTCTCGACCATACCGAAATACTCGGAGATACTCGTGAGAAAATAGCTCGCGCTAAAGTGGGAATTCATCGTGAAGGTGTTCCAATGGTGGTTTACCATCCAGGAGACGAATCCGTTTTGGAAACGATTGCCGAGGTGGCCGGTGATGACTTATATCTCCATAAGGGGATAGAAATTGACGATCACTGGCAAAATTGGTTCCTTTTCTCCGGTTATATTGCTACATCATTTGGATGGGAATTACCCTCTGAGAACATCAATTGGCCTGGGCGCTCACCAAATTGGCCACCAAAGGATTTGTTCAAATCTAATATTACGATAAGTGCCGCCCATAACGCCGATGGTTTGCAATCTGAATTAATGTCAATTCAAGAACCCACAATTCTTCTCATCGGAGTTACTCAAAAGGCCAATTTGGAAGAGGCCTTAGTCGATGTAACAAGCGAACTTTGGCATATGCCAACATTCCGTCACATCATCGTTACAGAACCAACAACTGGAAGAAATCCAGCGGTTGATGCAGAGGAGTTAGCAAATCTGATTTTTTCAAATAGATTAGACGAGCCGAAAATCGAAAGAGATCCAACAAAGGCTCTTGAAATCGCAGAAATCATGTCAAGGCAAGCGGCTTGTAGCATTTCCGTTATGGGTAGTGTATATCTTGTCGGAGACTTGCTAAAGTTTGCTGTAGAAAGAAGCGATGGTGACCTTTGGGAGCACCTTCGCGTACATTGAGAATCAAAAGGGATGACCCACTTCGGAGGCCAAGCATGACATCCAAGGCAGAGGACAAGGTGGAAATTGTTGTTCAGGTAGAGTCCAAGGACACTAGTTCCAAAGTCATCCTAATTATGCTGATTATAGTCCTGGTCGGGTTAGTAATTGCAGTAATGATGAGGGGGGGACCAGATGCCCTTCTATCAAGTGACGATGATAGAGGGGTTGGAAATTGCGGAGATGGTATAGACAATGACAAAGGAGGTCAAGCCGACCGTGATGATCCAGATTGTTATGCAAACCCAGAAGTTTGGGAGGGCTATGACCCTAGTCGTACAGAGGCAAACCGAGATAACGACCCTCCTGGTGGGCGACCTTGAGGTGAAAAGATGAGTTTGAAATGGGATGCGCGATTTCTTGATCTTGCAAAACATATCTCAGACTGGTCGAAGGACCCTTCTACCAAGGTCGGCTGTGTTGTGGTTGGAGAAGATAGAGAAGTTCGTTCAACGGGATTCAATGGATTTCCTAGAGGAATCGAAGATACCGCTGCTAGGCTAAACGACCGTAGTCAGAAGTATCCAATGATTTGTCATGCCGAAGAAAATGCAATCATGCACGCGGCCCGAATCGGTATTTCACTCAAGGATTGTACTGCCTATGTTACTTGGCCACCTTGCTCGCGCTGCGCTCGTTCTTTGATTCAAGCCGGCGTTCGTGAAGTAGTGTATCCTGAAGATTGTGAGATTCCCGAGCGCTGGGAGGAAGATTTCGCAATCGCAAACAGTATGTTCACCGAATCCGGAGTAAAGTATCGCTCTGCCTGATTTATTCAGAAAGCATAACCCAGAGTTCCTCTAGGTCCGAATGTAAGTCATCAAGGCTTCCATCATTGACTAGTACGAGATCGGCTAGGGCCGCAGTCGCATTGAGGGCTTGACCGGATTCATCTTTTGCAACAGCTTCTTTCTCTTCATTAGCGAAGAAGGTCTCTCTGTCAACAATATCTCCTGTTCTTGCACGGACCTGTGCTCTTTGCCAGCGCGCGTCCATTCCTGCACAAACTTCAATCAGAATGAAATCATCACGCTCCTGCAAGGCCTCGACTTCACCAGGTGTTCTTATCGAATCAATTACTGCGTTCTTTCCATCTAATCTCTCAATTAACATTTCAGCGAGAATACCGGGTCCACCGCTTTTGCGTAATTCATTCCCACCATTGATTAAATTCTCTCGAGATTCTTCGATTCCATTCTCTTTTAGATGAGCACGAATGGAATCTGAGCATGATTCACTTGCCAACCCTTTGGATACGAGAAAGTCGACTACGGTTGATTTACCCGAGGCATAGCGTCCAGTCAGCCCTATTAGCACATGACTCCGAAAGGTTGGCATTCAATATCGCTTTCTAACTCCAATAGCGCCTAGTCTTGGCATATTGCAGTTCTGCATTATGTATGGCGCGGAGTAATGCGACTCGGTTTCCACGAGATAGGCCCCTCAACAATCTAGTTGCGGTTTCCTCACCAACTCCCCTACCCATCAAGGCCAGAACAGCATCGTGTCCATGAGTTTGAATTAGTTCTGCATTCTTCTGCATTCTTGCACGTTCTTTCGGTTCTTCACTAGTTACCCAGCCGGTTAGCATAGATTCCATGCGCTCAGGAGAGCAAGCTCGCATAGTACCACCACATTTCTCACAAGGCTCGATACGCTGTTGCATGCGACCAACTCTGCTTCGTGACTTTTCTTTGCAATTGAGACAGATTAAGACTGCGCGTTCAGCCAGCAGCCGAGTTTCCAATCTTTCTCGAAGTTGTTCATCTGACCACGCAGGTAGCAACAAGTCTCTCTCAGATTTTGCCGATAGACCAAGTGGACCACTGGGAGTGTGGAAAATCTCCAATTTATCTTGTTGAATATCTCGAATTAGATCCATTGTTCCTTCAATATCCATTCTTTCATGGAATAATTTTGATAGGGCTTCCTCAACAACTGGAGTGCCTCGATATCTCTGCATTAGACCTTGCATATTGACTCGACGTGGGTCAGCTGCCTTCTGCAAAACCCCCATTTTCCTAGCCACTTGTACCATCCTCCATCTAAGTGCTCTGCCATTTGGAATTGTCATCCTAAGAACGGCTTCAAGAGCATCTGGGGAGGTTGTAGTCAACCATTCAATAACATGAGCAGCGGTAGTTCCTGGGACTTGGAAAGCTATTCTATATGGGTCGATTAGAGTAGTTCCCATCTTACCTTCTCGCATCGATCCCATCGCTTGAATGAAGTGGGCCAAAGTCTCGTTTATTTTACTCCCTCGACAGGTATTCAAGACAACAGCATTGTCTCTACTTTCAATAGTTAAGGTGGTATCAGTAGGCAACTTTTCCGTCGCATCTATGTGTTCCGCAACCGCATTCAATAAGTCTGCTCTGGCTACCTCTGACAGAGGGTAATTTTCGAAATCGATGTCCCCTTTTCTTGCATCCATTACTCCAATTGCAGTTGCGGCACTTCTCCTCAATCTACCCACTTCCAGAGCCACTTCGATTGGCACTGGGGGTAATTCCCCCGCCCATACCGGCGCTTCTCCAGTATCCTTTACGGGAGCAACCAACAATTCACTTTGTTCAGGGTCAGCATCGACAATCATCCAAGTACGACCAGCCATAACGAATCTTCTTGGCCGACCAGCATCATCTTCACCTACATCATTCAGAGAAAGTACGAAGGCTTCATCGACAGAACCCAAAATCCCTCTAGTTACAGCATCACGGACTTTGTAGGCAATTTCGTCAGGAATCATAGAGATATGTTCGGTACGATTTCTACCTAATTTTCCGGCGGGTGAAAACCATCCAGAACTAAGAGACTCCGGCAAATGTTGAACCATTGCTCTTCGCCAACGCGACTTCTGAGTATCTTCATATTCCTCATCCCAAGGAGGCCTTTCCTCCGGTACTAAATCTGCAGGCCTTGCACCGACGTTTGCTTTCTTAGCCAAACCTTTCCATAGTTTTGGATGCCAAATTGTTGGGTCAGATTGCCTTGGTTTTTCGATTAATCTAAGTAGCCACCTATCGTCTAAAACTCGTAGTACTGCTAGTGTATCTTCTTCAGTCCATTGTGGAAAAATAGTCGACCGTTTTAGTAATTCAGTAGCCTGAGATAAAGAAACAACACTTCTTTCCGCAGCTATTTGAAGAAATTGATTCGCAGCGACAATGGCCGGATCGTACCTCCATTCAACCCCCTCTAATTCACCAGCCATTGCACGTCTTGCAATTACTGCACACTCTGCGATATCGTCAATTTCCCAAGCCAAGACATCTCCTCTTCCTGTTCCTCCTAGATGATGCTCAGCTCGCCCGACTCGTTGCAACATTCTGTCAACAGCCCTCGGGCTGTTCAATTGGTGGACTCTTCGGATGCTACCGATATCAATACCCAATTCAAGGCTTGAAGTGCAAATTAATCCATGTAATTCACCGGCCCGAAGAGCTTCTTCCATCTCCCGTCGAGTTTCTGCTGCGAGGCTTCCATGATGGACACCAACTTGGATTTCAGGAACAATCGAAGCCAGCCTTTGAGCAACCGTTTCCGCGGTAGATCTTGAGTTCACGAAAACTAGGGAAGGCGAGTCCTCAATGAGTGTTTGAGCAAGATGTCGTAATGCGGCAATAGATTTTGGAGAAATCGCCCATTCACCCGCTAATAGGTCATCTTCGGCGGTAGGAGTTTCTCGATGTACGGTTACCTTGGTGGTTCTCGGTGCCGGACCAAAAATCGGTTTTGCCCCATCCGACATCCAATTCGCAACCTCTTCTGGATTACCAACAGTGGCTGAAAGTCCTACTCTCTGGAATTTTCCGCTACTTCCCTCCAAGGCAGAAATTCTCTCTAGTCCGATTAGAAGTTGAGCTCCCCTCTCACTTGCGGCCAAATCGTGAACTTCGTCCAGAATAACAGCCTTTACTCCAGCTAAGTGCTTTCTCAAACGGCTTCCAAGCAACATTATCTGAGCAGTCTCAGGAGTTGTGACTAGCAAATTTGGAGGATTCTTAGATTGCTTAGTTCTCTCTTTTTGGCTGGTATCACCGTGGCGTAGTCCTACACTTATTCCAAGTGGTTCGAGTAAGTTGGCCAATCGCCTATCTATATCTCGGTTTAATGCTCTAAGCGGTGTAATATAGAGTATCGAGAGAGAACTCCATTCTTCTTTTAGTGCTCTCGAAGCAATTGGAAGAACCGCCGCTTCTGTTTTTCCGCTACCCGTTGGCGCGACTAAAATTCGGTTCTCTCCCTCAACTAAATCTGCGGTTGCAGCCTCTTGCACTGGAGTCAATTTCCAGCCTCGCTGCTCAACTAATTCCCGCACTTGCGGGTGGAGGAGTTGAACAGCCGGGGTGACCATTAGGATGAAGGCATAGACCGACCGACATGAATAGATTGGTTCTAGGTTGGTGTTTGTTTTTCGTAATACAAATCAAGGGTGAAGAGGAATTTCATCTGTCCAGTGTTCCATTTTATTCAGAGTTATTGTAACATTCGTCAGTTCTCCTTGTTCCCAGTAATCAACTGCAATGAAAGTTGGCCTATTTCCAACCTCCTCCCAACATATCAAAGCCCTATTCAACAGAGTTTCGTAATCGTTCACCTGTGCTGCTTTATTTGCATCAGCAAGACCGAAAGTACTCAGCCAGTTATTCATATGCCAAACAGGTTGGGCTGCATCTCCTCTTCCTAAATTGCAAGACATTTCCTCCTGTTCAGATTCGCCATAAGGTGTATCCCAAGTATGTTTCCAAGCTGGTAATAATTTAGAAAAATTTTCTTCGTATTCAAGTTCAATATAGATTACAACATCGATTTTTGCTAAAGCCATGTCGCCGATTGATGGCCATGGAGTGCCTAATTCATGGATGAATGCTCTATCCAAAATCCCCGTTTCATTGAAAAGATATTCTAAATGTTCACCGGGCACTCTGTGATTTTGAATTAACAGACTGACAATATCTCCGGTGCTGTTGTTGTGTAGAGATCCTAAATTCCTCAACCAAGAGAATGCGTCTACACTTCCAAACAAGCACGGGGGTGCATTTGCGACACCTATGGCATGACAAAACACAATATCTTCCTTATCATTTTGTAATTCAGAAGGATGATATGGATCTAGCATAAATGCTCTTATTCCATCATTCCATTGACTTTCTAGACCAGTTAGATGATTTATTCCCGCAATAATTCCATCTTCAGGTGTGGAAAATGAATTGTGTGATTCTGCAAATGTGAAATCATCATAGGTCCTAAGACAATGTTCGCTTCGTCCATGGCAGGTGATTTTGCTTTCAGCGTCACGCGGATCAAAGCCTCTCTCTTCTTCCCAATCGTTGGGTAAACCATCTCCATCAATATCCAAATCTACAGTATCACATATGCCATCGTTATCGATATCTAAAGGTATGGAAGTGTTTTTTTGAGGGTCACTATTGCAATTTATCTCTAGTGTGTTATTGAATCCGTCTCCATCAATATCTTTGTCCTCTTCGTCAGAAACTCCATCATTATCCATATCAGGAGGGGATGGTGATGTGCAGCCAGAAATAAACAAGACTAGAGCGATTAATACAGCATTGACTGTACGATTCATGAGGTCACGGCAGATTGATTTAAACATGAATCCATTGGAACGTTACGCGACAAGGGACATAATCCATGAGCGGAACCCAGTGGGCGATGGCAGGGCCGCTCAAGCTTCTGACAAACACCTTCCAGCGATGGTGGATGGGTCAGAAAGACAACCATTTCCGAATAGTTTCATCTTTGACAATACTATCTCTCGCCGCAACAATCTGGGGTATTCTATTCTTGTTTATCTTAGGTGGTACGACAGACGACTCAAAGGAAATGTGGGTCCCTTGGAGTTGGCTTGGTTTAATCGTTGGAGGGACTCTAGGATTTTGGATGGTACCGGAATTTATGGTTTACCTTGGTCACAAGGCTGCCCTTGACGAAATACTTCTCCTCGATTCACGGCCAGAGGTTCTCAGGCGGCGTAAGGAGGCGGAGGAGGCCGCAGATATGCTTGGGCCAGGCTACCAATCCCATCTTGTAAGACTTTACAATGAATTGGGGATTAAAGTCGGTTCCAGATTTAGACACATTAAACCTGCAGGAGCAAGGTCAATGGAACCCATGAAGGAGAT
This sequence comes from uncultured Candidatus Poseidoniales archaeon, assembly GCA_902560445.1. Lineage (GTDB taxonomy): Archaea > Thermoplasmatota > Poseidoniia > Poseidoniales > Thalassarchaeaceae > MGIIb-O1. The sequence continues at coordinate 13,641 of CACELO010000014.1, forward strand.
ATCCGAAAATTCCGTAGAAAGAGTATCTGAGCCTTGGGATGAAATTTCTTTAGAATCTAATTCAAACGATTCTTCCACATATTCTAACACTTGGTGGAATACCACAAACTCTCGATTGTCAACATTGCTTCCTGGGGCCAAGATTCTGCGGGATAGAGATGCAAATCGTACAATTCTAGGTTTCACATCAATTAGTGCCGCCCTCTTGCTTTACAACATGATTTTTGGCCTCGCTAAACAGGGAAGTGGCCCTAGGGAATTCACCGTAGATCTAACCCTATGGCTTGCTGGAGACTCTTCGATTCACTCAAACGCTCCCCATCTTGATGGAGTTAGTCTCCTCCTCGCCACTGCCTCTTTGACCATGGTGTTTTTGACTAGACCTGCTAATCTGGAAGACTCGTCTGATACTGAAATTAGTAAGGCTCCGACTCACATTGAGGAGGAGTGATTGTGGATATTCAAGTACTCAAGCGAGAGGCAAGTCTTGCAATAGGATTGGTCATACTTCTATTGGGCTCGATGACTATTGCAACTGGCACTTATCCACCTATGGTCGTGGTCGAGTCTGGTTCGATGATGCATGACCCTGAGCAAGGTTCTGTTGGAGCAATAGACCCAGGCGACTTAGTCCTAGTGATGTCTCCTGACCGCCACCAAATAATCACCTTTGCAGAAGCAACACAAATTGGTGGTAAGCACGAGGGCTACGAAACTCATGGAATGCCCGGCGATGTGATCATATTCAGGAAGAATGGTGGTAGCGATACTCCTGTAATTCATCGTGCTTTATTCAAAGCTGTAGAGAATCCTAACGGAGGTTGGGACGTACCAGGAACAGATATTTTAGCCGCAGATTCAATTACCGTGGAATTAGATTACGATTGCTACCATGGTAATTCGAAACTAACGGTTAGTAATTGGGTTCCTCAGCATGAAGGCTACATTACCACTGGAGATAATCGATGGAGCAACGGCTGCCAATACGATCAGCAATCACTAACGGATGAAAATGGTGAGTTGGTTACCGCAATCAAGGATGAGTGGATTATTGGTGTCGCTTCATTTGAAATCCCTTGGGTAGGTGCTGTGAAACTCTATGCTAGTGGTACAGACGGTCAAGTCAGTTCTAATTCTTGGAGTAATCTTGCTGTTATGGTGGCTATAGTAATATCAGCTCCAGTAATCATTGAGATGATTACAGACCGATTAAATGGCAAGAAAGAAAGTCAATCTGATGAAGAAGAATAGCCTATTCTCTCAACTTACCAATCGAGGTAAAATGATTGGAATAATCACAATGAATAAAACGAGTAGACTACTCATTGAACTCAATCTATTTGCCGCATTCTCAATTCGAATAGGATCTCCACCGCGCATAATGAATCGCATGGTTGAGTGAGCGGCATCCCTGAAGATGTGACCTCCATCGAATGGAATCATCGGAATTAGATTGGCGAATCCCAATAGGAAGTTTATCCAAGCTAACCAGAAAAGGAAATCAAAAGCAGCCAACATACCCTCCGTTCCGATGTTTGAAGCGATTATTCCGTCACCTGCAATCAACATCGCTCGCTCTTCTAAAGGCATTGTATGCCCATCATTTTGAATAGGGACACCTAACAAAATCAACGGCGCTACTAGCAATACTAATCCTTTCTGAAGCCCGGTTAAATCATCATCAGCCAGGAACCCCCAACCATCTACTGCTGCTGTGTTTGAGCGAAGATTACTAACTCCGAGAAATGCATCGCCTTGTTCAATTTCTAGTGTCTCCATCAATAATCTAGTTTCTTCCATATCACAACCAGTGGTTTGTTGGCATTGGTCCATGTGATACTGCCAACGATCTGTAAAGGTGATTTCGATGACCCTGGTTTCAGCGCCATTATCTTGAGAAGAAATTACAGTAAAATTAGCAACCTCTCCTGAAGAATAATCCTTCATTACCTCAGTAAAATCGTCACGATCAGCCACTTCAGAATCCTCGATGTGAGTAATGGTTTCGTACGCCATTAACCCAGCATCCTGAGCCCCAGTTTCAGCAATAATCCCAGTTGCATGAACTCCGGGAGTTTTTGCAATAAATCCATTCGCTGTTGCAGATAACAAAATCAAGACAACAAATGTGGCAATCAGATTAATTGAAGGTCCAGCGGCGAATAATCGCATTCTTTCTCTTCTTGGTGCGCGGGACATTTCCTCATACTCGGGTTCAGCAAATGCCCCAACGGGAAGTAAACCGGCTAGAAGAAGCCCGAATGATCGAACTTGCATACCGTGCGCTCTAGCTTGTATTCCGTGACTATATTCGTGAATAACTAAGGCAAAAATCAGAGCAATAATTGGCCACCAAAATGGAACAAAACTAGTCACACCCGGAATCAGTAGAAGATCAGATGCAGGTAAGACCTCTTGTTGTGCGGGAGCCGCAGCGGTTGCCAACGCCGCAGTGATTATCAATAGGATTACACCAAACATTACGATAAAGCATAACCAAATAGAAAATTCTCCGTACGCTCTCCAAAATTTTCGCGGTTTAGCAAGCTGTTCAAGGGCGAACTTACCTCTACCTGTTCTTACCATTAGGATGATTCCGAGAACTCTGGTTGCATTCCATTTGTCTAGTGTTCCATTCTTTTCAAAGTAAACCAAAGCAAAGTACCAGCCAGCAATCAATACTAGAGCCCATATTGGAGCCCAACCTCTAGCTCCGGCCCAAGCCAGTAATCCGACAAAGAGAATCTGATTCAGGCTCAGGCCTCTTTCCATGAGTGTTCGCCTTTACTCCCCCCACTTGAATTCTCGTCAATGAATCCGTAACTGACTTGACCTGATGGTACCTCGGGTAAATATGGCTGAGAAGGGCGATATGTCTGAACGCAAGCAATCTAGAGAATTAGATAGCCTACGTCGTGATACAGCCGCAGTTGATAGATTACTAAAGCAAGCTAGATTGGATGAAATCCATCAAAACCTCAAACAGGCCAAGGCGAAACTAGATTACGCAGAATCGAGATTATCTGGTGATTCGATAGAGAATGAATAGTTACTTCAAAGGCTGGCATCAGATAAACTACTGGTCTCATGAATTCGCCCGTTTATTTCAGCAACATTGGTAGTTTTTTCAATAGCCCTTGCTCCATCAGAACGACTGATTAGCTCTAAAAATCTGTTCAACGGCATTCCATCGTGCCAATTTAGGTATGGAGAACCATTTCTAGTAAGTGGCACATTCGGAATACTTCTAGATAGGACTCGAAGTTTTCCTTTTAGCCCATCTACTGGAACTTTCATCACTCTCCAACTATCTCCTCTTACTCCCTTAAGTCGAAAGGCATACAGCGGCTGGAGGCTGCATTTCTCACCGGTGCTTTTCAGAGCATCGTACTGATCTTTCGTGCGACCAGAAAGATAGATTTTATCTGTTTTTGAAGATTTGACTTCAATTGGCATGCACATATCTCCTCTAAGGGCGAGAATATCCCCCGTACCTTCGGAACCACTACCTGGCGCCCTCACAACTAAGAATGGGCGTTGACATACCAGCATAGCCCGTGCTCGCTCAACTTCTGTACACGAGCGGGTAATTGCAACAATACCATTACGCTCGCCTGCGAGAACCGAGCGTAATTCCCGCTCGTAGACCCCAGTCATGTGCATAGCGCATTGTCAGGGTTCTTGACGACATCGCTTGAGACAGCCTCGTAGTGGTACGTTTCGAGGTTTCTAAGTCATGTCGGTGTATATTCTGGAAATGTAAGTAAATTATAGCAATCGCTGACCTAAGAATGGCAACGATTGAAGGCGTAGCGCAACTGTGCACCATCGTGCTAGAGGTTGCAGTGCGTACTGATGATTTCCGTTTGGCCTACAGATTACTCGGCCGTTTACGGGATTCTGGTATCGAACATATGCAACTCGACCCCAAAAAACCAGTACCAAGCCGTGTTGATTTCTGGATAGCATCTCATGCTGAAGTGGGGCGAACCAACGACGTAAGGGGAATAGGCTGTGACATAGAAGAAATTGATTCAGTGATTTCTTCGATTATGAATAGAATTGTAGTAGGAGAAAAGGTTCAACGCATATGTTTCGGTATCGACCCAGGTCCACGACCAGGTCTATCTTGGATTGCCGATGGTCGACCTGCAGGATCTATGCAAATGGAATCTGTGGATGCTACAGTAGATCATGTCGTTGCAATTCTGAATGATTTCATGCCATCTGAATCTGTAGTTAGAATCGGTAATGGTTCGCCGACTATATCTTCAAGAATTGCGAATGTTTGTTTGGCTAGGGGTCTAGCAGTCCAATTCGTTGACGAGACATCAACCTCTACAGGGTCGCGTTATGACCATGTTTCAGCCGCCCGCAGAATTTGTTCAAAGGAAGGAATCCCCGTTACAGAGCGCCTACAGGTAATCCCTACGGAAGGGGAAGTTCGCGAAATTCAACGTCGGAGTCGCAATATCTCGGGAGGTAGATTGACAATTCCTTCAAAGCTTGCTAGAGCAGTTGCTGTTGGGAGGCAGACTCTAAGTGAAGCCGTAGAAATTCACATACGGTCACTTGACCACTGAGAACTAAGAATCAAGCATATTTTCCTTTTCTATATGCGCGAGTCTGATCAATACCAGGGAATCTATCCTCCGATTCTCGATAGACTGTTTTCATATTATTGAGGAAGTTATTGTCATTAGTAACGATTAGCACTTGGTCGACACCAGGGTCTTCACCCTCATCCATCCATGCAAGTACTATTTCCATAGTCATCCGAGCTCCTTCTCGATTTGGGTATGCGAAGACATCCATACTAATTGGCGGCATAACTAGCGTTTTTCGTTTCTTCACATTTTCAATCTGCTCAAACATCGATGCGTATGATTGCTTCAACAAATCACGTCTAAAATTATCCTGGTTTGGACGTCGACAATCAGGTCCAACAACATGAACTAAATTATCGAATGGTAGATTAAATCCAGGGGTAGTGACCGCTTCCCCTACTCCGCAAGGTTGCAAATTTTCCTTACGTCGTTCTACTGCGATTCCATGACAGAACTCACGAAGTTCATTTCCAGCCTTTTGGTGGATTTTTTCATCTAGGCCTTCTCTTCCCGCAAGACGATTATTGGCGGTTGTGACTAGAAGATCTCCCTCCACTCGTAGAATGTTACCATAAAGAACTCTAACATCACCATATTGGCATTGTCGGACAATCACAGTCTCCGCCATACAAGTTTGAGATGAGGCCGTCCGCTTTCACCTCTTCGTCGGACAAATCACCAATTTACCATCGACAAAGGGTTCATTCCCACAAAGCCCCTCCACCAAGATACAATGTCCGTCGGGTATGTACTAATCAATGTCGAACCAGGTGCTGAATACGAGGTTTACAATTCAGCCTCAGAATTACCTTTTGTCGTCGATGCGAATCTATTGTTTGGGGACCACGATTTAATTCTCAAAATTGAGGCTGAAAACATGGGTGTAATCGCTCGATTAGTAGTCGATAACATACGTTCAATTGACGGTGTTCTCAACACAAAGACCCTTGCTTGCGCCGAATTATGAGTCATTTTTTCGGTTCAGAAAACTCCTTGGATTTTCCCAAAAGGTACTTACAGCGGCGCAGTAATGCGATTATTCGCCTCAAACTTCATAATCTCCCCGAGTCCCCCGCTTTGCGGAGGTGGATAATAAAATGTCTAAGAAATACTTCGTGTTGATGGAAGGCGGAATGGATACTGCTCAGGTGTTTGTAAGCAAGCAACCACGCGGCGCCGCTCTAAAAGCAGCTACACGTGGTCATACCGATATTCAGCTGCGCGAGCGCGGTACGAATAAGGTGCACATGTTCACAGGCTCGACCGCAATGGTCCCTAAGCCTGCGAATGGGCCAGCATGGCTTCCTGACAAGATCAAGAAGGCCAACGTGAAGAAAAACGGCATCAAGCACCTCTGAGTAACTCAGAGTGCGCCGTTTTTCTATTATACGCGCTTGAATTATGTAAACCCGTCCGTGATACCCTAGCGGATGCGCGGACGGGTGATTTCAATTATCTCTTCAATCCCAACTTTCGGGCAATCATTGCTAAGGGGTCATAATATTCCGTGACTACCCTCTCTTTCAGAGGAATGATTGCATTATCTGTAATATTGATTCCAGCAGGACATACCTCAGTACAACACTTGGTGATATTACAATATCCTAGTCCAAAGTCTTCCTTGATTTCTGGTATGCGACTTTCAGTATCCAAGGGATGCATTTCTAGACCTGCCAATCTAACAAAGAACCTAGGACCTGCAAATTCGTCAAACTTCTGATGTTCACGAAGAACGTGGCATGTGTTGACACAGAGCATACACTCGATACACGCTCTGAATTCCTGTATACGATCTGCTTCTTCTTGTTTGAATTCCCAATCAAGTTCTTCTGGTCCGTTAACGGGAACCATTTTCTTGTTCATTTCATATGCCCAAGACAAATCAGTGACGAGATCCTTTGTGATTGGAAAAGCCTGCATGGGTTTGACAGTTACCGGTTCTCCTTCAGGAGTCTCTTCCATTATGTCCTCCATTCGTGTCATGCACATCAGTCGAGGCATTCCGTTAACTTCAGCGCTACAAGATCCGCACTTACCTGCTTTGCAGTTCCATCTACAGGATAAATCGGGAGCATGCTCTGCCTGAATCCGGTGTATGACGTCTAGCACTACCATTCCTTCGTCCATTTCGACAGTATAGTCTACCATCTTCCCTAGAGCCTCACCATGGGCATCTCCAACCCCGCGAAATACACTGAAGGTAACTTGCTCTGACATACTCACGACCCCTCCTCGTGTAGATCTTCTGAATCAAGTAGTGCTTTGAATTCTTCATCTATTGGTGGATAGTTTGTGTGTTCTATGTTCATTGAACCATCTTCGGAGAGGGAAATGACACTATTCACCTTACCCCAATGGCTATGATCGGGTACAGGGAAATCATCTCGAGTGTGCCCTCCTCGAGATTCTTCTCGTTCTAGTGCGGCTAGAGCGCACATACGAGACACATCAATCATAGCACCCAATTCTAGAGCTTGATGCCAGCCCGGATTGTATATTCTTGACCCTCCAGGGCTAGTAATCCCTGCACGGGCCTCAAGTTGATCAAGATCTTTGAGAGCCTCTTGCAACAATTTACCGGTTCTAATAATTCCGACTTTTTCTTGCATCATCTCACGTAGATCTTCTACAACGGCAGCTGGATTTTCACCTTCTTCACGTGCGAACGGCGCTAGAGTTTCAGAAATCACATCAGCGATTTCATCCTCTGGTATTTCTGTGAATCCATCCATTGCAGCGGCTCTAGAAGCCGCGCTCTCACCGGCAATTTTCCCGAATACGATAAGGTCGCTTAGGGAATTACCACCAAGTCGATTTGCACCATGCAGACCGGTAGCTGCTTCTCCAGCAGCATATAATCCAGAAATAGTTGATTCTTGGGATTCGGGGTCGACTTTGACTCCTCCCATGACATAGTGAGCGGTTGGCCCGACTTCCATCTTGGTGGTGGTAATATCAACCGCAGCCAGTTCCTTGAATTGATGATACATCCCTGGAAGTTTCTTCTTGATATCTTCGGGAGTTCTCCATGAGATGTCTAAGTAAGCACCACCGTGTTCACTTGCTCTACCTTCATCGCGCTCTGAGTTTATTGCCTTAGCAACAACATCTCTAGTCAATAATTCAGGAGGTCTTCTCTTTGTTGCCAACTTCCCGGAAATAACTTCGTCAACCCATTCAAGAGCCTCTTTTTCAGTATCTGCAAACTCGTCGGCATACATTTCGGGAATGTAATCGAACATGAATCTCTTTCCTTCTGAATTGGTCAGCATTCCACCTTCTCCACGCACACCCTCAGTGACGAGAATTCCTTTTACGCTCGGCGGCCAAATCATACCGGTTGGGTGGAATTGAACAAATTCCATATCTCCGATTTCTGCTCCAGCCCAATATGCTAGAGCGTGACCTTCGCCGGTATATTCCCAAGAGCCGGAACAAACCGCCCAGCAACGAGTAATTCCGCCGGTTGCTAAAACAATTGATTTGGCCTTGAACAAATGGAGCGATCCATCGTTTCTATCATATGCAAAACAGCCTGTGACCTCGCCGTCTTTTGTGAATAATCTTCGAACTGTGTATTCCATAAATACGTCCATTCCCATGTGTACTCCCTTTTCTTGTAGTGTACGAATTAACTCCAGTCCAGTAGCATCACCGATGTGTGCTAATCTAGGATATGTGTGGCCACCGAAGTTTCTCTGACTTGTCAAGCCCTTCGGAGTTCTATCGAATACGGCACCCCAAGTCTCAAGCTCACGAATTCTATCTGGTGCTTGCTGAGCATGGATCACCGCCATTCTCCAATCATTGAGGTACTTACCTCCCTTCATGGTGTCTCGGAAGTGAACCTTCCAACTATCTCGAGGATCCTTGTTTGCAAGGGCAGCCGCAGCACCTCCCTCAGCCATTACTGTGTGGGCTTTGCCTAGCATAGATTTGCAGACTAGAGCAACACTTGCGCCTTCTTGACTGGCGGCGATTGCAGCCCTCAACCCAGCACCTCCCGCACCTATTACAACAACATCGTGCTCATGGGTGGTGTAGGTCTCATCAGAGATATCGTAACGCATTCACAAACCTCCCCAAATTATCATATCATTCCAGCCAAAGAATGGGTCCGTACATGCGTAGATATAGAAGTCAGCAAACATTACCCAGAATAGGGAATATAGAGCCCATTCTTTGTGTTGTTCGTTGAGTTTGGTGGACAATTTCCATAGTTTGTATTTCATTCGATTCATTGGTGTGGAAGTCCAATCTTGCGAAGCACCTCCGACAACATGTCTGAATGCATGACATCCGAAAGTATAGCCGGTGAGCATGATTACATTGACCAAGAGAATTAGGCTACCAACTGTAACACCATAGGCATGAGTATCCCCTTCGTGGAAATTTAATGATAGCCAAACATCAAACGAAAGAAGCGGAAGATATGCTAACATGACGTACATGAAATAACGATGTAGATTTTGTACAACTAAAATTCCAGTTTCTCCTGAATACTCATCCCAGGGTTTTGACACCGCACAACCAGTTGGTTGAGCCATGAAAGCACGATAGTAGGCCTTTCTGTAGTAGTAACAAGTCGCACGGAATCCAGCCGGGAAAATTAAGATGAACATTGCGGGACTTAACCACTGGAGTTGTTGAGGAACCCAGGAATGTTCTCCTGGTACAATTAGAGGTGAATAAAGAGGGCTAAGAACGTGAGATCCTGTGTCTTCAATTGCCATAGTACCGGCGCCATGCCCAACTCCCGCGGATAGTCCGAAATCTGAGAAAATCCAAAAGTCGGCTTCCATGAATCCTCGCCATGTTGCATAGAGTATCATAAAACCAAGATAAGCAGCCATTGCAGTGGGTCCTTTCCACCATTTATCGACTCTATCTGTAGCTCCAAATCCCTTCTTCATAGGGAGCGGGAAAGTGACGCCCTGACTCATGCACGCACCTGACAATCCAAACGCGCAGTTCGACAGCAATAAGTAATTGCATTCCACCACGTCAAGAGTCTCTTGCGATTGCTCAAAATCCGTAGGTTCAATACCCCCCCCCCTCTGGCTAATTGAGGGGATTTAGCGAGATGATTGACGATCTAACCAGTTCGATTTGCCTCAATTGTGGATATATGCCTGGCGCATTCTTACCGGGGCTAAAATGTCCAGAATGTGGAGAATTAATTTTTCCTTAAATTATTCTAATTTCGACGTACTCTGATTACCATGGGTATTTCCATACCCACAGGATTCCATCGTTAATGATTACTTGGATTCCAAGCATAGTGGCCCCAATGAGTGGCAGAATTGAGTTTCCGGCTGAATCGCTCTGCCAAGCACTCCAGCCGAATAAAATCAGCAATAAGTTTCCAGTAACGACGAGCCACAGACAGCCAATCACCAACCACTGTGACCAAACTGCATCCGTCCGTATGTGAAGGGACGTCAATTCAAGCCAGAACATTGAGGGTATCAATACGAGTAAGAATGCAATCAATAGTCTCTGATGTCCACCATCGGAAACTTCTCCGCTCCAAGGCCAGCCTACACCTTCAACAACAGAAGACTCCCATCCAAAGAGAAGTTGATGAAAGACGATGAGGAATCCAATAGCAGAGATGAACATACAGGTGACATTCAGGGTTCTCCAAGATTCAGGTATACCACCCCAAAGTGCCATTGGGTCATCTGCGCGGCGTACTCCTATGACGTAAGATGCAAGTACCATCGGTCCTAGAACAAATACAACAGTACGAACAAATTCTCTAGAAATTTCCATTTACATAACCCCTAATCAAGCAAGTGCGCCGTAATCTGCGTCCGCTTCTTCCATCTCTATTTCATCAACATCCATCTGAGCAAGTT
>CACELO010000015.1 GCA_902560445.1 uncultured Candidatus Poseidoniales archaeon
CAATAATGAGAATTGTAACCCAAGCCAGATTTAGCATAAACACTCCATCCCATCCGAGCCCAATTAACTCACCCAGTTTCTCAATACTGACCAAAGTACCGTTCCAAAATGCATGTCCACCGATAGCGATACCCAAGCAAGCCAGAATATTTTTTGGAGGCAATATTTTGAATCCATCTTGTTTCCTTGGATTTGCAGCATCCCAAGATGTGACCAATGCATTACTGAATTCTATCGCCTCTACGCCCGCGGCATCGATTGCTTTCCCTGTTTTTTTGTCGATTAATTTCCAATTATACTCGACCTCGCCTTTTGCCATAATTTCTTCAAAGGTCGGCCTAAATTCATCAAAGCCTGAATAGTCTCCATCACCATCTATGTCGAAACCTAGATTTTCTACGTAGTCGACTGACTTTATGCTAAATCGATTAATCAGCCACTTCATTCGCTTATCTGCATCTGTAGTTTGTGAGAAATAGCCTAACCCAAATCCTGAGACTCCTGTCCACAACCCATGTGCGGGAATTGAACCAACACCTCTCATTAGTGCTGTTAGGGTTAGAGAAGGAGCGCCACCCAAGACGCTTCCCAAGATATAGGCAAGATTCTCAATTAATGCAAATCCTAATCCAACGGTAAATCCAACTTGGAATCCTTTTTTTGCATTACGGATATAAGGTAAAAACAAACATACTGCTAATAATTTGAAAATCTCTTCCCCTAATGGTGCACTAATTGTTGCGGTCAAAGCCATTACAGTAGAATCCGAAAGCCCACTTTGAATAAATCCGATAAATTGGGGGAAGAAGAAACTATTGACAATTAATGCAGGAAGAGCTGAAGCCATTCCAGCAATCATCCAGGCTTCAGCGTCCCTTCTCTTAGTCGGTAAACCAATTATTTTCGCGGAGGTCGCCCACCAGGCAAATACAGGTATAGAAAATGCCGCTAAAGAAAGAAGTAGAACGGGGATGAAAGAAAGGAGGTAAACAATGGAAAGGAAATCCTCATCACCCGATGCAAGCGATAGAACTAATGGAATAGACAACATTACGCCAATTACCAATATTGCAATGAAAGCACCCCATACCTGACCTAGGGGTGGCATATCGAGAGTCGAATCGTCTGTAATTACAAAACGCTGGAAGATTGTCGGTTTAGGTGTCTTGAGTGAGCCTCCCCCTGGTAAGGGGTGGTGATTTTTCCCTGAGGGGTCTGGTGTCGCCATCCTAACATGAACTAACTTAGGCCTATGTAGAAAAATTAGGAAAGGAAGAGGGATTAGGGAACAAATAGCACCTAGACCGGTAATCACCACCTCCCTGTAGATTAAACCAGCAATAAGAGAACTAAGACCAAACCAAATCAAAATAAACGCAAGAATCACAGTCCCCAGCATTCTCCAGTAATTTTTCCATGGCTTACTTTTTGTTGCCAATTGTATGTTACCTGGTGCTTGGGTTAAAGGCACTGGTTCTTCCAGCAAATACCTCTTGCCAGTTGCATCTGTGATTATCCTGGACATGGAATCACCTTAGTGCCGCTCAGATCGCCCATCACTCGCGACGCCCAAGGCATCCGGTGCGGTTCCTCATCACAGCGACAAGACACGGTAGGTGGCGTCCCATATGAGGTTCAGCCCTAATCTCTAGCGTGAACCTATGATTGCACCGCAAGCGCCACAATACAACTCAACTCGATCATTATCCTTCTGCATCGACCACTCCCCACATGCAGGACAGGGTGGAAGACCCTTTTCACTAGGGGCTACTTTAGGGCCTGTTCGACGCTTTTTTTTGCGAGGGATATACCATCCTCCCTTGGGTTTTCTGACTTTCGGCATACTATCGACTAGACTCGACATAATGGCGTCTCTCAAGACACTTATGGACCATTGATGTGAAGTGTTTGTTCAACTCCGGAGAGATATGGATTGCGTGGTCATTGGAGCTGGTGTGTCCGGTCTGTCATCCGCAATTCGATTGTTGGAGGCTGGCCATAATGTTCGAGTTATGGCTAAAAAATTTTCACCGGAGTTAGTTTCAGATACTGCTGCAGCATTATGGTATCCATTTTTAGCTCACCCTGTTGAAAAAACCGACAGGTGGGCAGCCGAAACTTACACTGAATTGATGAGATTAGGGGAGGCTGAGCCTAGTTCCGGAATCACGATGAGATTTGGCCGGGAATATCTTCGTGAAATTGTGGAACTTCCAGGTTGGAGGAATGATATTACTCACTTTCGAGTGCTTAGCACAAATGAAATTCCCGAAGGTTGGATTTTTGGATGGGAGTTTGAATCGCCAATCATAGAAATGCATCACTACATGCCTTGGTTGTTACAACGCACACGTGATTTGGGTGGAATCATCGAAGAAAAAGTAGTAGAAAATTTAGCGGAAATTTCAGCAGAGATTATCGTCAATTGTAGCGGGATTGGAGCTAGAGAACTATGTCAAGACACAGAAGTTAAACCGGTTCGTGGTCAAATTATTTACATTGATCAAGACCCTGGATTTGGCCGGTTTGACCAACAGCCCGAGACCTTGACCTATACCATACCTAGAAGAGATTGCACAGTACTTGGAGGAACTGCTCAAAGTGACGATTGGAGCCTCGAATTACGTGATTCTGACCGTGAAATAATCCTACAAAAATGTGAAGCGGTGTGGCCAGAACTTGACCGAAGCAAGATTATCGGGGAATCAGTGGGACTTCGTCCTTCAAGAAGTGAAGTTCGTCTAGAATACGAGAAAGTAAATGGCACCTTGATAATCCACAATTATGGACACGGAGGGGCAGGAGTGACCCTTTCTTGGGGTTGTGCTGACGAGGTAGCTAGAATGCTATCTAGTAAGATGACTTAGTGGTAGTAATCACGACTGCGCCAATCTTGTAGGGGTCGCCATTCGAGGAAGGTCTTCTGTCCTCCAAACGCCCTTTCCATCCATCCTCAATAGTACCTATTGGTATTCTTATCGATGCTCCTCTATCTGAAACTCCGTATGAGAATTCATGTATCGATTGGGTCTCATGCAGTCCTGTTAGTCTCTGCTCATTGTGAGCCCCATAGACATCGATGTGCTTCTTGATGTTCTGGCCAAAGGCCTCGCAAATCTGGCTCATGAGCTCCTCTCCACCTTCATCTCTCATCCTTCCGTCACTAAAGTTGACATGCATTCCTGAACCGTTCCAATCAGTGGCACCAAGTGGCTTTGGATGCCATTCTATTGCAAGGCCATATTTCTCAGCATTCCTTTCTGCCAGATATCTAGATACCCAAATCTGATCTCCCGCTTCCTTGGCCCCCTTGGCGAATATCTGGTATTCCCATTGTCCAACTGCAACTTCGGCGTTTATTCCTTCGACATTTAATCCGGCATCTAGGCACATATCCAGATGCGCCTCTATAATATCCCTACCAAATGTATTCTTTCCGCCGACAGAACAGTAGAACTGACCTTGAGGAGTTTGGTCGCGAGGGAAGCCTAGAGGTAGATTAGTTTCTGGATCCCATAGGAAATACTCTTGTTCATATCCGAACCAGAAATCGTCATCGTCCTCTTCTATTGTTGCCCTTCCATTAGAGGCATGAGGAGTTCCATCAGCATTCATTACTTCACACATTACTAGGTAACCATTGATTCTATCTGGATCTGGGCAAATGAAGACGGGCTTTAGTAGACAGTCGGAGTCACCTCCTTCTGCCTGTAAAGTGGATGAACCATCGAATGACCACATGGGGCACTCTTCTACTGTCCCCCCGAAATTAGATCTAATCATCGTCTTGCTTCGCATGCTCTGTGTTGGTTCATATCCATCTAACCAGATGTACTCAAGTTTGGCCTTAACGTCCATAAGATATCCTGAATAATCTACGGTTAATATATTTCACGATGTGTTCAATGTATCGGATAAATATTACTTAATATTATAACATAAGATGTATAAATTGTACAATTGAATTTTTATAATACAAAATATTGGTATATTGTATAATGATTATTTCTAAAAAGCATTTCTTATTGGCAAACGAATAACGATTGATAAATTCAGTGTCAAATCGATGTTTTGATCACTCGGGATTTGAAATAATACACTATATTTGTTAATTTCGTAATTTTATGTTAATGATAATCTCATTCTAAATTTACTAAAAATAACATACCATCTAGAAAGAAATCATGCTACTTGACTGGTGGACGTGCCGAGATTTGAACTCGGGGCCTCTTCCATGCCAAGGAAGCGCGCTTCCAAGCTGCGCCACACGCCCAGTGAGATGACGACCTGCGACGGCCATTTAAGGAGAACTGAGCAGGCTAGGCCATGAGTAAGGGGCCAGTCCGGACTAGTCCAAATGAACCTCCCCACTTACCCAATGGATTACTCGATGAGCTATCATCTAGATTGACTAGGGATGATGCTCCTTTTCTACGCTACCTGACAAATCAACTTTCCTTGCAGTGGGCTGACGCTTCCGAAACTAGATTGGGCTATACTAGGTTCGAATTTGACCATCATGAATTATTTCGTCGGCGAAGATTGAGGGGCTCACCAGGCCCAATTACAATCGCTCTACATCCGCGGTTGATGGATGATGAGAAACTATACTTACATACTTTAGTCCATGAATTGCTACATGCTGCCGGATTAGTCGATCATGGGAATCAACATAGTGAATTGGTAAACGAAATTGCGCCCGCACCTAAATTATCCGAATCACCTGTTTTGAGAAGCCTGCGAGAAGAAGTTCTGGCCGGGCTTCCAGAACAGTCTTGGATATGCGGAGAATGTGGCCATACCTGGGAGAGAAGAAGAGTCACTTTACCCCAAAGATGTCCAAAATGCGCCCGTCCATTCAGTAGTCGATAAGAACTTAGATGTGAGATAATACCGGCATAATCACCATGAACTCATGGCGGGTAAGACTGAACAATGGATTGGCCACCAACAACAGATAATATCTCAAATTTGATTGACGATTTCATCGCTGAGGCTTTTCCAACATTGATGGCGATTATTGCCATCGCAGCCTACTCCGGGTTCGTCTTTATGTTCTACAGATTGTTAGCTAGAAGAGACATTCTATCTTTGGACTTGAGCAAATATGATCAGACAATGACTGGAAAGATTCGTGCTTTCTTTAGAACCGCTGCGTGGTTAATACAATATGCAATTGCGATTCCTATCCTGATAGCTTTTTGGACAGTAGTGATGGCGGTGATTCTAACACTCTTGGCGGATGGAAATGATCATCCAAGAAATGCGTTAATCGCCACTTCGGTAGTAGGTTCGGTGAGAATTTTGTCTTACTGGACTGAGGACTTATCTCGCGATGTTGCAAAGATGCTACCATTTGCAGTTCTTGGTGTGTTCTTAGTAGGTTCGACCTCTGTAGAATTCAATGAATTTGAACAATTAGTTGAAAATCGAAATCAATTGGCTCAATCTTACATTAATAGCCTCATCCTACTTTCAATCTTAGAGACTATTTTACGGATATATCATGGTCTCAGAGAATTGGTTGGGGGGCAACGCAGAGTTAACAAGAAATTAAAGAAAATCGCCAAGAAAACTGGTCGCTCAAAATCGGATATTCGAGAAGATATGTTAGATGATGGAATACTCAATTATAGCACATTTGACGATGATGACGAGGAGGAGACTTCTTCCTCATAGAGCAGAATCTTACTCTAGATGACAAGGTGCAGGTTTCACAAAGGGGAAGTGCCGCGCATGGCATGGGTGCGTGGTGTAGTCTGGATATCATGCTGGCCTTCTAAGCCGGTGACCCGGGTTCGAATCCTGGCGCGCCCACCACCATTCTCTGCCGAATAACTCCGTAGGGATTCACCGTTTACATCAAATACACCCAGCAGGTCGGCGCGACGCATGAAGCGAGGTTCCCGTGCGTGGAAGAAGGCAGGGAAGCAACGCTGGAAATGGCGAAAGAAGAAACTGCGAAGGCGAAAGGCCGCTCGTAAGCAAGCTCGCCAATGATTCTAATCAAAGAGAAGAAACAAGGTCTGCGATTACTGATGCCGGATCCTTTGCCTTAGTGACACCACTAGCAAGAAGAACTCCGGTTGTTCCAAGCTCAATCGCTGCTACAACGTCTGCACCATTCTTTACTCCCGCGCCACAAAGGATTCCAACCTGCTCTGAAATTTCCTTTACAGCAGCAGCTGTACCACTTACTATTGTAGGATCAGCCGTTGTAACAGAAATATCTCCACCGATTAATTCCGGTGGTTCGACCGCGACAAAATCCGGGCCTAATGCAGTCAATGCACGAGCCTCTTCGATGTCTGCTGCACAGGCACATACAGTGAACCCTTCAGGGACTTGGTCGAGTAACATGGCTACATGCTCGATTTCCACTTTGTGCTCTGCGTGATTGATTAGTGTTCCACTAGCACCCCTTTCAACAGCGGTTGCGGGATGTAACCAACCAGTAAATGAGCCAAATCCTACTGGGTCTAGATGTTGGCACCAGACCTCTAAATTAGGTGCTACAGCAACTACAGAGCTAAGGTCGAAAGCGGATACTGCAACAATCATTCGAGCATTTGTTTCAACGCTGGAGATTGCCTTTGCTAATGCTTCTGCACTGGCGCCATGTGCGGTCTCGTATGTCTTCAGATTGACTACGACGAGTGGTTGAGTCACGCTCCGGCGAGATGAATACACTCTTTGACGCTGACGGATTAGATTCGGCTCAGATAGTCGAACCGTGACCAATTACTGCATCGGTCAACTCGGTTCCGGATGAAATGCTAGTTCCCTCACCTACTATACATCTATTCAATTGCACTCTTGAGCCGATTTGAGCGCCATCCATTACAACAGAATCCCTAATTGTTACATCTTCACCTAATTCGGCTCCTTTTCCAATTGATGAGCCAGTCACTCCTGATTTGCAAACAGCATCAGAAAACCAAGATTCACAGCACGAGGACCCGCTATCAAAACGACTGGAGGAGATACAAACCTGAGTCGCATCAATGAAGGAAGAAGGAGTTCCAGCATCTACAAAGTAACCCTCAAATGTAAGCCCGGCCATATCTCCCGATTTTGCAATATCAGGGAATATCTCTCTTTCCATGGAGTGTTTGTGAACACCCATGTGATCAAGTACTTCACGTTCTATTAGGTAGCAACCTGCGTTGATTAGATTGGAAAACTCAGTACCTGGTGCCGGTTTTTCCTGAAAACGACGGATCATTCCAAAATCATCCAAATCACAAACTCCGAAACGGCTAGGATCTTCAACTTGCCAGAGTGAAAGTGTCGCTTTCGCCTGAGTTTTCTCGTGATGCTGAGTCAAGGCTACTACGTCTACGCTTGAAACTAAATCTCCATTCAAAACCAAAACTGGGCCTTTTCCGGATAAATGCTCGCGTGCAAGGGCGATAGCACCGCCTGTGCCGAGTGCTTCTTCCTCTACAGACAATACAATCTCATATGGAAGGTCAGTTTTCTCAGCCCAGTTACGCATTTCCTCTATTCCATAGCCTGCCGCCACTACCACTCTATCGACCATCTCCTCGGGTACTACCTCAACGACTCTCTCAAGCAGAGTTTTGTCCAGAATTCTTAGTAGCGGCTTGACTCTACCTTCTGTCAAAGGCCTGAGGCGGGTGCCAAATCCGCCCGCTAGAACCACTACGTCCATGGTTGGGCGGGTGCAATTACCACTTTCAGCACTTCGTGTCCCCGACGCCTCGTGCACACTCGTTAGGCGCATCGTTGAAAGACGGTTGTTGAGTCGCCGGAGTGTCGACATGAACATTCACGAGTATCAAGGGAAGGAATTGTTTCGTTCTGCAGGAGTAAAGGTACAGGAAGGAGTGCACTGTAAATCCGTAGAAGAAGCACTTGCTGCTTACGATTCCCTTGGCTCAAAAGTTGTTGCTGTTAAGAGCCAAATCCATGCCGGTGGACGAGGAAAAGGAAACCTGTATTGTCCAAATTCTGGAGATCTTCTAATGGAGGGTGGCGTCAAGATAGCATTCTCCCGAGATGAGGTTGAAACCTATTCAGAAAATATCCTCGGCCACATACTTGTGACGAAGCAAACAGGTCCTGCAGGAAAATTAGTCAGTAATATCTACGTCGAGGCTGGTTGCGAAATAGCACATGAATACTATCTCGCCTTATTGGTAGATAGAGAAGAAAAGCAAGTACTAATTATGGCCTCGACTGAAGGTGGAATGGACATTGAAGAAGTTGCCGAAGAGACTCCCGAAGCTATTCACAAAATTTGGGTGAATCCATCAACTGGTTTACTAGACTCGCAAAAGGAAGACCTCGGTATTTCCCTCGACCTTTCTGGTGCAGCATTAGAGGACTTTGTAGATATGATTGGTTGTCTTTACGATCTATTCGTATCGAACGATTGCTCAATGGTAGAAATCAATCCATTGGTTCGTACAAAATCTGACGAAATAGTGGCTCTTGATGCAAAGGTTGGATTTGATGAAAACGCCTCATTTAGACATAAAGAATGGGAAGATTTGAGAGATTATTCCGAGGAAGAACCTACTGAAACTCGCGCCAACGAAGTCGGCCTCTCCTACGTCAAACTCGATGGAGATATTGGTTGCTTAGTCAATGGAGCAGGACTAGCCATGGCAACTATGGATGTAATCAAACTCTACGGGGGCGAACCAGCGAATTTCCTTGATATTGGTGGAGGCGCGGATGAAGCCAAGGTTCAGGAAGCCTTTGAGATAATTCTCGAAGACCCAAATGTCAAGGGGATATTGGTCAATATCTTTGGAGGGATTCAACGCTGTGATATTGTTGCAAAAGCGGTACTTGCAGCCTCAGAAAAGATGGGATTACAAGTTCCACTAGTAATCCGTTTATCAGGAACTATGTTCGAAGAGGGACGAGCAATTATCGATTCCTCCGACCTTGATTGTACATCTGTGGATACATTGGCTGAAGGTGCTGAAGCAATTGTTGGACTAATTGGAGGTGGTAAGTGATGGCGATTTGGGTTCAAGAAGATTCGAAATTACTGATCCAAGGAATTACCGGTTCACAAGGTAGGTTCCATGGTGAAAAGATGGTTGAATATGGTACCAATTTGGTCGGTGGTGTAACTCCTGGAAAGGGTGGCCGAAATATAGAATTGGCAGGTAATGAATTCCCGGTTTTCAACACTATGATGGAAGCAATTAACCAAACTGATGCCGACGCTTCAGTCATCTATGTCCCACCTCCATTTGCTGCTGCGGCAATCATGGAGGCGACCGATGCCTTCCACCAAATCAAAGGTGAGGGAGTCATTGTATGCATCACCGAAGGAATACCAACTCTGGATATGGTAAAGGCAGTCGCTTACGTAAACGAAAGAGAAGGAATTAGACTCATAGGACCAAACTGTCCTGGGATAATTACACCCGGAGATAATGGGGGTTGTAAAATTGGAATCATGCCTGGACATATCCATGCCAAGGGTAGGATTGGAATAGTATCGAAATCAGGAACTTTGACGTATGAAGCAGTTGCACAAACCATGAGTATTGGTGAAGGACAGTCTACATGCATTGGAATAGGTGGAGATCCAGTAAATGGAACCGGATTCATTGATTGTTTGTCTGCCTTCGAAACCGACCCTCAAACTGTAGCCGTAGTAATGATTGGTGAAATAGGCGGTACCGCTGAGGAAGATGCTTCTGAATGGGCGGCCGATAACATGAGTAAACCAATTGTCGGCTTCGTTGCAGGTTCTACCGCCCCGCCCGGAAAAAGGATGGGGCATGCTGGCGCAATCATCTCCGGTGGAAAGGGAACAGCCGTCGAGAAATTCGCTGCATTTGAGGCCGCAGGCATTCATATTGCACGTGACCCTTCTGAAATTGGTGCTGTGTTGAAGGTAGCGCTGGAAGAATCCGGTCTTCTGTGAAGACCGATAGTTTTGGCTTAGTATTCACGGTCAGACTTAATCCGAATAATGCGACGAGCCATTCGTGAGTTCGCATTCGCGAGTGGTTGTAATTGGTGGAGGAATAGCCGGTTGTTCCTCTGCACTCGCTCTTGCAGGAAGGGGTGTGAGTGTTACACTGCTAGAGGCTTCACCCCGATTAGGTGGCCGTTATTGTAGTGTAGATATTGAAGCAATAGACCGACCAATTGACGGAACTCAGAATGTATTTTTCAGAAATTTTGATCGCTTTTTGCAATTGCTTGCAACATGTGAGGTGAGAGAATCAGTAAAGCTACAAAACTCCACTTTGCTTGCATTTCTCGAGGTTGAGCAGAGAAGAATATCGAAAATTCAATCTGGAACCCTTCCTCCTCCAAACCATCTATCAGCGTCCTTTCTTAATGCTAATTTCCTAGGACTAGGCGATAAATTCTCAATGCAAAAGGCTGTCAAAGCTATCCAAAATACAGATGATGAGCAAAGACGGGAACTTGACGAGTTAAGTTTCCTAGAATGGCTAGAACACAATGGGCAGACTAAACGAGCAATCTCACGTTTTTGGAATCCAATAAGTAAATTGGCATTGAATGTAGATTGCTCTCAAGCCAGTGCCGCATCTGCAATATTCTTGTTCAAGAAGGCCCTTATCGGAAATGCCGATGCATTAGATGTTGGTTGCTTTACGAACGACTTCACAAATGCAGTATGCTCTAGTTTACGGAGAACATTAGCGGCTTCAGGCGTGGAAGTATTTCTCTCATCCCCTGTTACTAGCCTCTTTCGTGAGGCAGGTGTAGTCACCGGAGTCAATACAAAAGAGAGATTTCATTCTGCAGACAGGGTGATAATTTGCACTCCAATCTCGGACACTGCAAGGCTACTTACCGGTTCTTCTGCAAGCATGAAATCTCATGAAGTCGCAGAAAGTCTTGCAAAATTAGGCAACACATCTCAAATTGGAATTCATGCATTCCATGAAGGGCCTATTTTACCAGAAGGTATCCCGTTTGTCAGTTGTTGTGATGAACCTTTGATACAGATGTTATTCGATCGCTCTGGCGAACTTGATGATGGAAATAGAGGCGGGCTTCCCGGTCATTGGATTTGTAGCCCTGTTTCCCACGCAGACAATTATCTTCAATGGGATGATGAATTGATAAGAACGGAATATC
The DNA here is from genome assembly GCA_902560445.1 of uncultured Candidatus Poseidoniales archaeon. Classification (GTDB taxonomy): domain Archaea; phylum Thermoplasmatota; class Poseidoniia; order Poseidoniales; family Thalassarchaeaceae; genus MGIIb-O1. The sequence goes on from CACELO010000015.1 coordinate 11,110, forward strand.
AAAGAGTAATCGACACTGCATTCCCTGATTCACCTGATTTGATTGATTTTCATGTGGTTAAAATAAATCGAACTGCCACCTCTATGAAGACGGGCTCTCAACGTCTCCGACCGAATCCGCTTGATGCGGGGGAGGGAGTTATTTTGGGTGGTGATTGGATCAATATCGATTGGCCCTCAAGTCTAGAGGCTTCGACGAGAGCGGGGCTCGTAGCGGCTGCTACATACCTGAGAGAAAGTGGAGTAAGAGATTTTGCAGAATGGAATCATGAAGAAAAATGGCCGGATTGGCCAAATTCTGCCAAGAAAGAAGGCTTAGATTGGAGAATATGGGAATAAAGTAAGCAACGAAGCAATCAACACATAAGCGATTGTGGGCGAGGTGAGAATAAGATGGCTGAGATTATTGATGAGCACATCGATGGATTGCTCAAGGCGACTTCTCGTTCTTTTCATTTGACCCTAACAAGCCTACCGAATAGTGTCAGGGACCAGGTAGGTCTACTGTATCTCCTAGCCCGCTTAGCAGACACAATTGCAGACTCAAAAACCGAGGATGTTGAAGCCTTGATTGAAGCTCTTGATGGATATCAAAACCACTTGCTAAATGAAGAAAAAATAGACTTATCCAATATTGCCCAGTTACAAGAAGATGCAGATGAAAAAAGACTTCTTGAAAACCTAGAATCCGTAGTAAATGCATATCGAAACATGGACGCTAAAGATTCTCGATTAATGCAACGCTGTCTCAATGTTATAATCTCAGGGCAACGACTTGATTTGGTTCGTTTCGGCGCCCTTGGGTCGGAACTAACCTGCTTGGAAAACGATGCCGAATTGGATGATTATGCATACAGGGTTGCTGGAAGTGTTGGTGAATTTTGGACTGCGATTACCTTGCAAAATGAATTATCTGGAGATGTACCTGATACCGATACCTTCGATTCACTTGGAATTCGCTTCGGGAAGGCGCTACAAATGACCAACATATTGAGAGATATTCCAGCAGATTTAGCCTTAGGTCGATGTTATATCCCAAATGATAGATTATCTGAAATTGGACTAAATCATGAGGACCTACACAATCCTGATTCAATTGATGTTTTCAGACCTCTATACGATTCCTATCTTGACCTAACCTGTGATCACTATGATTCCGCAATAAATTATATTCGAATGATTCCAAGAAAATATCGTAGCCTTCGGATGGCTTGTATGCTACCTGTTGTTATCGGTTTAGACACTATTGCATTGCTTCGAAATGGCAATGTTCTTGATGCATCTGAGAGGATTAAGGTCAATAGAAGTAGAATCCGTAAAATAGCGGTTTCTTGCCTAATCTCTACAAGGTTCAAGGGAATGGAGAATAGAATCCTTAGCAGGGCAGCAAATCGAGCGTTAAACGGCATCTGAACCTGTTCAAGGCCGCTGAAGCGGCCTGCACGCGCGCGAGGGAGAGGTTCAAGAGCGAATGACGAGGGCTTACCTCCGGCGATACCATGTCTCAAGACACGAGCAACGATTCCACAGGTAAACTGCGGTACGATGCTGAGCGTAGCATTTCACTTGTGGACGCTGATGTTCAAAACCCCGGGATTGAGGGTGTAAGATCTAAAGTTAGCCTGACCCGAGAAGCGGCTCGAGCAATTTCGATTACTGCTCTCGAAACTATCCGAGAAGGTGCTCGATTCATGGGTGTTGTTGGTACACGTGGTGAATTACTGAATCCATTTGGACACATAGACGCAGCAATTTGGTCCGAATCGGATGTGCCAGAATACATGATTGAGACTGCATACGAATACTGTGAGGAGTTGACGCGTGTAGAGGCGGGTAACTTCTATCACTCATTCAAGTATCTTCCCAGTGAGGCCCGTCAAGCTATCTGCGCATACTATGCATTTTGTCGTAGAGCAGATGATATCGCAGATGGAGACTATGTAGATTCCTTCCCCGGTGGCTCGTCAGAGAACCCAGAGTCAGTGGAGTATCGAGAACATATCGAGAGGTTGACGGGAAGTAGCCCAGTGGTTGCAAGAGACCATTATGACGATAGAATGTCACAATTATTCTACTACCGTAAGAAATTGTCTAGTGCTTACGGTCAAGTCACCTCAACCGATCCAATTTTTATCGCATTGAAAGATACCATTAGACGTTACAATATCCCACGACAATTACTTGACGATATGATTAGTGGGATGGAGGACGACTTCCATCGAAACCGTTACGAAACTTTCGAGGACCTCTACTCCTATTGTTACCGAGTCGCATCTACAGTTGGATTGGTTTGTATCGAAATTTATGGCTACTCAGAATTGGAAGCTCGAGAATTTTCTGAAGCATGGGGGATTTTTATGCAATTGACAAATATCATCCGAGATGTTGCAGAGGATGCAGAGCGAGACCGAATTTACCTCCCAATGGAGGATTTGCGAAGATATGGAATTAGCGAGGACGATGTAAAAAGTGGGGCCAAATTACTAAATCACCCAGGTTGGAAACCTTTCGTTGAAGAATACATAGAAAAAGCCGAAAGTTATCGTGATAAGGCATTCAAACTACTTCCATTATTAGATAGACAAGCCCGATATTCACCGGCAGCAATGATGGCATTTTACGAATCCATTTTAAAGAAAATCGGCAAGAAGGATGGAGATGTGTTTACAGAGCGTGTACAATTATCAAAGGCGGAGAAAATCTCTCTAGCTGCATATGTATACGCGAGATATCGCTTCCTTGCTCTCTGAGCAAGAAGCGGCTTTGAAAGGCCAAGACAAAAGGGAAGATTATCGGGCACAGCAATTCGGAGGGATATTAATGAGGGTGGCAATACTTCTTGAGGAGCGTTGTAAACCTAACAGCAACGCTTTTGCATATTTGAAGAAATATTCCGAAATGTGTGATAGAGATTGTATTCAAGTAAATGGGAATAAATGTAGAATTCTTGAAACTGCTTGCCCTGTGTGCTTCACCAGAGCTAAACACTGTCCCGATGATGCAGTGAAAATCATCAATTTACCAGAAGAATTAGACACCGATTTAACACATAGTTATGGGGAAAATTCATTCAAATTATTTCGGCTACCTTCTCCTAAACAGGAGCAAATTGTTGGTATTCTAGGACCTAACGGGATTGGGAAATCAACTGCAGTAAATTTGCTATCGGGTTCATTTACGCCTAATCTTGGGGATTGGAGAAATCCAAGCCCACAATGGGAAGATGTAATCACAACCTTTCCCAGAGGCGAGTTAAGAGATTATCTCGGACTTGTTGCAGAGGAAGAAGTAAGAATTGCCGTAAAACCACAGTACATCGATAAGCTTCCCAAAATCTTTCAAGGAAAGGTACTAGATTTACTCGAAAGAGTTGACGAAAGAAACGAGGTGCCTCATTTTAGTAGGATAATGGGAATCGACCATATTTTGGAAAGGAATCTTGATGCCCTGTCTGGTGGTGAATTACAACGTGTTGCAATTTGTGCAACACTTCTGAAAGAAGCCGACGTGTACTTTTTCGATGAGCCATCTTCTTACCTGGATATTTATGAAAGAATGAGGATGGTAGGAGTTATCAGAGAATTAGCAGAGAAGGGGAACAGAGTTCTGGTCGTGGAACACGATTTGGCAATTCTTGATGTTCTGTGCGATTTAATTCACGTAATATACGGTGATCGATCCGCTTATGGGATTTTCACACCTCCTAGAACTACTAGGACTGCAATAAACGCATATTTAGACGGTTATCTTCCCGAAGAAAACATTCGTATTCGAGATAAGCCAATCAAATTCCTCAGAGGACGCGATAGAGGAATGGATGTTGGAACTCCGATATTGCAATGGGGAGATATGCAGAAAAAATTAGGCGATTTCGAACTAAAAACTGGAAATGGAGAAGTTCGTAGCGCCGAAGTTGTTGGTGTTGTCGGACCTAATGCGACTGGGAAGACTACGATGGTCAAGATGATTGCCGGGGAGTTAGAACCAGATCAAGGATGGTGCACAATGGAAGCCACCATATCTTACAAACCACAGCACGTTAATACCGATTTTGATGGTAGCGTTCAAGACTGGCTTGATACAGAACTTGGAGCGAAATGGCGTAGCGGTGAATTTCACACTCAAGTTGTAAGGCCGTTACAAGTCGACCAATTGTTACAACTACGCGCGAAGAAGTTGTCTGGGGGCGAGTTACAGGCTGTTAGCATTGTAATTTGCCTTGGAAAAGAAGCCGACTTATACCTCCTAGACGAGCCGAGTGCTCACTTAGACGCAAATGCAAGAATGGAGGCTGCTAAAGCAATCAGAAGGACTATGGAAAGCAATGAAAAAGCTGCGATGGTAATAGACCATGACATTTACTTCATTGATATTGTCTCAGATTCATTATTAGTTTTCAATGGATTAGGTGGCTCATATGGTAATGCAGAAGGGCCTATGTCTGCCAGGAAGGGAATGAATAAATTCCTAAAAGATGTTGAAGTTACCTTTCGTAGAGATCACGAATCACATAGACCTAGGATAAACAAGCCAGGTAGTCGCAAAGATCGTGAACAAAAGGCTAGCGGAGAATATTTCTATCTTGAATAGTGTTTGAAGGAACCTTCTGGACCATTGGATTCTTGAATGGTTGACAAAACCGCCAGACCATGTCTGATGATGAGTCGGAAGATGTCGGAGAGAAAGAAGAACTCGAAGATGACATGGCTATGCTTGAGGCAAAGGTCGCTGAACTTGAGAAGGAATTACAGTACTCTCAAGCTGAGACTGCTAATGCTAGGCAAAGAGGGCTGAGGGATAGAGCCGAAGCAATACGATTCGGAGCCGCCGGATTGGCCTCTCGAATTATACCGGCAATCGATTCCTTGGAGAAAGCAATAGCAAATGAAAATAGTGACAATGAGGCAATCGCAGATGGTGTAAAGATGACTCTTGATTCTCTGAAGAGAGCCCTTGAATCCGAAGGCGTCACTATTCTAGAAACAACTGGTAAGGTATTCGACCCAACACAAATGGAAGCAATTGCTACTGTTCCAGTACAAGATGGTCAAGAATCCGGTGAGGTTGTTGAAGAAATTGAATCGGGATATATGCTGCACGATAGGGTTCTGAGACCTGCGAAAGTAATAGTCACCAGTGAATAAATTTAGTTCTAATTCCAGAAGTGAATTTGTACATTAATTTATATTAAAAATCGAATCGGCTCAAGAATATGCACAAGGTCTCAAGTAGATTTGCAAAAAAATACTGCTTCTGTCTGCTAGCAGTATTACTATTCAGTACATCCTCCCCTTTTGTGCAAGCACAGAATGAAAATTCTCCAGAAGAAGGAAACAGAACTTTTCAATACCACACAATTGCATCTCTGGGAGATAGCACCCTAGGTTCGGACCCTTCTGGCTATAGAGGTCCATTTGCAAGTGTGCACGCAGCTAATTTGATGGGTTTAGACTATTATGAGGGCGCAGTTGGTGGAGACAGATCTTGGACTCTCATTGACGCAGGAAGACACACAACCATAGCCGAAAACTATGGAAATGGAACATTGGTAACCATGATGGTAGGAGCCTGGGACTTTATCGACTCTGATGTTGAGATTATTACTGGCGATTATTCCTTCATCGATGAATTGGATGAAAACATAACAATCATCCTAGATACCTTGGTGGCCTCGGAGATAGACGTACTAGTATGGAATTTACCTAATATGTCATTTCTCCCTTTTCTGACACAAATTTTTCCCACAGAACTTCACCACTATTTCACTGAAGCCAGTAATGAGTGGGCAATACGGCTTAACCAAATCGTAGAAAGATATGGCGATGATGTGCAAATTTTCGATTTGATGACCGCCTCTGACGATCTATTGCAAAATAAATCCGCTAGAATGATCTTAGGTAATGAGGTAACTAGCCCACCGATGGTGTGTGCAAAAAATTGCATAATGGTTGATTCTCTGCATCCCACTTCAGTTGGGCAAGGAATGATAGCTAACTACATGATGGAGGCAATAAATGAAAAGTTCCCCCCCCCCTAATGGCACTTACCCTCTTCTTTCTGAGGAGGAATTACTTTCTCTGACAACACTAACAAACAACACAGATGAAGATTCGACGGAGCCATCCTCGATTTTTATTGAAGGAGATATAACCGAAGAGTGCTTCGATTGGGCTGATTCCACATATCGAGATATGTACGTGACCATAACAATTGACAGTGAATATATCCCCATACCAAGTTATGTTGGATTCAACACCGAAGTATGCAGGCAATCTACGCATGTTATGTACTCAGGAGAGGAGGCGATTCACGTAGTATCAAATGTGGAAAATACACTCACCTTGAATCACTTTTTTGAGATATGGGGAGAAAATCTGAGTGCGACCACTTTACTGCACAGAGACACATTGGATGGAGGGGAGATAACCTTAGATGTAAACGGAGTAAGATATGAAGGAGATTGGTCAGCCATATCTTTGGATGGTGTGATTTCTCTAGATATTGTATACACATCCCCTCCTGTATTGACAGTTGAAGAAGATATAGAAGATGATTCATTACCTGGTTTCTCCATGGTTTTGGTTTTGGCATCTACATTGCTGGCAATTGCTGTAATTAGAAGAAAATAATATGTTTGATATCTTCTGATTTTAATAGGATGATAGAATGAATGATAGATTAAGTAAAATTACAGCAATAATAATTGTCTGCTCTGTGCTATTTTCTGGATGTACAAGTGAATCGGATGATGGAATCGAAAATGAATCAAACGACATAAACGATATTCCTGAACTAGAATCAGATCCAGAAGTTATTCTGGAAATAAAAGGTGATGATTTCTGTGATCTTACCAATCAAATCCACTGTATGCTACCTTTTCCATCTGGATTTTTCTTAGATGAGGATGAATCTCAAATCACGGATTATAGATTAAACATCACTGGGAAGGCAATACCCGATACAAACTCTGCTCAATCAGAAAATATGGTGATTCTAGATAGACTCGATGGTTTTAGCCCATCTACTCAAATATTTACGGCTTTTTCATCTATTCCAAATATAAGCGAAATGGCAGACCAATTCAACATATCCCCCTCAATAAATATCAATCATTCTAGCATTTTAATGAATTTAGACACTGGAGAATTTATTCACCATTGGATCGAGTTAGATGCCAGAGCGAAAGATGGTGAAGATACCCTCATTTTCGTAAGGACATTGCAAGGACTGAATCATGACGCAGCATACGCAGTTGCATTCAGGAATCTAGTCGATATTAATGGAGAGGCGATTCAACCTGAAGATGGATTTTTAGCATTAAGAGATAATGAGACCACGGATTCCATTCAAATTGAAAATCAAAGAGACGATTACGAATATCTGTTCGAAAAACTAGAACAATCAGGGGTGCTTAGAAGTAACTTACAATCAGCATGGTGGTTTCACACAGCATCAACTAAATCTATTCTCAATGATTTATTTTCTATAAGAGATGATGCTGAGAATAGATTAGGCGATGCGGGTATAGGTTGTACAATCACGAACATTATGGAGGACTATGGTGAGGACAACACTACCCTCAGAGTTATTCAAGGAACAGTAACAACCCCTCAATACATGCAAACAGAGTACGCAAGATCGCCAATGGCGAGAAATGAACATGGGGACCCTGTTTTTGTTGAAAATAGAGAAATCGATTTCAGTATGATAATTCCAAAATCTTTGGCTGAAAATAATACATCAGGACAGATATCTGTCTTAGGGCATGGACTTTTTGGAGATAGCGATGCATATATCAAAAATGGTAGGGCCTTAGCTAATGAATATCAAACCGTTTTACTCGCTACAGATTTCAAAGGATGGAGTGCTGACGGCGATGAGGACGCGATGACATTTGCACTAATGGATTTGAAAGAATTCCAATATCAACAAGAAAGGCAAATGCAGGCAGTGATTAATCATCTAGCCATGATTAGAACTATCGCAGGAGAACAATGTGATGAAGAATATTTCAAACACAATGGCACCATCTTACTTGATTATAATACAATAAATTACATCGGTATCTCTCTTGGTGGATTACGTGGACCCTCTCTTCTTTCAATTATCCCAGAGTTAGAATGGGGAGTACTCTGGGTTGGTGGAACCTCTTTTTCTCATCAGGTAGAGAGGTCGACACACTACGGTTCTGAAGAATTCCCAAGTGTGTTCTACCAACTCCTTTCCAGTGACCTATCTTTACCCTCAAGAATGGATAGAGCGATATCTATAGCACTTCTTCAATCGATATGGGATTCTACTGATGGAGAGATATTTCTACCATATAGAGAAAATGGCTTTGAAGATTTATTGAAGCCATTTGATATGTTTTATCTGACATCGATGATGGATGCACAAGTAACCACCTTATCCGCTGATCGAGCTGTTAGGACTGGAAATGTTCCTGTCATTAACGGGTCAGCATATCATCCGTTCGGAGTGATGGCAATTGAAGGTCCAATAAATGGTTCTGCAGCGGCTTATTTTGATGGTGATTTTCCCCCCTTGCCAACTGGAAATACAAATGGACCAATGTGGCACCACTCTTTAGCGCATAATCTAGTATTGGAAGTCCCAGAAGCAAAAATGATGGCTTATGGGTATCTTTTATCTGGTACCTTGGTCGACTATTGCAATCCTAAGTGCACTTTTGAGGGAGACTGGTGATTAGCCTACAGGCTCGCCGCCTTCTCCCATGAAGGCTAGGCGGTGCAGACCATTTGTTTCGATAAGGTGATCCAGAACTGGCATGGGAATTAATGTTCCAAGGACTTCTCGAATTGCTTCTTGATTCCCGATGGTGCTAAGCATTCTGGCAGTTTCTCTGACCCTCCAGCCCTCAAAGCGTTCACGTTGTTCTAGAGGAAGCAGGACCACTTCCCAGCCAGATGCTGTGTACAACTCCGCTGTACTCATATCCGTGGTAACCAATACACCCGCTTGTCCATGATAGCGACTAGCGTGAGTTACCCAATTTGGTGGATCGTCAATATCGGGAATTGAATAAATCACATAATTTACAATAGCGTTTGTGGTAGCCCAAGTTTCAATCATCTGCCTTCTTTCTTCATGGGTCCAAGGATTTCGCAGATTTTGAGGGCGGTTAGAAGACCCTATTGCGATGATGAGAGGAGCGTTCGGATTGTTTACATTTCTCCATTTCGACGCCGATTCTAGCATATACTCGTGGCCAAGATGGAATGGCTGAAACCTACCTAGTATCAAAACCCCTGAATCGGGCTCCCTTTCTGGAGGACTGGGTTCCAATGGTAAGTCATTCATGCTATAGCCTCCTCCAATTTTTCTCCGTCCAAAAGCCATTCTTCTGGTTCTAAGTATTCACGACCGATTAACAAACTAAGATCTTCTTCTTTTGATAATTCGATAAAATCAAATAGACTCTCTGTCAACGATTTATGAGATTCCATTGTGGGTAGAATACGTGGGTCTTCGTCAGGATTCAAAGTATCCCCAAGTTGCTCTCTCCTTTTCATCCAATCTAGGATAACTGATTCCGAGTATGACTGTCTATCTTTAGTAGATAGATTAGAGGTTAGTCTCTGCCAAATATCTGCATTTAGGAATTCATCTGTGTCCTCAAACCTCTCCTCAATAGTTGGTTCGATGTAGAGGAACAATCTACCGTCCCAGCACCTCCATTCAGCAACGCTAGACCAATCACAAAGAATCAATGAGGATGCTGCATCTAGGTTTCCATTGGATTTGTCCGCCCATTCCAAAAAGTCACCTTCGATATCAACGGAAAATCCCCGGTGGAAACGAGGATCGCCCGCCGGCCTCTCGTCCCCAAGGCGTCCACTCTCAAAGGCCACTACAAGTTGCTCTATACTCATTGAGCGTAATCGATTGAGAGCATTGGAGTCAATCAGTCGAAGAATTACGTCAACCATTGTCTCACCCCGACCTACCCTGTGAGTCGCCTATCATCAATCCTCGCTTCCCGTCTTTTACGGCTAATCGCTACATCGAATTGAAGAACTCTGCCCTAGCGCATGGAATCACCCACTACGAGGGTAGGAGTGTTCGTCATGGCTACCATTGATGAGCAAATTAAGTCTCTTGAAGAAGAGATTTCAAAAACAAAATACAACAAAGCCACTCAGGGGCATATTGGGAAATTAAAAGCAAAAATTGCAGCACTTAGGGAAAGACAAGAGAAAGCACAAGCTCACGCCAAATCAAGTGGAGGGGGGCCTGGATTCGAAGTAAAGAAATCTGGAGATGCTTCGGTCGCTCTAGTCGGATTCCCTAGTGTTGGAAAATCTAGTTTAATTTCACAATTAACAGATGTTGAGTCTGATACCGGTACCTTCGCATTCACCACATTAACCTGTATTCCAGGAGTACTACATCATCGAGGTGCTACAATCCAAATTCTTGACCTCCCAGGTCTGATTAAGGGAGCTGCTGAAGGAAAAGGAAGAGGACGAGAAATTCTCAATGTCATTCGGAGCTGTGACATGGTGTTGTATGTTGTAGATCCTTTCCAAGATTCACATTTTGATATTCTAGATATGGAATTGTGGAGATCAGGGATGAGGTTGAATCAGCCCAAACCTCAGGTTTTCGTCGATAGAACCGATAGGGGAGGAATTGTAGTACGTTCGACCCTTGAACAAACCAATTTATCCGAAGAGGAGATTCAAGCTATAATTCGGAGCTTTGGTATTGTTTCAGCAAACGTTACCCTCAGAACCGATGTAACCGATGATCACATCGTAGATACACTTGCAGGGAATCGAATCTACTCCGATGCTGTTGTAGTTCTAAACAAGGTTGATCTCGCCACAGATAGGGATCTCAAGAAGTCTAGAGATATGTTACCGAAAGATTGGCCTGTATTGCCTGTATCGGCAAAAACTGGCCAAGGTATTGAGGAAATGAAAGACTTCATTTTCGACAACTTACATTTCATGTCAATTTATCTCAAACCACAAGGACAAGATGCGGATTTAGTAGAGCCACTTATCGTGAAGGACACCTCAACAGTAAGAGATGTTTGCGTCAAATTACATCGGGATTTTGAGAGGAAATTCCGCTATGCTAGAGTAAAGGGACCAAGTGCAAAATTCGACTGGCAGAGAGTTGGTTTAGACCATCTATTGAAGGATGAAGATTTATTGACTATTATTGTAAGAAAGTAATTTTTCCACTAAATTTACAGTTCATGGCTTGCGAATCATTCACCTACATGAATCTCTACCGAGTATCGTGAAAGAATCCGGAGACCTGCTCCCTCGAGCAGAAATTAGGGCGGTTTTCAATCACCTAAGAGTCAGAGCAGTGCTATTTGTTGGGGTCTTCTTCTTTGCGTTTATTATCGGTTATCCAATAGCAGAATGGATGATTGAAATTCTACTAGATGCCGAGGGGTATCGTCCAATTGGTGTTGAGATTATAGTTCTCCAACCCATGGAAATTATTCTTCTAAAACTCAGAATTGCGAGTCAAATTGCAGTCTTTGTATTCGCCGTCACATTTGTGTGTGATCTTGCATTGAATGGTCGAAAAATAATCGCGGAAGGAAAGCGAGTTACGATTGATTCTACTACAGGAGGATATGCAAGACTTAGTTTTGCTATTTTGAGTATATTATTTCTAGGAGCACTAGGATTTGTTTATGCGCATGAGATACTTATCCCATTCTTGTTAGATTACCTAGCACAAGATGCTAGCACGACCGGATTAGATTCGACTTGGCAATTACGATCTTGGATAGGATTTATCATAGGACTATACATAG
>CACELO010000016.1 GCA_902560445.1 uncultured Candidatus Poseidoniales archaeon
CAAGCATATCCTCCTGAAGATACCAAAACAACATGATCGGTATCGGTTGCAGGCCTTACCTGTACCAATGAATCGTCATCGTTTGCAAACTTCAAAGCATATTTTCCATTTCGATTAATTCTAACATAATCAGAAAGTCTACTTCGCTTAACTCGCCCCTGACTCGTAGCGAAGATGAGGTAGTTACCTTCTGGTTCTTCAATCAAATCTCTATTCATTGGAAGTATTGAGATAACCTTCTCATCATCTCTAATTCCCTGTAATAAATTGCGAATATGAGTGCCTCTTCCATATCTACTTGCTAAAGGAGTTTCCCAGGCTCGCAAACCATAAACGCGCCCTTGGTCAGTAAAAATCAGTAACCTGTCTTTAGAAAAGCAGGTGACGATTGCCGCCGGCGCATCTTCATCCTTGGTCGCAACTCCCTTGAGACCCTTCCCCCCTCGATTTTGCAAACGAAAGGCCTCCACTGGTAGGTGTCTAATGTAATTGTCCTGAGTTAGAGAGATTACCAGTGCGCGTTCTGCTACTAGATCCTCTCTATCCATTGAGAGTGGTGTTGGGTCAATGTGACTGCGCCTTTCATCCCCATGCTTTTCTACGACATCGTCGAGTTCAGAAATCAGTATTCCCAATCTTTGCTTTCGACTATCGAGAATTGATTTGTACTCTTTAATTGCCTCTTGGAGTTTAGCAAGCTCTTCTTCAACCTCTTTTACGTTTAATTTGGTAAGTTGATATAGCCTGCGTTCAGCAATTGCTTTTGCTTGCTTTTGTGAGAAGTCAAAACGCTTTATCTTTGGATATTTTTCTTCTCCTCTGAGGTAAGTTTCGAATTGGTCTCTAGAGTCGGAATTTCTCCCTACTTCGATTATTTCCGTCATTCTCCTCTGAGCCGCCATGAGACCTTCGAGAATGTGGGCTCTTGCTTCAGCTTTGTTCAAATCAAATTGAGTTCGTCTTTCTATAACTGACTCTCTATGGCGAACATAGGTGTGTAATATAGTGGACAAATCTAGTTGTACAGGTGCGCCATCAAGGATACCCATCATATTAGCTGAATATGATTCCTGTAGTCTGCTTGATTTGTATAATTGGTTAAGGATTGCGTGTGGGTCTGCATTATTTTTGACTTCGATTACTACTCGGATTCCTTCTTTACTAGACTCATCACGAATGTCACGAATGCCTTTGACGGTCTCTTTGGTTACTAACTCAGCAATCCCCTTCAGCATGCTTGCTTTACGAACCTGATAGGGAATAGAAGTGATGACTATTTTTTTGCCTGATGAATCATCTCTAACCTCTGCTTCAGAGCGTATGTGGAATCTACCTTGCCCGGTTCTATACATATCTAGAATACCATCTATGCCGTAAATTGTCGCCCCTGTGGGAAAATCCGGTCCTTTGAGATATTCCATATATTCCATTGTGTCAATCTTTGGTGGTTTATCCAAGGACCTTTTTCGATCTTCTTGGATAACTTTCTCGGTGTGAAATCGCACTGCTGCAGCGACTTCATTTAGGTTGTGAGGGGGTATTTTTGTTGCCATTCCAACTGCGATTCCATCACTTCCGTTTAGGAGAAGATTCGGAAGTCTTGAGGGCAACACGGTGGGTTCAGACTCGCTATCATCGAAGTTCGCAACCATATCTATAGTGTCCTTGTTGATATCGTCTAACATGTGAGAAGAAAGTCGGTCTAACCTACTCTCGGTATATCTCATAGCGGCAGGAGGGTCACCATCGATGGAGCCGAAATTACCCTGACCATCAACCAATGGATATCGTAATGAGAAGTCTTGAGCCATTCTGACCATGGTGTCGTAGAGTGCCTGGTCACCATGTGGGTGGTACTTACCCATGACTTCTCCAACGGATCTTGCTGACTTACTGTAGCTCTTATCGTGAGTATGACCTGCTTGATGCATACCCCATAGAATACGCCTGTGAACTGGCTTCAAACCGTCTCTAACGTCCGGAAGCGCTCTACCAATGATTACGCTCATTGCATAATTTATGTAGCTCTCTTTCATCTCATCTGAGACAAATCTTCGCTCTAAATCTTCACTCATTTTTCCACCTCATACGTCTAGAGACGTAACCTCCGATGCGTTTTGTTCGATGAATGCACGACGGTCTGGGACATCTTCTCCCATCAAAATTGTGAATAATTCATCTCCGGCTTCTAGGTCAGGCTGACCGTTCTTTTCTTTGATAGTAACACGCATCATACGTCGAACTTCTGGGTCCATTGTAGTCTCCCATAATTGTTCAGGATTCATTTCACCCAGACCCTTGTACCTTTGAACAGATATTTTTGCCGAGGGTGCTTCTTTCTTGAATCGCTTTATCGTGGCATCGAGTTCTTCCTCGCTATGCACCCATTCGACGTGGTTTCCTCTTCCTACTGAGAATAAGGGTGGCATGGCGATGTAGACATTTCCATTGGTAATTGCTCGGCGCATATACCTCCAAAGAAATGTCATAATCAAGGTGCGAATGTGTGCTCCATCGATGTCAGCATCACACATTATGATGATTTTTCCATATCTTAGTTTCTCAGGATCAAAAGCACCTTCATCGCCTTCTTCATTTCCAACACCTGCTCCAAAAGCCCTAATCATTCTCTGAATTTGCTCATTAGTGAATACCTTTGCATCATTGCCACGTTGCCTTTCGACATTCAGAATCTTTCCTCTCAGTGGCAGGACAGCTTGTGTACGACGGTCCCTGGCGGTCTTTGCAGATCCCCCAGCGGATTCACCTTCGACGATATATATCTCGCACTCATTCGGGTCACGAGATTGACAATCGGCCAGTTGACCAGGAAGGCCACCGCCTTCCAACACTCCCTTTCTGCGAGTCAGATCTCTTGCCTTGCGGGCCGCCTCCCTTGCTTTGCTAGCCAATACTGCCTTGTCGACAATGGCTCGAGCAATCGAGGGATTTTCTTCAAAGTGCTCACCTAACTTATCATTTACAATCTGCTCAACAATTCCAGCAACTTCGCTAGTCACCAATTTGGCTTTAGTTTGAGCATTGAAGGAAGGGTCTGGATGCTTAATTGAGACAACAGCTCCAAGTCCTTCACGAACATCATCACCGGAAAGACTGCTAAGATTTTTCAGCAAATTTCTAGATTGAGCGTAGGAGTTTACGGTTCTTGTCAATGAACTTCGAAGCCCAGACATGTGTGTCCCTCCATCTGCATTATGGATGATGTTGGTGAAACAGTCGATGCTCTCTGAATAGGAATCAGTCCACTGCAAGGCTATTTCGACATGAACTTCTCCTTTATCCCCCTCTTTATCGCCAAAAATATGGATTACCTCGTCGTGAATAGTATTCTTCTTTGAATTCATTTGAGAGACGTATTCTTTGAGCCCTCCATCGTAGGTGTGGTCAATTTCTACAGGATCGTCGCCTCGAAGGTCCCGCAAGATAATTTGTAGACCACCATTTAGGAAAGATGTCCTCTGTAACCTAGTATTTATTTGCTCGAAATCAAATTCGACAATATCGCTAAAAATAGTCAAATCTGGCTTGAAAGAGACCTTGGTTCCTGTGCTGTTAGTTTTTCCAGTAGACTTCAGTTTTGCTTTCGGAACTCCTTGGCTATACCTCTGCTCCCAAACCTTGCCTTCTCTGCGTATTTCTAAGTGCAACCACTCAGATACTGCGTTAACTGCACTAACTCCGACTCCGTGAAGGCCCCCAGCTACTTTGTAGGCTTCATTATCGAACTTCCCTCCAGCATGAAGTTTTGTCATAATTACCTCCGCTGCACTAACTCCTTCCTCATGATGCATATCAACAGGTATTCCTCGGCCGTGATCAGTAACGCTGATTGAACCATCAGGATTTAGGTCGACCTCTATGGTTGGATTGTGGCCTGCTAAGTGTTCATCCACCGCATTATCGACTACTTCCCATATACAGTGATGTAGAGCCGAGCCGTCATGGGGGTCACCTAGGTACATCCCAGGCCTTTTTCGTACCGCTTCTAGGCCTTCAAGGACCTGAATGCTATCTGCGCCATACTCTTCAGCCATATTTCCGACTCCAATCGTCTGAGGGTTCCGTAGGAACCCTCAGGCATTCTAATAAAAAGTCTTCTTGTGGGGGGTTAATCAATACTCCCTAGAGACTGTCAGATATACGTAGAAAGTGTGAGTAAAAGTCCACCTTCACCCCTCCATAGGAGGGGTATCGACTCACAAATATGGTTAAACAGACCTCTCCGGTCGCCGAGCCGATGCAAAGACCCACCATCTGTGTGACTTTATCCGGTTGCTCTGTGGATGAGATACTCGCAGATGCTGCACGTGCTACTGCGGTAGGAGCAGATCTTTGTGAGGTTCGCCTCGACATGCTTTGGGTTGTTGAGAAAGTCCCTGAACCTGAAGAAAAAAATGATTCCGATAGTAAAGATCGCCAAACAAAGCCTGCATATATCCCACCAGAGTACACCCCTCGAGCATTTGATTCAATCGATTTATCGGCCGCTCTTGAAGCATTCAAGGGTGGGATCGATTTGCCTGTAGTCCTAACCTGTCGACCAGAGAGACAGGGGGGCCTTTTTCCAGGTACTGAAGAAGAGAGAATTTCTGTCCTTAGAACCGCAATCGACAGTGGAGTGAGTTGGGTTGACCTGGAGGCAGATATTGATTCCAAAATCCGTACTGAACTTTTGCAGATTGCTAAGGGTAATACTAAGATAATTTCCTCAACTCATTTCTCAGAAGAACCTGATAGTACATCAGAAGTTATCAACGATATCGAGGATATGGCAGACTCTGGAGATATACTCAAAGTCTGTTACAATATCAATGGAAGGAACTCAGCCTTGAGGTTATTTGAGGCGGCGTGGTTACTAAGAGAATCCGAACAAAATATAGCAATTATGGGTATGGGTGTAGGTGGCGACTGGAATCGAATTCACGGCCCATTACTCAACCAAGGACTTGTATATTCCACAATGGAAACCGGCTCACATCTATCCTCCCAAGGTAGAATAAATGCATCAGACCTACTAATTGCTTGGGAAATGTTGCACTACGAATGATTCATTGCTCTAACAATGGAACTAATTCTTTCTTATCCTGACTCTCCTCGGTACCACTAGAATGGTATCTTGAGTGCATTATTATAGGTACAATTACACAGCTTAGGGGTAGTAATCCCACAATTATGTAGGCTGTAAATTTAGGTAGAGTTAACCGGTCCTCTACTTCAACCCAAACCTGAACAATCATATCTCCATCAACAACTGATGCATCATTCGGCCTGCTATTATTCCAATTATCGAGAGCGAGGAAATATTCTGCATCACTATTATCTCCAAACCAAGAAATGAATGCCTTGTTGTCGTTATCTAGAGCTGTGGAAAAACTTGTGCTCCGTTTTTCTTCATAAGCGTGAGCGTCTCTGAAGGGAAGAAACACGACCATATCTCGCCATTCAACAGGAATCATATCTATTACCTCCTCCGGAGTTTCCCAACCTTCGGAACTCATTTCATATTCATCTTGATACCTTCTCCAATTTGCGGAATCAAACAGGTATACGTCTCCTTTCGGATCTTCGGTAGGAGGATTATCTGGGTCGGAATTAAATTCAACACAGAAGGTATACGAATATCCGGTAACTAATTCCAATCGAACCGCTTGAGCATAATTTCTTTGTAAATCGATTTCAATATACAAATCTTCAGTAAGAGGAAGTAAGTCAAAATTCTGGTTTGGTTGCCCCCACCAATTCCATGGATTATCATCAACCTCAACGACTTCTGCTACAGAGGAGTCAAATCCAACATCAAGAGGTACTGAGCAATCGTCTCCTGAGGCAACAACCGGACTAGTTGTCGCCAATAAAATTGCCAACATCGGTACAATTAGTCCAAAGCTAAATCCACTCGCAAAGAGTTTTTTCAGAATTTCATACACCCTCAGCGCCTCCGAGTTCTAATTGGGCGGACGTATCCAGACTCCTTGTTCCTTCGTTCGTCAACCGTCAGATACTTCGGTTGTGGGGGTGGATTGTGTTGATCCATACCTGGTAGCCCGCCTTCTGCTTCTACTTCCTGAACATCGTAGGTATCAAGCATTTCCTCGGCATCAATCTCCTCTTCGTCTTTCTGCCTCATAACTAACCAGCCGAGGAGCATTACCATTGCGACGAGTGCTAGGAGGCCACCGCTCTCTTTGTTTGGAACGAAGTCCTTCCAAGTCAATTCATCCCAAGACTTCTGTCGATCTTCTTCTTCGGCAGAAAGTACACTGATAATATAGTCCTCTGAAGTACATACATCGACTCCGTCACATACCCGTAAAACAAGACGAATTTCACCGGTTTCACTCCAAGTGATATTACCCCAAAGGAAGTCGTTTCGAGGGTCACCATCTTGATCTGCATCGTTCAATGCATTGAGGTCCCAATAGATACTAAGTTCACCAGTCAAACTTGTGTCCTTATCATTTGTAGAGACTCCATCGCCATCACTATCCTCATCAGCATTTACATCTAGCCATGCTTCTAATCCTTCAATCAAATCAATGTCATAAGCACTATGGTTTAGAGTAACTAAGTCGCCTTCATTGACATAATCAGAATCAATCGGGTCTATTGGATTTATTTCCGGCGCTCTTGAGACGTGTACTGTCATGGAGGTAGTATTGGTATCTCCTCCTTCGAATCCATCAACAACTGTCAGAGTTACTACGTAGGTTCCGGGGCGGTCCCAAGAGTGCCAAACCACGGGTCCTTCGACTTGTGGAGTTGCATCACCAAAGTCCCAAATCCATCTCGTTATTCCATTCCATTCAGCGTTCTCAGGATCAGTGGAGTCCCTTCCAACAAATTTCGGGTCAGAATCATAACTTTCTGAACCATCAAATTTCAGGGGGCAATTTGGAGCGATAAATGCACCTCCGTCGGTGGCAAATGGAACCCACCAAGTGACATCTTCATCTGAGCTAGGGATTGAATTAAGTGCGCTTCCATTAATACTTGGTTGTAAAAATTCAACCATGGGGACAGGAATAGGATTGGCGATTCTGACCTGGTATGATTTGGTGGCAGATTCAGCACCTCTTTCATCGATAACAGTCAACGAAATTGTGTACAACCCAGGCTCTGTGAAACTATGATATACTGTAGATGAGTTTTCAATTTCTTCACCCATTCCAGTGATGTTCCATCGAGATTGTAATAATGACGTATCTCCATCAGGGTCAAAGGATAAACTCTCGAACAAATACTCGGTTTCAACTGTGCCATCAGAAGGACTAGCAAATACCGCTACTGGCCTCTGATTCAATACTCTAACCATTATGCTTGTAGAAGACACATTACCATCGTCATCAGTCACCTCTAAAGTGACAGTTTTGAGACCAGGAGAATTCCATCCGACGGTTGGATTTTGGTTTACTGAGGTAGTTCCTGAAAAGTCGGAAGTCAATGATATTCCTTGGCTCGAGAAATTCACACCAGTTTCGAACTCCCATCGATATTCGACAATTATTCCGTCATCATCAGTGAATATATCTGGTAATGTAAGAGGTGTTAGAGTGTAAGTTTGAAGTTCGTAATCGAAAATTTGCCGAGGTAGCCTATTCAATACTCTAACGTATACCTGATGTTCCACAATGAATGTTCCATCATTGATTGTAAGGGTCAAGGTGTAAACAGTCCCATCTGCACTACCATCGACGTATGCATGACTAGCTTCTACTAGACCGAGTCCGCCTTCATCGCTTCCATCACCCCAATTCCAAGTAAAGTCTATTTCTTCATGTGGGACATTATCTACGGTACTTCTTGCAGAGAACAATACCCTCTGGTTTGTCAATAAGACTATTTCATCAGTTATTGTTACTCCATCTACTCTAATCTCGGGAATAGGCTCGGTAGTATCTGCAACATTTACTGTCCAATATTGGATTTCAGAGTAGAATCCTCCAATGTCTTCAACGGTGAGTGCTACTGTGTAGTTTCCAGGCTCCTCGTAAATGTGAACAGGATTCTTTAGCCCTGATGTAGCATTGTCTCCCAAGTTCCAATTGTATGCTATTGGTGTCTCATTGTGACCATATGAACCATTCATTAGTCCGAACCCCCATACATCGTATCCTCCGCCGAATAGGCTGACTGGTAACCAAGTCTGAGTAATTGAGGTTGAAGTCGACCCACTTGCAACCGGTTTCAAATTTCCAAGTTGTATTGGTAGCGTAAATGCGGTATCGGTAACTTCGCCACTAATATCTCGAATGTCAACTCCAAATGTCCAATCGCCAGTATATGGTGGGGTAAACCAAATGGTTTCCTCAGTAGGAATGCTATTCCCTGCAGTCATTGAGAAAGTAATGGAATCAGTAAGTGTGTTATTCACGAATGCCTCAAAGGTGACTTCGATAATTTCAAAGAAAGCATTAGATGTAACTTGCAATTCAATTTCCACACTGTCGTCTAGATTATCTTCGTCTCGATCGAACGTAGTGACCGAGATTATGTCAACTTCAGCGGGGTCGGTTATTATGCCTGCTTGAACAACGATATCTGTGGTTGGATAAGAGCCAGTTGTTATTCCGCAACTGGCAAAATTGTAGTCGCAATCGGTGACTTGGGATTCATACCAGACAATTACCCAAACTTCGTCAGTGGTATTTCCAAAGCCATGTACAAGACCGGTTCCAGCACCAGTTGCAGAGTCAATTCTCAATTTGTCCATGGTCCAAGTTCCAGTAGCGGAATCTTTCGACATTACGGTTCCTGTGACACCGAATAGAGTAGGTTGAACCATTAGGTTGAGCGGTGCACCAGTCCCGCCCGAGAATTTGTACGCCCTCATTCCCCAGCCTTCAAGCTCTTGTGTTGGGCTAACCCAAGTCGTTTGCCACTCATCTCGATAACCACTCATCTGAACTTTGCAAATATACCCTGTGACACAACCTGCGGTCATTGCGATATTAGAAAATCCAAATGCCCCTTGTGCACTATCCAAGGTCACGGCAGCGGTAAAATTAGCAAATATATCTGACATTGTAGTCCCGATTGCAGTCGACCCGGGTTCAGGATTTCGAGCGAGATTTTCGACTCCCGCCCCACCTGTTGCGGTGTCTGCGACCAATCTAGATATTGCAGTACCACCGCCGAGCTTGTCAGCTAGGTACATTATGAACATGAAACTTCCACCATAATCCGCGATTCTTTGATTCCACCAACGAACACTCATGTTGGCATTTTGAGACCATGCATTTGCATGTCCTGAGATGGTGTTGGTCACACCGAAGCAGAGGTAGGCTGCCATATCAGCAGCCCCTTCATCTAACCAGATGTATTCATAGGGGTCTCTAGCATTATGCAGAAGATGTTGGAACTCATGAGCAATGATGGTGTTTCTCCAACTCAAATCACCCGAATCAACGAACATAATTTCTCGCTGACTTGCAATATTTGGGTCGAAGTAACCTCCAATCCCCCCCCCTCCATCGATTTGGAAAATTAAAATTTCAATCTGACAATTATTGTCTACATCGGGAGGATTCCCAAAGTATGTCGTGTCTGTTGGATAAATGGTGGATTCCCATGTTGAAGTGATGTCGTTCAGTGTGGTGGAAGAAATAATTACTCCATTTTCTACAAAAATAGCGGAATTAGTCGAAATTTTCTCGACAGTCGCAGTAACCGTCCCACTTGAAGTAGAGAAAGTGTCTGTATCATCCACTGCCCAAGCATTTTCACAAGATCTAGCGCTTGACCTAGTGTTTTGATAGACAGGAGAAAAAGGTTCGATTAAGTTAGGATAATCATTCTCAATCCATTGTTTCTTCAGATAGCCAAATGCAGAGTAAACAGTATTATCTGGGTCGTTGTAGATGTAAGCGTGCCCATCACTAGCAGGGTCGAAATCACTCAAATCACCTGATAGAATTTGATTTTCTGACTCTTCCGAGTCTTCGCTTGCGCTCACCGTTGGTAGCATTACTGAAGCTAACATGAGCCAAACTAACAACAACGTAGTTGTTGACTTACTTGAACCACTCAAACTACTCACTGACACTCACCACACCAATAAGACAGGTTCAAGCCCCTCTTCTACCCGCTATAACATCGATGGAGCATCGTTCGGACGCCTACGGCCCAAAGGGCCGAATTTCCCAACCACGGGAGAAATATGAAATTCGGACAACAATCGTTGTGATATTCTGTATAATCTCATCAATATTTTATCCCCTGTCGAGAGTAACTTCCGAGACTCCAGAAGTTTGGCAATTAGAAGTTATTGAACCTGAATTAATCAGTCAAGTCCCTCACGATAATTTCGCCTTCACTCAAGGCCTAGAGATCCACGGAGGAAAATTCTACGAAAGCACTGGCTTGTACGGTCAATCTAGTGTTAGAATTGTCAACATGAGTACAGGTCAAATTGAGGCGCAGTACAATCTTTCGGATGATTATTTTGCAGAAGGTTTGACCATTTGGAATAATTCGATAATCCAATTAACCTGGAAAGAAAATATTGGGTTTATTTATGACCTACAAACATTGCAGCAAATTGGTAATTTTTCCTACCAAGGAGAAGGCTGGGGAATCTGTAATTCACATGAGACTGGTTTGTGGCTTTCAGATGGCTCAGGGCACCTGCAAAATTCGAACGATTCAACAATTTCATTCATCAAATCCTTGGAGGTATTGATAGGCGGTGGTCCAAGTGAGCGCTGGAATGAATTAGAGTGTTTGAGCAATAATGAACACATACTTGCAAACAGATGGTTTGATGATTCGATTTACTTGATTCAAACCTCAAGTGGCTTTGTTTGTCAACGAGTAGACTTTAGTTCGATTCGAGAACAATATGAGTCAGAATCTTCAGGTGTATTGAACGGAATTACTGAAGATCCTGTAACTGGAAATTATTGGGTTACTGGCAAAAATTGGTCGAATTATTACGAGGTAAAAATAGAGTTTTCAAATATCTCATCTAACTGTCAAATCAACTCCTCCAGCGACTCTCCAGTCGATTGTCTAGATTGTGAGGTAGAAAATCAAATTGGGCTAGTGTACACAACGATTTTATTAGCACTAATTTGGCTCACATATACGTCAATATCAAAGCGGCAAACTGAGAAGCCGCCAATTATCAGCAAGGGCGAGCAAGAGGGTGGCGAGGATGTCTGACGATGATGAATCTAGGCGAACTCGCTTTGAGTGGTGGCTTGAAGATCTATCTATCGATCCAGCCACAAGAGTTGCGGGCGCAGTATTGATAATCTTTGGAAGTATACTTGGGGTTTTGACTGGTAGTCTACATATTAGTGCCGATATCGGAGAGGTACTAAGCGGTCAACTCGACGATTCTGGACAGAAGGCAGATGTCAATGGAGCAGTTTTTGCTGCTCTTATCAACAACTCTTCTGGAGCAGAGGGGATGGAAGATGTTACGGTAATTCTCTATGATGATGAAAATCTAGAAATCGGTCGGGATACCACAGATTCTAGTGGTCGATTTTTTATCCTAGATATGCCAAGAAAATCTTCAATAATTGTGGTCGAACATCCTGAACATATAACTCAACGAATTCTATTGATTCCAGGGGATCATACCCAAATCATTGTCACTCTGACCGAAGGAGATGGAATTCAGGAAACCGACATGCGAGGGGAGAGTTTCCTTAGTGAGTCTGTTCTAATTACATCAATAATAGGTGCAGTAACCCTATTTGCAGGAATTGCAGGTATTTTCGGTGGAATCGAAGCTTACAATGGCAAGAATCACTTTCGTACCCAATTTCTATCTTATCTTGGCCTTTGGAGTCAAGGATTGATGTTCATAGGACCTCTATTCATTTTGATGGGCATGGGTCTCAGTTATCTGAGTCGAAAACAATTTGGTTTAGTGGAGGGTTAATTTGTACCTAATCACCATCGAAGGAGGTGATGGCTCCGGTAAAGGCCTAGCAACCAAGATTGTTGCTGAGGTACTGACAAAAGAATTTTGTTTCACATCGGTTGAGGTAACAGGAGAGCCTCGTCGAGATCATCCATTAGGTAGACTCGCCATAGATTCAGTTAGACAGAATACTCATACTCCCGAGGAAGAAGCGGGCTTCTTTGCAGCAGATAGAGTAGACCATTCTCATGGCTGGATACTTCCAAGGCTCGAAGAAGGTAGAATTGTTGTGAGTGAAAGGAATGTGCATTCCTCATTAGTATACCAGGGAATTGTTGGTTCACTGGGAGTTGAGAGAGTAGCTCAAATTAATTCTGCTGCACTAATCCCTGATCTTTGCATATGGGTCGATTGCGACCCTGAGGTAGCGATGAAGAGGATACAATCTGGGACACTTAGAATGATGTCTGATAAAGCCGAATACTTCGAAACAACAGAGTTGCAAAAGGCTATTCGAGCAGGATATGAATCGTTACTGTCTGGTGATATTGAGATGCCAACACCATTCGATATGGGAGCCATAATTGGGCCGGTATCAAATGAAACTACTGAGAGGGATTTTCGCCACAAATTAACACTACATGTGAGAAAGTTCCTTCACTCTCGTCCAACTCCTGTCAATGTTAACACAGAAGGTATTGAACGCTTTATGCTCAAACGACTAATCAAATCTACAAAGGGACAAACGGTACTAGATGGATTAGGTGTAGAACCGGCTAGGAATCTAAAAGATTGGTTAGATGGTAAAGCACCATGGCGCGTTTTAAGAGAAGCACAAGAGGAGCATAATACAGCCCTTGATGAAATATCAGAAGATGAGAGAGTTGACGCCCCCAAGTCTGTTTTGGCTCATTCTCTATCTGCTATCTGTGGAACCTTGGCTTTGCTTCCCTCTGCGGATGTCAATGAATTACGGGAAGCCCAAGGCCCGGTTAGGGCGGTTTCTGATTCTCACTCCCACAAGGTTTTGCGCTTCCTTGCAGATAATAGTAAATGGGTAAACCAACACAAGTCTTTGTTAGGAAGAGATGCTGCACGGAACCAATTGAGGGATGAATCTCATTCTTTTGGAATTCTTTCCCTAGTTCTTTGGCCACTGAGGAAGGCATTAGCAAAATGGGTTGTAGCAAATCCAGATATTCATCCACGATTTGCAATGGGGCAAATCGTACGTTCTGGTGAATATCCTAATGCGGTTCGAGATACAATCGAGAGATTAGCGATTTTAGGAAACGGAAAATCCGACTCATTGCCGCCCACTGAAACTAGCGGATTAGTTAATTGGTGGCAAGGAAATTAACCATCAAACCATCCGTAGTGTAGCATTTGCGGGGAGGCGAACCTCCTGTGAATTTTCAAATTCATTAGGTCTGGCAGAGAACATCGCTGAGAAAATCCAACCTCCAATGAAGCCCGCTGGAACACCAGTTAGTATCCTCATTGTATTCGTCGATTCGTACGATGTCAGTAACTGAGTAAACCCATCAATTGCCATCGGGCCGAGGCCTAAACTGATAATAAGAAACATTAACATCATTCTACGATCATCGTAGTAGAATTTCTCTATTGATTCATCGGGGAATATTGACAGGAAGGTGTCTCGTACTGTCCATCGATTCAAGCCCCTTTGTTGCCAAATTAAACAACAAGCAACGAAGCCGAATAATATTCCAATATCCCGTACACAGACGGCTAATTGATTTCCATTAATTTCCCATGAACGATAATATTTCTGATGACAATTTAAATCACCGATTGCATACACAGTTGCTGCAATTGGGTTTAGATCGGTCCATGCAAATGAGCCACCGTTTGCATCTTGATCGTGGCCAGCATGTTCGTAGTCGCCATTGTCACCATTTCCCCACGACCACATTCCATCAATTGTCGCATAATCGAAGCGATTAGCACGACCAGAGAGGTCAGGAATTGTATCTGCGGGCATAGTTAATGGTACCAAAAATAGCAGAATAAAATAGGTTCCTGCTATTGTTGCGAAGTTGCGACCAACCTTGGATTCTCTCTTCCTATCTTTGCGCCCATTTTTCAAACGGCCTTCCTCGCTAATAGCCATTATCCCGTCGATTAGTTCTATCGTGATGAACTTATCCGCTCCATTATGGTGGAGGTCAGGGTCCGTGATGCCTTCGTTATATCCGTCGTCATTGGCTTGATGGTTACAGTCATGGGTTCTATGATGGCTTTCTTCGCTACAGGGATGGATGAGGATGGAATAATCTCATCATTGAGGACAGGTTTCGTACTTGGTTTAGGAGTTGGTACTGTTGTTCTTATGTTTGCTCTAGCTAGAGTCCGAAATCATGCTGAAAAAGGCCAAGCTAGAGAAGAATCGCGGGCCGCTGAAGTCGCAGTATTAAGAGAAGAGATGTCCCATCTCTCGGATGAAACTGATGGAGCGTGGGATGTAGGGGAACGAATTCGTCGTGAACGAGGAGTGCTAACCTTTGACATGCATGGGCTTGATGCACCAATGGCCGCAGGTGCAACAGAGAAATTGTTAGGGATTCGTGATAGTCTACGGAGGGTTAGAATAGTAACGGGTAGAGGAGAAATTTTGCATGATAAATCTGCAGACCCAGGCATACGTCCTGCGGTATTGCAAAGGTTGCGAATTGGGGCAGAAGCCGTTGATTGGCAGGTATTAGAAAAAGCCGGTTCTATCACCCTGAGGCCAATGGGTGTCGCCCCAACAAATGCCCAGAAAGGGCGCCGTTTCGCAATTTTTGTGGTGCCAATGTGCACAGTCATGGGTTTTACATTTCGGGATCTTGCAGGTTCTACTCTGGAAGAGCAAGGCCTTGCATTCGGTATTGTCGCAGGTGTTCTTCTAACGGCTCTTTTATCGAGTTACAGAGACCGTTCAGGATGATTATTGTGAGTAATCAGGAACTCCTTCACAACAGGCCTCAACGACTCTCCTACACCGTGGACATTCCATATGTTGTCGCATAGGAATCGCAGCTCCACGAAAGCCACATTCGCACAGAATTGCAGAGCAATGGTCGTAGTCCATGATTGATGTGAAGGTCGCTCAGCCCAAATTGATTTCTCAAGATTTGAGGTCATCTAATTCATCTTGTAGATGCTCGGCTAACCAGTTGTGAAGAGCACCACTGCCCATTTCAACAAGTGTTGAATTAAGGAAGGCGGCGATTAGAGCATCCTTTGCCTCCTCAGTATCGAAGCCTCTGGATTCTAGGTAGAACATCTGGTCTTCATCTACTGGGCCGTTGGCTGTGCCGTGGCCACAACCAACTACATCGTGTTCGCTAACCTCTAGTTCAGGAATTGCATCAGCCTCTGCTTTGTCGGATAATAGCAGATTGTGGAATAGTTGCCCTGCATCAGCTCCTCTTGCACCTTTTGCGACCCGAAGCATTCCGGTACCCACAGTGCGAGAATTTCCTCCACAAGCGGAATGCCAATCTAGACGACTGAAGGTTTCTGGAGCATCGTGGTGAATCTCGATATGATGATCAAGGTGCATATCGCTAGCAGACAGAATTGAACCAAGAACGTTCAGGTGTCCGCCGGTTTCACCCATCTTATATCTCAAATCAGCCTTCGTTCTCTCACTGCCTGAACTGACTGTTCCTGTCTTTACCTGTGCATCTCGACCAATAGCGATACTGTCGACCCTTAGTAGAATTCCAGAGTCGGTGTGCCCTATTACGACATCATTGAGGATGCTGCCATCGCCGATTCTACCAGTGCGAAGAAATCCTGTCCAAGGTGCCGCACCACTAACTTGTGTGATTAATTCGAATTCACAATTTCTTCCAATATCCAAAGTTAAGTGGATGGCACAATTTGAATCACCTGTATCGATATCTAGAATGATAGGAGAATTAGCAATGAAATTGTTCTCGACCCTTAAGGTATAGACCGATTCTTTTGCAGTGGCTCGGATGAAAGAGGCAGTAACCTCATCCGATTCAGGCAATACCTCGGCCCCTACAACTCCTTCTTCAATAGAGATACCCACTAGGGCTACGCTATCGTCCAAACAGCTGAGGGTGAGTTTAGGTGAGGATGCAATTGGAATTTCATTTAAATCACCACTTGGGTGGACTCTTTTCCAAGGGGTATAACGCCAAAGATGGTCTGCTCTATCAGGCTCATCAAGCGACTTATACAGGCTCGCAGCATCCATATTATCACCCAAGTCAACCGATGCTTCCTTCCATTTCAAGGGCCATCAATTTGTTGAGTTCAACAGCATATTCCATTGGTAATTCACGGGTAAATGGCTCAAAGAACCCGTTGACAATCATTGCCAATGCTTCCTCCTCCGAGTGCCCCCTGCTCATCAAATAGAATACTTGTTCATCACTAACCTTGGATACACTCGCTTCATGTTCACAACGAGCGCTTGGATTTGCAACCTCCATTGTAGGGTAGGTATCGGAGCGAGATCCATCGTCCAATATGAGAGCATCACAGACAACATTCAATTTGCAATTCTCGGCCTTAGGAGATACTGATACCATCCCACGGTAGGAACCCCGACCACCATCTTTTGAAATTGATTTAGAGAGAATCTTCGAGGTTGTGTTACTCGCAAGATGGTGAATCTTTGCCCCAGCATCTTGGTGCTGACCTTTACCGGAGTAAGCAACGGAAATTACCTCAGCATGACTCCCTTCACCCTTGAGGATGACAGCGGGATACTTCATTGTCAATTTACTACCAATGTTGCCATCCACCCATTCTATCTTAGCGTTCTCATGAGCGATCCCGCGCTTTGTCACTAGATTGTAGACATTCGCACTCCAATTCTGAACAGTACTGTATCGGATGTGCGCTCCAGGTAGTGCAATTAATTCAACCACCGCAGAATGCAAAGAATCGGTGGAGTAGGTTGGAGCAGTACAGCCCTCGACATAATGGATACTACTTCCCTCATCAGCAATAATCAGAGTTCTCTCAAATTGACCCATATTCTTTGCATTAATTCGGAAGTAGGCCTGTACTGGCATCTCAACATGAACTCCCTTTGGAACGTAAATGAATGAGCCTCCAGACCAGACTGCTGTATTTAGGGCGCTGAATTTGTTGTCTTGATATGGAACTACTGAACAAAACCATTTCTTGACAAGCTCAGGGTATTCTTTCAGTCCAGAATCCATATCTAGGAATATCACTCCTTGTTGCTCCAAGTCTTCTCGAATCGAGTGGTAAACCGCTTCTGATTCATATTGGGCAGTTACTCCTGATAGCCACTTTTGTTCTGCTTCCGGGATTCCTAGTTTATCGAATGTATCTCGAATATTTTCTGGTACATCTTCCCAGTCCTTTTCTGTTGCATCAGACGAGCGAAGATAGTAACATATTGAATCGAAATCAATTTCTTCCAACATGGACATGTTTCCCCAAGTGGGCATAGGCCTATTTTCGAAGTGGTGAAATGCTTTGACTCGTATTTCAGTCATCCAATCTGGCTCATTTTTCAGAGCAGAGATGTCTCGAACCACTTGCTCAGATAGCCCGAAATCGAAACGGATTGTTGCATTTTCAGGATCATGCCAGCCGGCCTTGTATTCGCCTACTGCTTCACGTGCTTCCTTTGCTGCCATATTTCTAACCCTCCATGTTTCCATTAGGCGGATTCGCTTCTTCTTCCAACCACTCGTATCCTCTTTCTTCCAGTTCAAGAGCTAGTTCTGGACCACCTGACTTGACAATTCTGCCCTTGATTAAGACATGCACCCTGTCAGGCTGGACGTGTTCGAGAATACGAGAATAGTGAGTGATAATCAAAGCACCAGAGTCAGTTCCTCGAACTGCAGCATTAATCCCTTTTGCTACAGTTCTAATTCCATCTATATCCAATCCAGAATCAGTCTCATCTAATATTGCCAACTTTGGTTGGAGTAGCATTAGCTGTAAGATTTCAAAGCGCTTTTTCTCACCGCCACTGAATCCATCGTTGACATATCTACCCAAGAATGAACGATCGATATCAAGTTCGGTCATAGCATTTTTCAGTTTTTTCCGAAATTCAGTACCTTTGGCTTCATCCTCACCTCTAATCGCAGCGACTGACTTTCGAAGGAAGTTTCCGACTTGTAAGCCAGGGACGGCTTGTGGGTATTGGAAAGAAAGGAAAACTCCTGCCCTTGCTCTTTCCCATGGCTCCATCTCCAATAGATCCTCTCCATCTAGTTGCACACCTCCATCTGTGACCTCAAAGTCCGGATGTCCCATGATTATGTTCGCAGTAGTTGTCTTTCCACTTCCATTACGACCCATGATAGCATGAATTTCACCCGCGGGTATCTCGAGTTCAATTCCGCGAAGTATTGGTGTATCGTCGATTCCAGCATGTAAATTGCTGATATCGAGGACTGGTTTGTCAGATGCCATTGGTTTGCCTCAATTCTTGGTACGAATCATCCCTTTTGAATCCGACCGTAATAGACGGTCGTTGCATCAAGCCAAAATAACGGTCAATCAGAAGTAGGGGTGGCATCTCCGGCTTGATGTGGATGATGCGGACGAACTAGCCGAGGCATATCGATTACAAGTTGAGGCGATTATGCAAAAGGAGGCGGAAAAGAGAGTTTTAGAGGCCAACGACCCAGCAGAGCTAGATCGACTTCGCTCTTTGTCTCTACTCGAGTTGGTACAAAGTGACCATCCTGATATCGTCCCCGCCCTAATGTCTAGACTCGGTCCGGTGAGAGCTGCTCTCGATGGCCATGGTGGTGGAATAATACTAGCAAAATCTGTAGTTAAGAAAATGCATTCCGGCACAGAAGCACTATCACTGATTATCGATTTGGACGGTGCTTGCGTCTCCTGTGGGGCGGCACCAGGAACTCTCAAAGGAATCCAAGATGATTTATTGATGGACGATGAAGTGTTATCTGTGCGTTTTTCTGCTCAGATGTTAGAATGGTTTGATGATTTACAACGTGAGTTTGTGTTAAAGCACGGCGGAGTAACTTTTGTTGAGGTGTGAACTTGGACGCAGAAAGACTCGAAGCACTTCGTTCTGCTCATCAGGCAGATG
Organism: uncultured Candidatus Poseidoniales archaeon; assembly: GCA_902560445.1. Taxonomy (GTDB): domain Archaea; phylum Thermoplasmatota; class Poseidoniia; order Poseidoniales; family Thalassarchaeaceae; genus MGIIb-O1. The sequence continues at coordinate 18,990 of CACELO010000016.1, forward strand.
GAGTGCGACGCTCCAAACGTCACTCGGTTAGGGTCGAAGATTACCTTGAGGTCCTGCATGAATTGGAATTGGTCGAAGGTCGGGCAAAGCCTGCACGAATTGCAGAATCATTGGCAGTCGCCCGACCTTCCGTAACCAAGATGTTGCAAAGGCTAGACGAAGAAGGTCTGGTTGAGTACAAACGCTATCATGGTGCCGTCCTTACAAGAGAAGGCAGGTTAGCCGCAGAAAATTTACGCGAAAGACACAGCCTTTTGGTCAGATTTCTAATCGTTCTTGGAGTGGATGAAGAAACTGCACATATCGATACCGAGGGAATCGAACATCATTTTCACGAAAAGACCCTAGATGCCCTCAGAAAATTGGTCGAAAAAGCTGAGACAGATCCTGTTTGGTGGGGATCTCGTAATCGATGAAATCCTACATTGATTCTAATTGAGAAATCGCAGTTGCTGCAAAGCCGAGAACAGTTACTTCCTCTCCCTCGACTAATCGAGTATCACTAGAGACAGCACCTGCCAAATCATATGCCCCTGCCTTTCCTTTCCACGACTCGCTACCTACCAATTCAATGAGCCTCTCTTGAGACAATTCGTCGAATTCAACAACTGCTGAATCCGTCCAAATATCTGCGCTCCATCCTCCATGAAGAGAATGTTCTCCGTCACCATCTGGAGGATATACTAGGGCGGTTGAGGACCACACACGATGTCGGTTTCCAGAAAGTCTCAGGAGCATAGCCATGGCGTGTTGTTCATCCTCAGGTTTTCCCATCGGCATTAATGGGTCATCAGGGTCAGCAACAATGGTGTCTGAAACAATTACAACTTCGGCTAATTCTTTTCCCGCCATTTGGGTTACAACACCTTCTCTAGCGGCTGCTTCCGCCTTGGCAGCACAGGTAAATTCAACCTGTTCATTTACTGGCGCACCCCAGCGTGGTTTCGGTTCTTCGAAAATTAATGCAGCGGCGCTTAGTTCAAAATTTGCAAATTTTTCTTCCAACCAAGCCAATCGTCTTTCAGAAGCAGATGCTAAGTGCAATCTGCGCATAATTCGACCTCATAGATCTATTCTAAATGCACAGATAGGACAACGCGTCATCTTTAGGTCGAATGCGACATCGAATCGACTCCCACACTCTGGACAAAGAACTGGCTTGTTCAAGGGAGGGAGTCCAGGTAAAGCCGGTGCATCTCCCATCGGCGGTAATGGCTCAGCGACCATTCCGTCGTTTGTTGCTGGTTGTGTCATTTCTGGTACAGTCGTAGATATTCCCGCCATCTTTGGCTGTATTGTTCGCCGTTGCCGTCTTTTCCGTCTTGGTGAAGTATTCTCTACATTGACATCTACAACTTCGACAATGGAAGAGGTATCTATTGCCTCAACGGGAATATCATCCTCATCGATAACATCTACTACATCATCTTCCAACATAATCACTCCTTGAACTGTTTTTCTTCTTCGACCACCAATCCAACGTATTGCACGTCCCGACATTACAGCCAAAACAATGGTACAGAGTAACAAAACCGCAATTGCCACTCCGCCGACTAAAATATTGAAGCTTCCTTCGTCTAAGCCAAGCTGGAATCGGAGTTCTTCTAGAATATCTGTTGGCCCCATGTTTGGTTTACTATCATCAATTACTACCCTTATGATCCAACCTTGGGTTGAGGTGTGAATAATCACAGCCTCACCACTCGCAGGTGAGCGACTTACTGAATGTAGCCAACCATCAGAAATCCGATTCGATATTGCCATCCAAGGCGTCTCAGAATCGATCATTCCGTACTGAACTTGAGGTCCACCCGGACCCACCATATCATGCATTACTTGGATTCCCCGAGAGGTTTCTATGAAGACAATTTGAGACAGGCCTCTAGCAGAGAATTGCATAGAAGAATTTTCTATAATGCTGAAGGTTTCATCAACTATACGAGTGATTAGTTCACTATCTATTCCCTCTCCCTCTTTCCAAGCAACAACTAGTCTATCTTCATCGGATATTGTGTGCACCTTCATCTGGGGCAAAGATGCATAGTCTCCGACCGCCTTCTTGTATGTCCACGATGATTGCTTGATATCTCCATGAGCATACCAAAGGCCTAATCGGTCATTTCCTGTGGTATCATTGCGCATTGACTGGTAGAGGATATGACCATCCTCCTCACCATACTCAATTTGTACTGGGTCTGTATATCCAGCAATTACGTCGATATCTGAAATAGCATTTGGAGTTAGTCTCCAATCGTTAGAAGAAGTGGGAGCGTCTGCTTCTAAGATGAATATACTAGTTAAATCCTGAAAAGTTCCGCCAGTCAATAAGTCACGATGATATCCAGCAACCAATAATTTTGTGTCATCAACATCTATATCGATACCCCAGTATTTACCATCGGATAATAGAATTGGATCCATCAAATCTTGGATTGGTCGCATTTCACAAGCAGAGTCTATTGTGGAGTATGAAACCGTCTGCTTCAGATAACCACTAGTATCTAGGAAGCGCCGACTCCAAACTATGTGTGCGATACCATCTGAGGTAGGGGCCGCGACAAAATCACCAGACCATTTTTCTTCCAACATATTTGAGCAGGCAGTCATTCCTTTGTTGGAGTTCAGTCTGTAAAGCGCCAGCCCTCCATCTTTCGATGTTACGACAATTCCTTCTCCATCTAAGTCGATTACTTCAACGGGTGTTTCTCCAGTTTTGAAGTCTAATCCTCTTCCTCCAGAGACTGTGCTCTTTTCGATTATTATGCTCCATTCTGCTTGATTATTTGACCAATCGATATCCGATAAAACTGGACCGCTAAGACTGATTCGGAATTTGAAAGCGCCACTTTCTTCATTTGTTTGGGCAAATGAAATTGTCTCAGCATAACCGCCTTCTATTCTAGGTATTGTAGTTGAGGAGGTTAACTCCCATCCTCTTTCAGTGTAAAGGTGGAGTTGCGCCTCTATTTGTTCAGCAGCTGATGAACCTAAATTATCCACACGGG
>CACELO010000017.1 GCA_902560445.1 uncultured Candidatus Poseidoniales archaeon
CCTACAGGCCAAAACACAAATGTTTGTGGTATTGACATGTAGATTTTGGTTGAAAAAGATTTGATTGTCGAACCTTGAAACCTTGACCATATTCGCTAAAGAAAATATTGCATTAATATCCGGTTCATTGTATATTTTAAGGGCGAGTTGCCCGTCGATTCTGCCATTATCGATTAACGAATTAAGGGCGGAAAGGAGTATTGGATTGGAGGAAACAGCGTTAGGAATAGGCATCGAGCTGAGTACACTCTTCCAATCAATGTAGCCCCCGAGAGGAGCTGCGGTCTCAAGCATAGCCCTGCTCACAGAGTATTCGAAAATATTCCCCATATTCAATCCATCTATAATTTGATGAAAACTTGAGACTGGAAATCATCAAAGGCCCTTTGGATTAGCAATAACTGTGGAAGGAACTGAAGTATCTGTCCAAAGTTTAGAGAATGTGGCAAAAATTTGCCGTAGATCAATAGTTGACATGATACACAAAGCGGGTGCAGGACACCCAGGTGGGTCTTTGTCAGCAATCGACCTAATCGTGGGGCTATATGGTACTCAACTAAATGTAGATTCCAATAATCCAGATTCTAGCCAAAGAGACCGATTTATTATGAGTAAAGGTCATGCCTCACCAGCAGTATATGCTATTTTGAAAGAGCACGATTTCCTCAACCAATCAGACTTGGATGGCTTCAGAAGTTTAGGTTCGGTATGTCAAGGCCACGTCGATATGAAATGGACGAATGGTGTAGACTTCTCAGCAGGCAGTTTAGGTATGGGGTTATCCTTTGGAATTGGGACTGCATTTGCAGCAAAAATGGATGGCTTGGATTACCAAACTTGGGTAATGCTGGGTGATGGTGAAACTCAAGAGGGGCAGATCTGGGAAGGATTCATGGCGGCTAGTTATCATAATTTAGACAATTTACACGTAATAATCGATAGAAACCGCATACAAAACGATGATTTCGTAAATGTCCAAATGGAGATTGGGGACGTTGCCAGTAAGGTAGAGGCATTTGGTTGGTCCGTAAAGGAAATCGACGGTCACGACATGGAAGCTGTTGTCGAAGCTCTGCAATGGTCTATGGATACACCAGGTCCATCCGCCGTGGTAGCCCACACCATCAAAGGGAAAGGTGTATCCTTCATGGAAGATAACCCCTCATTTCATGGAAAAGCTCCTAATGATGCTGAACTAAAGATGGCAATGGAGGAGTTAGTATGAGCGCACCATCTACTGGCGGAGCCAGCCGTGACGGTTATGGAGCAGCACTACTCAACTTGGCAGATGACCCACGAGTAGTTGTGATTGAAGCAGACCTAGGGAAATCTACCAAATCGTGTCTCTTCCGTGAATTGTATCCAGAGCGGACAATTTCATTGGGAATTGCAGAACAAAATATGGTTCTTGTAGCAGCGGGACTAGCATCTTGCGGGAAGGTTCCGTTTGCTAGTACATTTGCTATCTTTACAGAAAGGGCATTTGAACAAGTCAGAAATGGAATTGCTAGACCTGGGCTCGTGGCCCATATATGTGGAAGTCATGGAGGCATCCACACTGGTACGGACGGTAGTAGCGCTCAATCTATCGAGGATTTAGCTCTCTACAGAACTATTCCAGGAATGACAGTTATGCATCCGAGTGATGATTTATCGGCAACAAAATTAACCGAACAATTACTCAACCACCCGAATCCATCCTACACAAGAACTGCAAGGAACAAGACTCCTCGTATTTATGATGAGGACACTGTGAAATCCATACAAATTGGTAAGGGTTCTGTTCTCAAGGAAGGAAATGATGTTGCGATAATAGCAATCGGAGTAATGGTCCATAAAGCACTTGAAGCCGCGGAAAATTTACGTTCAGACGGGATTGATGCGACGGTAGTGGATATGCATACAATCAAACCACTAGACAAAGGATTATTGGATCAATTGGCCACTTCTGTTTCAGGAATAGTTACTGTTGAAGACCACTCAGTAATTGGTGGATTAGGTTCTGCGGTAAGCGAATATCTTAGTGAAAATAACCCCACAATAATCCGAAAGATAGGTGTGGAAGATAGATTTGGTGAAAGCGGCGATAGTGAGGAGCTACTTACTCTCGTAGGACTAACTGTCGAATCTATTGAAACCGCTGCTAGAGCAATGTTGTAGATTAGGAAATTTCCCCCACAATATTGGGTTGTATTCAATAATAATAGATAATCGGGGTAGGAATGTGTCTTCTCTGGATGAGATCAAGAACCTTCTCGATGGAACACTCAATCCCGAGAGTTTAGAGGACAATCCAGAGCTATATGAGATGGCAGAATCAATCTATGGAAGAGAAGTTTTGGAACAGATGGGAGTTGAGGCCCCAGAACGACAGTCTGAGTCTATAGTCCTGCCAAATGGAGATGCGCAGCATGAGGTCCAAATGCCAATTGTGCCTATTCCCCCACCGGAACCAATTCCAGAAACTCCGAAATCTAGAAGATGGGGTCTGTTTGTTTTTTCTACCATCGCATTTTTACTAATCTTGACCAATTTAGTGGTAGGATACGGTTCCTTTATTCCACTCTGTGATGAGCCGGACAGTGAGACAAACTGTGAAGATAAATTAATCCTAAGTGAAATTGTAAATTACCAATCACCTAATTCCTGGACAGAAACAATGGAACTAGAAATTGTTGAGATTGGAATTCTCGTGTTACTGTTCGGAATTATGCTATTCTCACTACGAAATAAGTAAGACTAGTACATCCTTGCCAAATGCTGTTTTCTTGTTGTCATTCTACCGGTGACTACGCAGGGCTTAGGCTTACTATACGAATCAACACAATCCCCTAAGAAAGTAAGTCCTGTTGCTTTTTCTAATATTTCAGCATCAGAATCGTTCCCATCAAAGGCTAATTGGTAGATTTTACCATCCTCAATGGGTTTTGTTAGTTTCCATCCGCCTGAGGATTGTTCTATACCGGGGAAGTCTAGTACTAAATTTTCCATATACACTGCTGCCCGATTTCTAAGTTCAGATTCAGTGGAATCTAGAGCGTCCGAAATTACGGTTAGTAAATTATTCACGTCATGGCTTGCTTTTCCGCCAGTTCTCATGGATAACACAAATTGACCTGATTTCAGATCCCTAGGGCCTAATTCTAATCGAAGTGGGACGCCTTTTATTTCCCAATCGTAATGTTTAGCTCCAGGTCTTATATCTCTATCATCAACTTTTACTCTGTATCCAGCGGATTTGAGACCGTCTGCTATTTTGTTGATAGAAGGTATTACATCATCATCGAGATGTTGAGCAACGGGCATTAAGACTATCTGAATAGGGGCAATCTTAGGGGGGAAAATTAGTCCTGCATCGTCGCCATGCATACCTACAACTGCGCCCAACATTCTTTCTGACATTCCGAAAGTAGTCTGGTGACAGAACCGAGTTTGACCTTCTGCATCTTCGTATTTGAGATCAAACGCCTTAGCCCATTGATCCTTGTAATGATGATAGGTGCCAACCTGAAGCGTACGGCCGTTAGGCATTACAACATCTACAGCGTTAGAGAACCAAGCTCCAGGGAAAGTATCCCACACAGGTCTCTTGGATACAATTGCTGGGAAACATAGGTCGTGAAGCAAATTTTGAACGATTACAGCATCCTCCTCAATCTGGGCATCAGCACCTTCTTGATCCTTGTGAGCGGTATGGGCTTCAAAGAAATGAATTTCTCTAACTCGAATGAAAGACCTAGTTTGTTTGGTCTCATATCGGAAGGTGTTGACTATCTGAAATGTTTTCAGTGGTAGATCTCCATGGGACCTGACCCATAATGGAAACATAGTGTACATAGGAGTCTCGCTAGTCGGTCTGAGGAACATGGGTAATTCTAACTCATTTTCTCCAGCGTGTTTAACCCAATACACCTCTTTCTTGAATCCGGCTTCTTCTTCATCTAATCTCAATTCATCTGGATCAACGCCTTCTTCTCTAGCCTTTTTTAGCAATGATACTAAGCGGTTTTCTTTCTCCAACAGATCTTCCGGAACAAGTAGTGGGAAGTTATACTCTTCGTGACCAGTACGATCCATCTCGGCACGAGTTAATCTATCAATTAGCATCATTGCCTTCCAACCATATGGCTTCCAGACATCCATGCCTTTGATTGGATACCTTTTGTCAACAAGGTCTGCAATTTCGACGATTGCTGGATACCAGAGATTGAAATCCTCCTTAGAGGGTATTCCTCTCTTGGCCTTGTCGGGACCCGCCATGATTACTGTCGCGAGGAATAATCGCTTGAATGTGACGCTAAACGAGGAGTCAATTTGGCGAGATTATATCGTGTATCGCTAGTACCAATGAAAAATCATCTTCTATTTCTTCGATTCTTCCATCATCGTGAACTATTCTGGCTCTCAATTTACTTGGGTCATTCATTTCTTCCATCAAATTTGCAACAACTGCGTTAACACCATATCGTTCAATTTGTGCCTCTGACCTTTGAATAAGAGTGGCTGTTTCTACATCTGATTCTAACTTGAATCCTATACGGATCGAATCCCCAACTAGACCCCTTAATTCTTCGATATGTTTCCTTCCAGGGTTAAGATTTAGTAGCCAATTATCTTGACCGCTTGGTTTCTTACCTTGTTCTGCCTCTGTGAAATAATCCAAAACTGCTGCAGCATGAATCCATACGTCAGGTTGTGATTCAGTGGCTATTTCCTTACACAATTTCAGCATACCATCGGGAGTTCCATCCCGAAACACGTTCGGAAGGGAAAATGAGGGATTAGCAGAGGTTTTTCCTGCTATACAAATAACATTATGACCCATACGATAGAGATATTCTGCAATAATCCAGCCTGTTCTACCTGATGATGCATTTTGAATGGCTCTAACAGCATCAATTGGCGCCCTATTAGCCCCCATTGTAATAGCAATTGATTTGGAAGATTGGGTTCTATTTGTGATATGACAAACCTCCGCCACAATGGATATTGGTTCTGGTTGTTTCAATTTTCCTTCCTCTACCTCGTTTATTATCACATGGCTACCTTCGTCACGTAATGCATCGAGAAGTTCGGAAGTTACCGGATCATCGAATAAGTCTGTGTGCATTGATGGGACAAAGCAAAGTTTCGATTTACGACCTCTACTTGCGGAGAGAGCCATCAATAAGGGTGAATCCATTATTCCGTGAAGATGCTTAGAAATCGTGTTCCTTGTAGCTGGTGCGATTAGAATCACATCAAATGCTTCCAATTGCGACATATCGCTACTCCATCCTTGGTGAACAATTGTGTCAGAGCCCCAACCTACTGCTAGAGGAGTAATTATCTTGGTTGCTTCCTCACTCATGATTACAGTAAGATTAGCCTGATGTCTGCGTAATTCTCTAGCTAGCCTAACGGATTCAACCGCCGCAATTCCTCCTGCTATCGCTAATAATATTCGTTTCCCGAGTAAAGCGTCGCTATGAATTGCTACGCCGGTGTCCTTCGTCACAACCCCACGAGTAGTAGGTCATTCAAGAGTGCGTCGCCGACCGTTTGAGTCTTAGATGACTATACATTCGATAGGTTGTGGACGATACCACGGCAAATGACTTGTTTCGTAGATTGACTACTTTTGGGGTCTTAAATTTATTAATACTTATACTAATTATTGCCACAATTTCAACAAACGGTAATGGAATTTTTCTAGGGTTTATTATTGGCCTAGGTTTACTTGTAGTATTCTACGGAACTACAGTAACTATTGGCTTCACTAAGAAACGAAATCTTTACGACATTAGATATGCTAACTTGGAACAGTTCCTCTCTACGGTTTTCTATATTGTAGGCTTAATCCAAACAATCGTTGGTTTTCTCGCGTTTGAGATTTTTCTCATTATCCAGGGACTATTGTTAATTTTACTTGGTAATTCTACACGCAAGCGTGTATCTACAATTAGGAATTCTCAATTTATGCAATGGTATAACCAACGACCTGACTCAGAGATAATACTGAGAGATGAGGAAGTATACGCTTCCTGTCCAAATTGTGATAGTCTATTGGCAGTTATTCCTAGTTTACTTTCTAAAAAAGATCGTTGTCCTAATTGTGATGGATTACTAGTAAACTCGATTGAAGAAGAATAAGTCAATATCTCTCAAGTGCCGTAGCGATACCCATACCTCCTCCAATACACATTGTGGCGATGGCCTTGTTCTTCCCTGTTCGTTGCAATAATGAAGCCGCTTTACAGGTTATTCTGGCTCCAGAAGCTCCTAATGGGTGACCTAAGGATATGGCTCCACCATCTAGATTGACCTTCTCAATATCAATCCCTAATTCATCAATACACGCTAAGGTCTGCGAGGAAAATGCCTCGTTCAATTCCCAAATGTCAACATCGCTTGGAGTCCAACCTGCTCTTTCCATACACAATCGCGAGGCCGAGATTGGACCTAGGCCCATTAGGTCGGGAGGGCAGCCGGTAACCGATGTAGATACGATTCTAGCTATTGGAGTAAGATCATTCTCGGTTGCGAATCGTTCGCTACAAACAATTGCAAATGAGACGCCATCCGTCAATGGCGAGGATGTAGCCGCAGTAACTGTTCCAGATTCTTTGAAAACTGGATTTAGTCCAGCCATTGATTGTAAATTACTAGTAGGTCTAATGCAACCGTCAGATTCCACTTCCTGGTCTCCTACAATAATCGGACAAATTTCAGAATCAAAAAGACCATTTTGTTGTGCAAAAGCAGATTTTTTATGTGATTCGAGGGCAAACTCTTCTTGTCGGACCCTATCAATAGAATAATTCTCGGCCACATTTTCGGCAGTTATTCCCATGTTGACATATGCTTCCGGAAAACTTTCCTCTAATTTCGGGTGAGGAGACCAATTGAAACCTCTTCTTTTTACTCTGGACATCGATTCCATTCCTCCAACAAGAAAGCATTCCCCCCATCCGGCAGAAATCTTAGCTGAAGCCACATGAATAGCTTCCATTGAAGAGCCACACAATCTATTGAATGTAGAACCCGGGACCGTGTTTGGCAGACCAGTTAGAAAACCAACTAATCTAGCAACGTTGTAGCCTTGTTCCCCTTCTGGATATGCGCATCCCAGTAAAATATCCTCAATATGAGTCTCAAGGATATTATTCCTTGATAGTAAAGCTCTTGCTACTTGTCCAGCCATTTCATCGGGTCTCACATCCTTTAGTTCGCCTTTGTGAGCCCTATGGAAGGGAGAACGCATCCAATCAACAATGACTGCATCCACAACCCTCGGTCTGGTATTCGCCCAATAATTATTGAGTAAGTAGCGTAAGTAATGTGGTTACTTGACCGGCGGGTTCTTCAAAGAAGCCAAAGTCGCGCAATTTAATGATACGAGAATGCCCACATCACGGATTTTATGCAGATGACCACCTCTGTCCTGCTTGTAATGCAGAAGGTAAATTCATCATGAGGACTGGTGAAAGAAATAGCCTTGCTAGAAGACTAGCGTTAGTTCTGCGGCATGCTCCTGAAAAGTTCAATCTAGAAATGGATATCAATGGATGGATTGACGTCAAAGACATTATTCATCAATTCAAAAAAGGCGGCAAGCGATTCCATTGGTTGAGGCCACATCATTTTAGAGCGATAGCGGAAACAGATCCAAAAGGAAGATATGAAATTCGAGGCAATACAATTCGTGCCACTTATGGTCACACGGTAGAAATCGAATTAGATTTACCTACAGATAATATCCCAGATTCACTATATTTTCCATGTGACCCTGAACAAGCAGAAAACTTGCTTGACGTAGGAATATCGCCAAGCGGGAGGGCACACGTACACCTTTCAGCAACTATTCGCAATGCTGCCGAAGCAGGTCATGTACACTTCAAATTACCAACGATATTAGAAGTCGATACTGCCCAAATGTATGCCGCAGGAGAAACTATTTGGCACGCTGGCATCACTGTTTACCTTACTGAAAATGTACCTTCACAATATCTCTCAGTTGTGGACAACGACGACCCAGAATATGTGTTAGCTCGTGCACGTTGGGAAGAAGAAGAGTGACTTTACTGAAATTCACCGCACAATGGACAGAATTCTAGATCTCCCGTTAAATCCGCCTCGCAGTTCTTGCATACTCCTGTGACTGACCTTACAGGTGTTACTTCGGATTCGTTAACGGAACGAACAGGTTGATCACGGATTACAAATGGATTAGCTACGGATTGTTGCATACTTACCGCTTGTTTGTAATTAATACATTCTTGTATGGCATTTTGTATCCGATTAGAAGTTCGGTTCCTTTCATCATCGGATTCAATCTTTTCTGTATCCGCTAATCTACTCTGTAGCCAGCGCTGGAATCTATCGAGTTCCCCATCGACATTCATGTACCCCGCAATAAACGGTGAGCAATGAATCTGACTTATTCAGAACGTCCCTCGTTTGGACGATTTACGGGATAACACAAAATGTCATACCCCGTGGGAAGAACTGGAAATTATGGCACATGTTCTAATAAAATTTGGTGGTGGCTTAATCACAATTAAGTCAAAGATGAAAACCATAGATGAAAGGGCTGTAGCAAAACTCTCCGGACTAATTAAGCAATTAATGGATTTGGGTAATCGTGTTACCATAGTACATGGCGCAGGTTCATTCGGCCATCTTAAAGCAAAAGAATGGAAAATAGCTGAAGGTGCAAAACCATCAATCCTAAAGGAACAAAAAAAGGCTGTCAAACTCATTCGTGCAGATATGTTAGAATTGAATCGTCTATTATGTGACTCATTAACAAACTTAGATGTTGATAGCCAAAGTTTTCCACCTTCAGAATGGGCAACGGAAGTTGGTCCTAATTTTTTAGGGGACTTGACGCCAATTGTAGAATGTGACGATAGAGTAGTTCCGATTACTTTCGGGGATGTAGTAGACTGTTGTGAACCAAATTTATTCGGTATCTTATCTGGTGACGACTTGATGGTTAGGCTTGGAAAAGAAATCCCCACCATCACTCATTGTATCTTCCTCTTAGGGGATACTGAAGGTTTACTCTCCGCACCACCCGCTGACCCAAACTCAGAATTAGTCCATATTTGGAATCCAAAAATACCAATATCTGGAGAACATGACAAAGAACAAGACGTTACTGGAGGAATCTTCCTGAAATTAAATTCAGCATCTAAGATATCCAGGATAGTGGAAAATGTATGGTTTATTGATGGGCGTAAACCAGAAAGAGTACTAGAATTATTGAATTCTGGAAATACTCGAGGCACGCAGATAGTGCCTTGATGACCAATTATGCCCATAGTGTTCCATTTCGATTATATGGTGGGTCCTTTTCAAAAGGAATGGTTGACATGGTGGTGCCTGCTACTCCCTTAGATGGACTAGACTCATCCCAAGCCGAGATGATGGAAGAATTGGTTCTCTGCTTGGATGCAGAAGATAATGTGATCGATGCTTCCAGTAAACTTGCTACCCATTATGGAGAAGGAATTCTCCACAGGGCTTTCAGTGTACTAATTTTCGATAGCCAAGGAAGATTATTGGTGCAACAAAGATCTTCCGATAAAATTACATTTCCAGCCGTATGGGCCAACTCTTGTTGTAGCCATCCATTGGATATTGAAGGTGAAAATAACGAACCCATTGAGGGAGTGATAGAAGCTGCTAGGAGAAAATTGCAACAAGAGCTTGGAATTCCTAGAACCATTACTAACGATTGGGAGTTTCACCATATTGGTAAATTCGAATACAAATGTCGTTGGGATGAAGATTGGGTAGAGAATGAAATCGATCATGTCCTAATTGTTGAGGCAGATTGTGAAGTCAATTTCAATCGTAATGAAATCCAAGCCATTGAATGGGTCGATAACTCTGCTTTGAGTCAGATGATAGAAAGAAAAGGGAGGTGGAAAAGTCAAATAATTGCACCTTGGTTTGAATCTATTTACCAAAATTTCCTATTTTCTGGCAATTTCAACATCGAGGAGGTTCTATCTAACCCGAAGTCTGAGATTATAAGGTGCGGAACTTTGTCAATTAAATATCCAGAAAATTCCGCGAGCAACGTACTTGCGGCCTTGGGTGAACATAGAGATATTGTGGAAGAAATTATTCAACAAAACCTTTCGAAAATAAAACAAGATCGTTTACATGGTGCAATGTCCCACCTTTTTACTGGTGGTGGAAAGCGATTGAGAGCGATAATGCCCAGACTCGTAGGAGACGCAGTAGGATACGGTCATGAAGGACATTATACGCTAGGTGCGTGCATAGAAATTATTCATAACTTCACATTGGTCCATGATGATATTATGGACCAAGATCCTATTCGTAGGGGTCTAGATGCAGTGCATGTAGCTTATGACGATGCTACTGCTATCAATGCAGGAGACGCAATGCTAGCACTCGGTTTTGAAATGCTAGCCGATAGCCCTCATATTCAAGATGGTCAACTCAGAGATGTAGTAAGCGCAATAGGAGAGATGGTTCGTCATGTTGCAGAAGGTCAACAAGAAGACTTTGAATTTGAAGACAGAGTTACTGTTTCTGAGGATGAATATATCTCGATGATTGCAGGAAAAACTAGTGCTATGTTCGAAACCTGTGCCGAGACAGGCGCTATCCTATCAGGTGCGGATATAAATGCAGTCGCAAATATGGCGGAATGGGGTCTCAATCTCGGCTTATGTTTCCAAATTATGGATGATTATATCGATATGACTAGCGATACGGAAACTCTAGGTAAACCTGCAGGAAGCGATATCGTTCAAGGAAAGAGGACTTTGATCGCCATTCATGCCTTAGAAAGTGGAAACGATTTACCAACATTCCGGAAGTTGTTTGGAACTGAATCTACAGACTCTGATGAACTTCCTGCCGCCGTCAAAGAATTGCGAGACAATGGTTCGATTCAATATGCATTGGACAGGGCAATGGAGCATCACAGAATTGCACATAGGTGTTTAGACAAATTAGAACAAACACCTGCCGTCAACCTACTCAGAGATATGACCGATTTCCAATTAGTAAGAATCAACTAATCAATCAGTATAGTTAACTTCGGTTGGAACTTCTGGTTTCAGTCCCTTTCTTTCCCGAATTTCAGCTACGGTCTTCTCGAATAGAGATGGGGGGAGCATTTCGAATCCGGCATTTTCGGTATTCCAAACGGCTCTTCCTTGACTAGCTGCACGGATATCGTTGGAGAAACCAAAGGTTTCTGCTACAGGCATTTTACCAATAACTGATGCTGTTCCACCGTCAACTGGCATATCTTCAATGATTCCTCTTCGATTGGTAACTTCACGGGTAACACCACCGATAACATCGTTTGGAGCATCAATACGAATATTTTGCATTGGTTCCTGGATTATTGGACGAGATCGGATAAGCGCTCCTTTACAGGCATTCCTAACAGCGGGTATAGTTTGTGCCGGACCTCGATGAATCGCATCTTCGTGTAATTTTGCATCTACTAGTCGCATCATTATACCCATCATCGGTTCTTCAGCAACTGGACCCCTTTTGCAGACCTCATTGAAACCCTCAATGATTAGTTCTCGAGTCTCATGTAGATTCTGAATACCTTTGGTGTCATTGACTAATACATTAGTGCCATGAATAGCATAAATTTTCCTCATCAGGTTTTTCTCGAGGCCATATTCTGCGAATTTATCACCAACTCCTTTGGCATCTTTGTTCCTTACTGTTCCGTCCCCAAATTCTCCTTCTCGGAGTGCTTGTACCACCTCTAATGGAAGAGGTTCTGCCTCTATGTAGAATCTGTTGTGTCGATTAGGAGACTTGCCCTCAAAGGCATGGCCATTATTGTTGGACTCTATTGACTCTCTGTAAACAACAATAGGTTCGCTGACATTTACTTTGATGCCTTGTTCTTCCTCAAGCCTGTATACTGTAATTTCAAGATGTAATTCACCCATACCAGCAAGAAGAGCCTCACCTGTCTCTGCGTTGGTAGATACTTGTAAGGAAGCATCTGACTTTGCCAAACCACGTAGTGCATCGATAAATTTCGGTAAATCTTTCATTGCCTTTGGTTCCAAAGCTACTGTAACAACAGGCTCTGAATAATGTCTAATTGCTTCGAAAGGTTCTGCATCCTTATCGCGGGAAATGGTTACTCCGGCTGCAGCACTTCTGATGCCTGTAATTGCAGCTATATTCCCGGCAGTAACGGATGGTACTTGGATTCGGTCGCCACCAACCATCATTGCAACTTGTTGTACCCTTTCGGCCTTTGCAGCACCAATTGCCCAAAGGGATTCTCCATGTTTGATTTGACCCGAATAAACCCGACCTACTGCTACTTCACCAGCATGTGGGTCCATCCAAATTTTGGTAATCATCAACGAAAGGGGGCCATCAGCGTCGCACTCCATCATTGCCTTACCCTCTGCAGTTTCAAGATCTCCTTGCCAAATATTCGGTATTCGATATTTCTGGGATATGAGGGGGGACGGTAGGGTTTCTACTGCCATATCTAATAGAACCTGGTGCACTGGTGCTTTCTTGGCCAGAGCCTTCTGATCATCTGCTGCACAGTGCTCAAAAATATCCTTGAAATTAAGTCCAGATTTTTGCATGTAAGGGACCGACATCCCCCAGTTATAGTACGCAGAACCGAAAGCCACTGTCCCGTTCTGAACCGATACCTGCCAATCTTTCCTTACATCTTCAGGGGCAAACGTCTGTATCAGTTTATTCACCTTAACGATTACTTTCTCAAATCTAGCCATCATCTCTGGCCCATCAATTTGCAATTCGTTGATTAATCTGTCCACCTTGTTGATAAATAACACAGGGCGTACTTTTTCCTTCAATGCCTGACGAACGACTGTCTCGGTTTGAGGCATTGTTCCTTCTACAGCACAGGCTAAAATTATACAGCCATCAACCGCCCTCATAGCCCGAGTTACATCCCCTCCAAAGTCTACGTGTCCTGGTGTGTCTATGAGATTGATGAGGTAATCATCATCTCCAACACTGTGAACCATTGATGCACTGGCCGCATTAATTGTGATTCCGCGTGCGCTCTCTTGCTCGTCGAAATCCAAAACTCTTGACTTACCAGCCAAATCCTCAGACATCATACCGGCTCCAGCGATCAAATTGTCCGAAAGAGTTGTTTTTCCATGATCGATGTGAGCTGCAATTGCTAGATTCCTAATTTTATCTCGCTGATTCATGACTTCAGTAGCCCTTGCGATGTTATCTTCCTTGCGGCCCATTCTACCAACCTCTGGTTAGCCCGGCGACTTAACATCGGTTGATAAAGCCGATTGTATCACTACGTGATACAAATGAGGAAGTAGCCTATATTATGACTACCATCAACGAGCAGATGCTGCAATGCGCTCAATCTCATCCTTCTTTCCTACTGCGAATGAGGCAACGTCTCCTGCTGCTGCTTTGTTAAGTTCGGAAATGATTCCTTCAGTTAGAGTTCTTGTACTCTTCGCAGTTGCTGATGCACAACCCTTTGATAGATTACGTAGAGCTACATCCAACCTACGACTGGGCGACGAATCTACCGCCTTAGGTTGACTAACGGCACCGAACTTTATCCTAGTAGTTTCTTCGCAAGGCGCTGCATTAACTATTGCATCAATGAAATTTTGAAGGGGGTTCTCTCCGGTACGCTCGGCAATATTGTCTAGAGCGTCTTCAAAGGCTTTAGCACAGTGTTGTTTCTTTCCACTGAACTTACCTGTTCGCATAAGATTGTTAATGAATCTTTCAATTACGGAAAGTTTGGATTTACCGAACCAAGCATTAGCGTGTCTTCCGCCACTATGAGGGGTACCTATGGTTGTGAGATTGATGTAGGGAGCGAGGCCGGGATCTCCACAAACCACTTGTTGTGCATCCCATTTATTGAAAACCATAGTTCCAATACCGGCGATTGGCTGAGCTTGTTGCGTCTCTTCCTCAGACATGATACTCACCTTACAGGCTTCTCCTTACGGCCACGAACCATCTCGTCTAATGATACACCATTGACCTTGATAACCTTGAATCTAACGCCTGGCAGGTCCCCATAAGAGCGTCCCATTCTTCCTCCAATTCCTTCAACGAGCACTTCATCGTGCTCATCAATAAATGAAATTGCACCATCTCCTGGAGCAAAGGCTGTTAGTTTGTTCCCTGTTCGAATAAGGGATATCTTCACCGCCTTGCGAATACCAGAATTAGGTTGTTTGGCTTCAATTCCAACCTTCTCTACAACTATTCCTTTTGCTTGAGTAGAGCCACGTAGTGGATCGTGCTTGAGAACGCCGCCTTGACGCCTCTTTGTTTCGCGATTCTTGAATTTCCTTTCATTCCAACGGAACTTCTTACGATCCTTCTTCATCTTTGGCCCTGAGAATAAACCGCGACCCAAGTATAACACCTCAAAGGAACGCCCCGCCGAACTACCCCCCATATAAGAGCGTGACGGACTCACCAAAGGTGAGGGTACAAGTGGCCCTACTTCGCTAACATTCAAGCAGGAGTAACGTCGGGTCGACAACATGGCCTTCAGGGACCTGTTGGTGGGAGCAACAGAAGTCAATGATGAAATTAGTGTAAATCACGATATGTTAAATCAATCCACCAGGATGAATCACAGGGCTATTGTGTTTAACAATATATCAGAAGCTAACGGTCTAAGAGCGGCTGTTAATGTTCTAGCAAGAGATCGTATTTGTGCAATTTTTGATATTAGTCCTGGAGAATTAATTGATACACTCGCTTGGGCAATGGCGAACCCCACAGAACCCGATGTAGTAGATATTGAGAATAGTCCAGTTTTCGAAAATACGCAAGAAAATGTTGATTTGACAAAAATCCCAATCCCCTGGCATTACGCAGAGGACAGAGGCAGGTACCAATCAGCATCGGTGATAATAGCTGAATATGAAGGGGTTAGAAATATGTCATTTCACAGACAATTTCTACGCGATAAAAATCACTGTGTTTCTAGATTTGTCCCAAGGCACCTAAGAACTATGACCGACAAGGCAAGGGCCAATGGTGAAGAGATAAATATCGCAGTCGTAAATGGCCCCGATGCTTCAGTCCTACTTGCTGCGGCAATGTCATTTACTCACGATTTGGACGAGCTAACTGTAGCTGCTGCATTACATCAAAAGTTGCATGGAAAGCCCCTCGAATTGGTTACTCTGTCTAACGGCATTCAAGTTCCTGCGGACTCAGAATACGCCATGGAAGCCCGAATTACATTACAAGATGATGATGAAGGTCCATACGTTGATATTACAGGCACCGTCGATGATATACGCCAAGAACCTGTTATCGAATACGATGCTGTACACCACAGAAATAAGGCTATTTTTCATGCTCTAATTCCCGTAGAAGTAGAACATCGCACACTGATGGGTCTACCTAGGGCCCCCACAATCAAAGCTGCGGTAAACGCCGTAGTCCCATGTACAGATGTCTACATGACTGATGGAGGGAGTGGTTGGCTATCGGCAGTAGTTGCTATAGAACCTCAAAAGGAGGATGACGGTGTCGCGGCTATACATGCCGCATTAGGTGGGCATGGCTCGATGAAACAAGTCACCATTGTAGACACAGACATAGATTGTTCGAATCCAGTTAGGGTAGAATGGGCATTGATGACTCGTTGGCAACCAGACAAAGATACTGTTATTCTATCTGAGCAAAAAGGGTCAAGCCTAGATCCTTCTAGGGATGAAAACGGATTAACCAGTAAGATCGGAATAGATGCTACATTGCCCCCAGGCATCGATAGGAAACCGTATCAAAGCGTACTATGAGGTGTCACAATGGCCACAACCGACCTCGGTTCTAGCCTACAACACCCGCGAAGGAGCCTAGGTAATCGCCATAGAAGTCAAGCTGAAAAATTCCTAAAATTATCTACCAATGATAAATCAAACATTTCTTGGGCAGAACAAAGTGCTAGACAAGCTGTTTTGCATGACTTCACACATCCAGACAATTGGCGAATTTTGCTATCAATAAAATTGAAGTCAGAAGATTTTTCAGGAGCCCGAGCCGTTTTAGATGATTTATTTTTGATTCTTGGGAGAGATCCTGATTTACTTTCCCAATTAGATGGGGTGAAACTAAAACAATCTGCAACAAATCTACTTGAGGCCGCTTTGTCTATTGACCCCCTGGACCCTAATCGTTGGTGGGAATTGACATCCCAAGAAGGAGGAGTTGTGGAATTCTTGCAGCGAATAAGAAATCTCGATTTTACGGACCAAAGAGCCAATATTTTGTTTTCAAGACGGATGGAAAGATTGCTTACTAACGGGTATGAGGACGAATATCTAGAGTTGACTAGAAAGTTACTAGCTCAAAGGCCATCAAATCATGAGGCTTGGAAAAAAATGGGGCAATTACATGAAAGACGAAACGAGTTTGATCAAGCGTGGTTTTGCTATGATCAAGCACAGACCCACTCAAGTAATTTGACAACGAGGGACGATTTCAAAATCCGGATGGAGTCATTAATTGATGGAAAAGGAAAGATATCTTGGAAAACACCTGATATCGCTGACAGGGTTGAGTTCCTGACTAGGATGCAGGTTTTAGCTAACCCAAATTTGGAATTAGAAAAAGATGAGGAGAAACAAGAAGGGCATGAATTATCCGAAATCGATTATGCGAGAAAATTATTCACCCAAGAAAGACTATCAGAGGCGTTCTTCATTTGTAGGAGACTAGCAGCAGAAGGAGACTCGGAGGCAAAATCACTAGCAGAACAAATACGTGAGGTGATGAACGGTGAGTAAAGAAGACCATTGGGTGGTCGTTTGGGCTGTACCAAAAGAGTCATTGGATATTCCGTGTTGGTTAATGGTCAATCATATAGAAAGAGGTTGGGAGTTACCCGGTGGAAAGATCGATGATCCCGAATCTATTGATACATCTGCATTAAGAGAGTTATTTGAGGAAACTGGGTTACTTGGAACCGCTACCCATTTTGATGAAAATATACTCTCCAATGGCACAGTCGTCAGGGTGGAAATTGATGAACAACCTCAACCCTATGGCTGGGAATCTGAGGATGAAAAGATTAGCGAAGTTGGTTGGTGTGTGGAAATTCCTGCAGAATTATATTGGGGACAAAAAGAGATTCAAAGTTTACTGGATTACGATTGGAGAGCATCTAGTAGTCTAGCATCCTGAATGTCTTTTGACTTCTTCAACAAAGTCTTCTTCCATTCTTGCTCACCCAGTATTTCTGCTGCGTCGAGAATTATTCCTAAATCAGTTCTTTCAGTACCGGCAACATCCTCAGTCAAAACCGGGAATATTGATTCCACAACATCCCGTACATCTTGTTCATTTGCAGGAACCCAAGTTGAACCGGGGACGGAACGCGGGCCTGCATTCTCTATTCTGTAAAGCATTCTTGGAGCGTCTTTTGTAACTTCTTCCAATGCCAAATCGAGCCATTCTAATGATACTACGACCGCCTCTGCTTCCATTTCTGCCTGTATGAAAATTGCTCTAGCAGTCCAAAGATGTCTCATAGCGGGATCTAAATCATCCATAGCAGTCAACATTCTCCCAACTTCTAAACGGGATAAACCTCTGATTTCATCGGGAAAGCCACTATCCTTAGTAATTTCAGCATGTATGGCCAAAGCCATCATGATTTCCCCGTTATTACTATGCCAATTTGCCTGATTTAACATTGATATTCCATGCAAAGCTGTATTTGGTGCAATCGCCTTCAAACGTTCAGAACACCAACGTAATTCTTGTCCTGAAGCATCGGAGCCATCGACAGCTAATAGCGCTCTTTCCATTCTGATCCGAACCTCACATTCTAAGTCACGTTCTTGTTTTGAACGGGAACGGGAAAGTAAATCTTCACTGATTATTACTGCTTTTGCTATATCCCCTTCGACTAACAAACGTTGCAGCCCCAATACATCTCTTTGTAACCTACTTAATCTCGAAAGTAATTCGTCTGGGCCTTCTAATCGCTCAATTAACATGGATGATGATAATTGGAAAATTAGTTCTTCTGGAATTTCGGAGACCTTAACTGAACCTGAATTCAACTCTGATAGGATTTTTTTGATGTCCTTCATTGTATCAACTCCGATGATAGTGTGGCCAATAAAACGGACTTCAATTCTACTTCATCGGAAGTACCGGACCAGCCAGCAGCACCAGCATGACCGCCCCCTTCTCCTCCCAATCGGTGGACGATTCTTTCCATCAACTTACCGAGATGGATGCCCTGATTAGTTGCAGTTCTACTCGCCCTAGAGCTTAACCGGAGGTCTGAAGATTTTTTTTTGTAAACAAAAGAGGCATGAGCTCCAGCAGCCAATAATGCATGTGCAACTAAACCCTCGTTAGTCCCAGCTCGAGTAATTGAGACAATGAATTCTCCTACTTCGTGTGCGGTAGAACGAGATATTGCTTTGTGAATTGAAATG
>CACELO010000018.1 GCA_902560445.1 uncultured Candidatus Poseidoniales archaeon
ACCACCCACATTGATTCTTTCACACAACTCGGGATTTTTCTCTCCGGTTGCACTTAGAATTGCAGCCAAGTGATATATGGTTCCAATCGATTCCTCAACCACTACCTCATCGAAGGCATCAGCATCAATTACACTCAGATTTTTGTAGGGGCCTCCAACTACACACGGATGCTCAGGGATATCTCGAACGTCGCTAGCCACGACTTCATCTGAGCCATAGCGAGTACGCAGTGCTTCGACCAGTTCAGTTCCAATTTGACCGAGTGCTCCGGTGACCAAAATCCGTGAGTCTGTTGCATCGGCCATGACCCTTCGGGAGTAAGACGACTCTTAGACTTGCGAGACAGCGATGTAGTGTGAAATTTTGTAATCAACGAGCCAATGTTGATATGCGAGACATGTCGGCTTCAAACCCCGTTGATTGCATGAAGTATGTCGTAGTCACGGGCGGGGTCCTTTCTGGACTGGGTAAAGGAATTACAGCTTCCAGCATAGGAGTTTTACTGAAATCCGCAGGACTGAGGCTCACTTCAGTCAAGATAGATCCCTATCTGAATAGCGATGCTGGGACTATGTCTCCATTCGAACACGGAGAAGTCTTCGTACTCGATGATGGTGGAGAAGTAGACCTTGATCTTGGGAACTACGAAAGATTCCTCGATGTTGCTCTAACCCGTGAGAATAATATCACCACAGGTAAGGTCTATGCAAGTGTAATTGAGAAGGAACGTAGAGGTGATTATCTTGGAAAGACTGTGCAGGTTGTACCTCACATAACCAATGAAATCCAAGACTGGATTGAGCGTGTTGCTCACGTGAGTGCAGATGGCTCGGGAGAAACTCCAGATGCTTGTGTTATTGAATTGGGAGGAACCGTTGGAGATATCGAAAGCGCTCCATTCGTAGAAGCACTGAGACAATTCCAATTTAGAGTAGGTCAAGAGAATGTATGCTTCGTTCATGTCAGCCTTGTTCCGGTGATGGGGCCTGTTGGCGAGCAGAAGACTAAACCAACTCAACATACTGTGAAAGAATTACGAGGACTAGGAATAATTCCAGATATACTTGTTTGTCGTTCAGAGAAACCACTGGAAGAAGAAACTAGAGCAAAATTGGCTGCATTCTGTCACGTTGGAACAGATGCAGTTGTTTCGGCTCACGATGTTTCGAATCTCTATCAAATTCCAATTTCACTTTACCAACAATCGGTTTTGAATAAGGTCTCAAACCACCTTGGATTTGAGGTTCCTGATTCTTTGCCAATGCTCGATGAGTGGAAACAAATGGCTGACAAGGTCGACCGATTGGAAGAGCAGGTAAACATCGCAATGGTAGGCAAATATACTGGTCTTTCTGATTCTTATCTCTCAGTTATCAAGGCCTTACAGCATAGTGCATTTGCTGTTGATAGAAAATTGGTAATTGACTGGATTGAGTCTACCGATCTAGACCCACACAATGTCACTGAAAAGCACGATCAAGCCTGGGAATTACTTCGCGCGGCGGATGGGATTCTAGTTCCTGGTGGATTTGGTAATCGAGGAGTAGAAGGAAAAATCGCTGCCGCAAATTATGCTCGAGTGAATAACGTTCCTTACCTGGGGGTTTGTCTAGGCCTGCAAATTGCAACAATCGAGTTCTGTCGTAATGTCTTGGGTCTAGAAAATGCAAACTCAACCGAGTTTGATGAGAATACAACTAATCCAGCAGTGATCTTCATGCCCGAAATTTCCAAGACCCACATGGGTGGAACAATGAGACTTGGAACAAAACCTACTCCATTCCTAGTCGATGATTGCAAAATGAGGCGTTTGTACGGGGGTGCTGACCATGTCGATGAAAGACATCGACATCGCTACGAGGTCAATCCCGATTTAATTGAGAGGATTGAAGCCGAAGGGCTAGTTTATGTCGGTAAAGATGAGACTGGACAGAGGTGTGAAATCATGGAATTGGAGAATCATCCATATTACGTTGGAACTCAATATCACCCAGAGTTCAAGTCAAGACCAAATCGACCAAGTCCGCCTTTCCTTGGTCTACTTAAGGCGGCTGTTGGACAAGAAATATGATTTCTCAACAGGCGATTAGATGTGGGAACAAATCGTTGACTTAGCTCACGACGAAATTGTGGCATATCTTGGAATGATGCTGATTCTAAGCGCTTTTTTTCTTGAAACTAGAAATATTTTGAACAGTAAAGAATGGCCATATCTAGTGCTCATGGCACTAGGTTCAGGACTTCTTGCTGTCAGAGCATACTTGATCGATGAGTGGGCATTCTTTATTCTAGAAGTTGCATGGTTTGCCGCTGCTGCATTGGGGATTTGGTCAATTACTAGGAGTTTACAATAGATGGAACCGTATCTCTTTTGCGTTTTTTTCTGGATAGTACTCGCTATCCTAGCACTTGCTTTTGAACGAACTGAAATTGATATTTCTGAGAATAATAAACCTCCAGATTGGTCATTAATTCAATTTTTGATTCTTATTCTTGTGATTATCGTAGTCGCATATTACTTCATTGTGCTGGCTGGTGGTGAAATCTGTATTGGCTTTGGACAGACTTGCAGCTGAATTATCGGTTGATATTGAAATACCCTTTAATTCGTCTTTTTTTCCTTGCGATAGAACTCGTAATACTGATTTTTGGCACTATTCTATAATTCATCACTCAAGAGGAGTTAGGCCATCATTAGCATGAAGCCTCCGATGAATGAAAAGAAAAGGGCAATCAAGCTCGTAATTAGACCATAGAACATCCCCACTAGGAGAGACCCCCTGGTAAGTTCTGATATTGGTAGCAGGAAGGGCAGAGCCCCCATTACGGGAAGTAGGCAGAGATAGCCGTTGAAGTCAGGCCCACTGCTATCGTAGTTAGAGCATTCCCAACCTCCTATTCCTATGCACCCATCGTACAGTGCGAGGTGTCTTCCAAGCGAGAAGGCCGCTGGTAATGTGAGCAAAATGGGAGTGAGGAAACCCCATATGAACATGGTTCCCCTGAGGCGATCTATGGCAGAAATGAAGCAATAGAAGACATACAGCCCATAGGGCAGGGCAAGTCCAATTGCTGGCGGGAAGATGGATGTTAAGAATCCAATAAATGGGAACCCGAAACATATCCATTTGATACGAGTATAATGTAGGTCCAGAATATCCTCTTCCGACGTATCTACTACTTCCCATGCCAAGGATTCTGGCTTGTTCCGAATATGGGGATTCGGGGGTGGGGGGAGAGGGGGAGCAGGGTCCTCGACCTTCGGGGTAGGTGACTCTTCAGTTAGCCACCATTCTTCTGCCATACAATATCATTCTCAATAAGGGCTTCAATATTTTCCCAGCGTTTTTTCCTTTTGGTGCGCATGAGAATTTCTATTTTTTGATAACAAAAAAACCTATGATAATTCCAAGAAAAGCCAATTCTAATCTTTCATGTGTACTTGGCCAATAAAGAAAATCTAACCAAAATTCATCATAACCCCATTCCCTTCTTTCCTTTCCAAAGTCAGATAATCTAGAGAATAGATTCATGATTGAAATTGCGATAATAAATCCTCCACAAACTAATTTCCAAGAAGTTGATTTAATCAGTCCGGTAAACTGTAATCCTGAGATTAACAATATCGAAAGGATTGTTGTAGAATATACAACCCAACTTAGTACATCACTCATGTCTCCGCCGTATTCAAAATAATCGATAATGTACCGAAATTCTCCAAAAGCAACCAATATTGCAGGAATCAGTAGAACTAGACAAATTATTCCAAAGAGAATTTCGAATGGAGATTGCGAATTATCTGGAGGAGTTACTGATTGATTTTCGAGCGAGAAGCCTTCAACAGACGTTTCGAGCATGTTACTTCGTTCGCTGATTCAAAAATGAAACTTTTTCCGGAAATAGAAAAAAAGGCGAATCAAAGGGCACCTTAGATGACCCCCGCATACACATGGGTAGGGGATATCCTAGGGCACATGACGGATGAGTAAAGAAGGCCCCCCCCCCCCTCGGTTAACATGGACGTAGACTCTGAGGGGGATGGTGGCTGGTGGCTCACAGAGTCAGGACTTGATCCAGAGAAGATAGACCTGAAGATCGAAGGCAAAACAGCCAAATCGATAAAAAACCTATATTATTTAGCCAGGTATCTTCCTGTTTTGTTCACACTCACAAGCATCATCGGCATCATTATTGCAGTGCCTCCCGAACAAAAGGAAAATTTAGGAGTAGGGGAAGGGCTATTTGATACAATTTTACTGCTCGCATTAGTACCAATGATGTTGTTTACATTCTTTTTAACCGCCTACCGTAAAGAAGAGATACTACACAAAAAGGAAGTCAAGATGGTGTACGTAAGCAGAGAGGAGGGCATGGAGATACACTACACGGACGGAAGGGGGATTGAGGAGATACTCCACATCCAGTTGGGCGCTATATCATCCGTCCACCAGTGGGTCGAGGTAAAGTATGAGTCAGGAGGAAGGGACGGCGACCAGACGATTAGAACCGAATCTCGGTTAAGTTCTATTGTTACAAAAGACGACCAACACATGATACCGGGGAGCAAGAAGCAGATTAGACAACTTTGCGAGATTCTAGGGCTTGAACTGAAGACCTTTAAACCACGTTAGAACTGAATGTACCTATGTTCATCATATCCTAATTGATGTGGATACCTTATTCCCTATCCTATGATTCAATCAACTGATACAGGTAGAACTCTAGTCGTACGATATCCCTGTAATACTTTCATGTAGCGCTTTCCAGCGAATTCCGCATCCAGATCTGAATCGCCAGTTTCTATTCGTAGTCTACGCACTGTTAGCAGCTTGGCCGGGGTGCATATTCCAAGAACAGAATCAATTCCTGCAGTTCTCAAAACCTCGGGAGAGATTTGTAAATTCCCTCTACCAATTAAGAAGCCTTGTCCACCCATTGGAGAAAGTAAAATGGTAACCTCACCTTCATGTTCAGAAAGCAGTTTGAGTAAATCTGATTCATTCAAATCTGTTCCAATTTGCTTACTACCAATACTCGCATCTATGCCAAGAGCGGTAGGGTTCATTCTCACCATTTCTCCTATTGTTCGAAGTGTTCCGCCTGAACCCCAGATTATTAGGTGGTTATCGACCATGAGAATTTCGCGAATATGGTCTGCTAAACCTTCAACAATTTCTTCTTCGCCAGAAGCTTCCACACGTTGCTTGGTTCCTTGCATCCATCGAGGACTTGCTGGAGTCATCGCTTCGGCGTACATTCTTACAACCCAACGTCCCTCACGGAAGATTTTCTCATCGAGATCTAGGACTTCGGTATTTGCAACTAATAACTCCCCATCTAGCCAAGCGGAGAGTACTTCGGCTGCAGCTTTTGGTGAGGCAGCAAAACAGCCAGAATACATCTTTACTCCACATGGTACTCCAATCAGAGGTAAGCTACCGCGACCCGCTTTTTCTAAGGCCGCTACAATATCTCGAGTGGTTCCATCTCCTCCACCATAGACCAGTAAATCGATTTCAGCGTCAAGTAAGGTCTGAACTAACCCTGCAGTATCTTCAGCGGAAGTTAATCCAGAAGACTGATGGACAGTGGATATGACTCCTATTTCAGAGCCAATCCATTCCGAACCCATTCGACCTTCGCTTGTTACCCACTGCAAATCCGAGATATCTTTTCTTAATCTTGTAAAATGTACTAGAGCATCCCTAACTCTAGGCCCTGCTCTATCCTCTGCACCCTGTGAACGGGCATATTCTGCTTGTCCGTCTGAGCCCTTCAGACCCAATCGGCCTCCAATCCCTGCATCAGGGTTGACAAGTAGCCCAATGCGGGTCATACCTCGCGCAGCAGGCACGCGTTAATATCTCCACAGTCTTAGCAATTAGCGAAATGCGCATCGTTGTGGCACTAGGTGGTAATGCTCTACTTAGGCGAGGGCAACCAATGACGGCTGAAAATCAAAGAGAGAATGTTCGAATTGCCGCGAAAGCTCTCGCGCCGATTACAAAAGAAAATCAATTGGTAATCAGCCATGGAAATGGACCACAAGTTGGACTTCTTGCACTACAATCTGCCGCCTACGAAGAAGTTGAGGCGTACCCTCTCGATGTGCTTGGTGCACAGACTGAGGGGATGATTGGTTACATGATTGAGCAAGAGCTCGGAAACCTGCTTCCAATCGAAGTACCATTTGCTACAATTCTTACAATGGTTGAAGTTGATCCAGAAGACCCAGCTTTCGGAAATCCAACAAAACCAATCGGACCTATCTACAACCATGAAGATGCTAAACTTCTCGAGACTGAGAAGGGATGGACAATGAAACCTGATGGAGAATATTGGCGAAGAGTTGTGCCTTCTCCCGAACCACACAGAATTTTCGAAATGAGACCCATACATTGGTTATTGGAAAAAGGAACGATTGTCATCTGTGCGGGTGGAGGCGGTATCCCTACGATCTTCAATAGCGAAGGAAATCTAGAGGGGGTAGAGGTCGTCATTGACAAAGATAGAGCGAGCTCTCTACTTGCATTCGAGTTGGAGGCTGATTTGCTAATCATGGCTACCGACGCCGATGGAGTCTACCTTAATTGGGGAACTGATGATGCTGAGAAAATATCGACCATCACTCCAGATGAGATTGAGATGTATGAATTTGAAGAGGGTTCAATGGGGCCGAAAGTCGAGGCCGCCTGCGACTTCGTCAGACGGACTGGACAGCGAGCAGTCATTGGGTCGTTGGCTGATTTACCGGAGATGGTGGCGGGAGCCGAAGGGACCCAATTCGTCATCAAATGACCTATTTTCAAGCCAAGCCCTTCATAGCGGCGATTCGTCGGCGTAGCCGACGGAGAGACACGCCATGAGTATGATTTCGGTAGATTTGGGAGGAGACGGAACCCACGAGTATGCCTCCGGAATCACAGTAGGAGAAGTTATTCTCAACGTTCATGGTAAGCGCTCTGGGTCGGTCGCGGCATTGGTAGACAGCGTCGAACGGGACTTTTCTCACATTTTAGATTCTAATTGCAGTCTCGAGCCAATCAACGGAGAGAGCGAGGCTGGACTATACATTCTGCGCCATTCCTGTGCTCATCTTTTGGCACAAGCTGTTGTAGAAATATTCCCAGATGCTAAACCGACTATCGGACCACCTATCGATCATGGCTTCTACTATGATTTCCACATGAACCCTATCGGTGATGAGGAACTTAAGGCGATAGAGAAGAAAATGAATCAACATATCAGAGCAAATCATGCCATGATTCGTGAAGAATATGATAATCAGACCCTAAGAGATATGTTCTCGGATAATAAGTTCAAACTGGAAATTATGGACAACAAAATAGGCCATGATGTTGGATCGTCTGCCTATCGGCAAGGTGATTTCGTAGACTTATGTCGTGGCCCTCATGTTCCTTCAACTTCTCATCTGCGTTGGTTCAAACTGACTAGCACCAGTACCGCTTACTGGCGGGCTGATAGCAAGCGAGAATCATTAGTTAGAATCTATGGAA
This sequence comes from uncultured Candidatus Poseidoniales archaeon, assembly GCA_902560445.1. GTDB lineage: Archaea > Thermoplasmatota > Poseidoniia > Poseidoniales > Thalassarchaeaceae > MGIIb-O1. The sequence continues at coordinate 7,519 of CACELO010000018.1, forward strand.
TGTGTTACGCCAGCAAAGAAGGCCTGAAAGAACGTCAAAGGCAAATTCAGGAAGCAGAAAAACGAGACCACAAGAAAATTGGCAAAGAAATGGAACTTTACATGATTAACGAGATGATTGGAAAAGGACTACCCGTATGGCTACCTCATGGGGAGATTCTCAAAAGCGAAATCGAACGATATGCTGTAGAAACAGAGGAATCATATGGGTACCAAAGAGTTACCACTCCAGTTTTAGCAAAGCAAGAATTGTTCGAATCTAGTGGTCATCTTCCTCACTATGCAGATGGAATGTATCCACCAATGGAAATGGATGACGGAACATACTATCTGAAGGCAATGAACTGCCCAATGCATCATTTGGTTTTCTCCAGTAAAAAGCGAAGTTATCGGGAATTACCTCTGAGAATTGCTGAGTATGGAACGGTCTATCGAAACGAACTCTCAGGAACACTTGCGGGCCTGCTTAGAGTTCGAATGCTTTCGATGAATGATGCTCACATCTACTGTACGCTAGACCAGGTAGGGGATGAGGTTCGTGCGAATGTACAAATGGTCAACGATTACTACCGAACCTTCGGGTTCGAGAACTTCCACTTACGTCTATCCTTGTGGGACCCTGAGAATACTGAGAAGTATATCGGCGACGCCAAAATCTGGGAGGCGACTCAGAAACACTTGCGGTCTATTCTCGTCGATATGGGTGTACCTTTCGTCGAGGAGGTCGGTGAGGCGGCTTTCTATGGGCCGAAAATCGATATTCAGTTTACGACCGCGCTCGGACGTGAGGAGTCGATGTCGACGATTCAGTTGGATTTCGCTGCGAAGGATCGCTTCGAGTTGAGTTACAAAGATGAGAATGGGGAGGAAAATGGCGAGGTCTTCGTGATTCATCGGGCACCTCTATCGACTCACGAGAGATTTGTTGCATTCCTAACCGAGCATTGGATTGGAAACTTCCCGACTTGGTTATCGCCAGTTCAGGTTCAGGTAATCACTATTTCAGAGAAACAAATTGAATATGCGGCAGAAGTAAAAACAGTTTTGGAATCTGCCGGAGTTCGTGTCAAAGTTGATGATTCTGATGCGACCATCGGTAAGAAAATCCGAATGCATAGAAAAATGCGACCCGCTTACATGTTGATTCTTGGTGAGGATGAGGCGACGAATCAAACTGTCTCAATTCGGGCACGGAATGGCGACCAGTGCAACGGTGTTCCTTTGGACCAATTCGTGTCCGACTTATTCGCTGAAATTACAAATCGAGAGAGGACATTGGGTCTAGTTCCTGCCTCAGAATAGTCTCAGACGACTCTTCTACGTAGACCCTCAAGTAACTCGTCTGCTTTTCCTAGAGCAGTTAAACAATCTTGGATCTGTCCGGAATCTAAAGCCTGAGTCGCCTTATTCACGGCCGCCTCTGTTGCTCTACGTGACTCATCGGTTGGGGCAATAGAATTCGAATCTAGACGGCGGCGTAGTTCAGACCATTCAGATTGGACAAAGTCCAACAATTCCTTGGCTTCGCTCGCCTCTGACTCGTAGGTAGCTAAATCATTGGTTAACGAAGTTAGGAATTGTGAGGCATTAGTCCATGCTCCTGATGAGGCTGCAGTTTCGACTTCCTCAAGCCTTGATTGCCAAAATTGATTGGCTTGACCACTTGGGAATCTAGCTGAAATCTGTTTCTTCTGTCGTAATGCTCGCTGAACTTCTTGCATCGCATCCAATGTTTCTCGGACCTCGCGGGCTAGACTATCTGCTAGACCCTTGGCTAAAGGCGCGTCTCCCTTAGCCAATGCCTCCTTCGCTTCTGCGAGACGTTCTACATTGGCTAAGGCTAATTCACCCTCAGCCGATTTAAGTGCTGCTTCAGCATCTTCGATTGCGACCTCTGCATCACCGCTGGAAGCCTCAAGGCTCTCGATATGAGCAGGTATCGAACTTGCGATATGCAGTGCCTCGGCTGGCTCCTCTGCATCCATTGCTTCCTTTGCTGCTGTTAGGATGCCTCTAATCGAGTCGGAAGCAGAACCTGACTTAGCCGCTATGGCCTTCTCAGCGGTAGCTATCGATTCGGCTGCTAATTGCCAATTTTCTTCTATTGCCCCTGCCTTTGTTTTTGCTAGGCGATAGAGGCTCTCAGCCTCTCGAAGTGAGCCGTGACTTGCCTCTCTATCTCCCATTGTGAATGCTCGACGCGGACCTTGGACTACAGGAGCAATTTCTTCTGCCTTTTCGACTGCTGAAAGCGAATTACTGCGAATCGCATCGATATCTACTGCCATTTCCATGATTCGCTTGGCTTCTCTGTCGGCTTCCTCAATTAGCACCATTCCGCGTGATGGATCTTTCCAACCTGCTTCACGCGCTTGTTGAATCAAAGAGGAGGCTTGTTCTAAGCCAGAATTCTTTGAGCGTAACTCTAGCATTCTTGCTTCAGCGTCGTCTAATTCGTTGGCAAATTTTTTCCTTTCTTCATGGACGTCGTCTTTAGCCATTAAGTCTGGAGTTACCATTCCAATACAAGCTAATGCAAAAACTAATGCAATAAATAATTCAAGGCCTAGAGAAATTACTATTGCAATCCCTATAGCAGTTCCCGCAAGACCAGAGAATGCTCGTAATTTCCTTGTAGAAAGAGAGCCACCTAGGGCGTTTCGCCAATGTAGTAGAAGACTTACTGCCACTAGAATCAAAATAGCAGATGCAAGTATCCTATCTCCATCTCCAAATGAATCGATTGCCATAGCGATTACCATAGGCCATGCAAGGCCACTAGCAATAGCAATTCTAGAGCGTTCAACCGGTCCATGGTCGATTAGATCCATCAGTATTAGAGCCGCAACGAACATGGCAATTACTGGACCCATTCGAGGGAGTAGCTCTACGCTCCCGTCCATTGCTGGAAATAGCCACCAACCAGCAGAGGTAATCAGTAGCAAGGTTCCCATCATTGCTACCTTTTCCACCCTCGAACGATGCTGGGCGATAACCCGATCTGCATGGTCGGGTGGTAGAACCATACCTCCTCACCAAGGTGTATAGGTCAAGAGTCGAGCGGTTGTTTGGACCTAGGGATTAATCCTACTAGAGGCTGATTTAGTCCTCAAAACGCCCGGGACCCCACAACATACGAGCTCCAATAGCTAACCCTGCAAGAACTACGAAAACACCTAGAATTACTTGAAGTGGACCTGAGTCGGGATTGACGATAATATTAGAATCAATAATGAGTGAATTATCCTGCTGTATTTCACTACCTTCCCACTCTAAGTGAAGCGGTAATTCTCCGACTCTATCAAGTGGAATTACTAATGAAATTCCGACTACACCAGGGCCAGTTGAGGTTGCCCATGGTATGTTGATGTAATCTGAACATAGCTCTCCACTACACAGTCTACCGATTGCAGGGTCTCCTCCAACATTCTGTACTACTACATACAATTCCAGATTTTCACCAACTGTTGGGGTACCATCGTAACTTACGTTCCAAATACTAATATTAACTCCGGGAGCTGGTTGCACTGCAATTGAAAATGAGAGCACATTCATGTTATCTTTAGAATCCCATGACATCAAAATGAACCAGTGGCTACCGGCTTCCAATGGATTGATTTCAAAGGTTTTAATCTCTGAAAATGATTGGTTTTCAAAATACGCTTCTTGATTCAATATGAAAGTCCATCTAGTATCATAAATTGAATCTAAGTCATCATAAGAATTAGTCAGATTAACTGTAATTGTTTCATCCGCTCTAGCGGGTTGTTCAGCTGAAATCATAACATCATTTGAGTAGATATCTGGGAGGATTGTCGGACCTGCACCGTCAAGGACTAAAATTATCCAATCGTTATGCACGGTGTTACCAGCATCGTCTACCACCATCAGATGAAGAGTGTAAGTTGTCGCAGGTTTTGACTGATGACGGTCTTCAATATCTAGATTCATATTGTTCACATTGTCGCCTTGAGGAAAGCGACTTTGGGCAAACATCTGATTCCAATCTACGTGTCTCCATTCACTGGTTCGATTACTGGTAATCTCAATTGTCGTATCCAACCCTGAATCGTCTAAGGCTGAGATGTTAATTTCCAGAATATCCTCGCTGCCGATTTCAATGATACCATCGCTAGTATCGATTGTAATCTCTCCATTATTTGTTGATTGAGCAGTAAATGAGGCTTCCCAAGTTGGAGATACTCCATCGATTACGATATTTTCGAACCACTGACTAGTTGAACCGAAATGATCTGTGCATTGTACCACTGCGCTTAGTACGCCTCCATGACTGTAATTATATTCTGATGGAGTAATTGATACGAAAGGTTGGTCACTAGTTAAGACGACTGAGTCATTATTGCTGAATGTCCAAGTTATATCAGTATCATCTAGATGACTATCAACGCAATTTACCTCGTAGGTTGTCGATCTATCTAGTGCGATTTGTGTACTACTACCCAAACGATTTGCAATTATGTTTGGAGGCATGTTTGTTCCAACACTTATCCTGATGTCGCTAGCAACTGGGACTGCACTTCGATTAATGGTGAATTGATTTGGTACACCATCGATTACATCCTGCATGGCAGAATATCTGTATTCATAGGGCGTTGGTAAAGAGATAGTCAGAGGGACCTCCTCAATCAAGCCTCCAACTCTTGGCACGTCGATAAGACGGTTTGTACGTCCATCTGTTTGGCCTACCAAATCGACGATTTCTGTCCAACCCCAAGTCCCATTGAGATCACCTATTGGGCCGGGTGCTGGGGGTCTAGGGATGATTGTTACTATACTGGCCTCAAATGCCTCATGGTCTAGAATACAACAGCCTGCTAATTCCGAATTATTCCAAGGTCGGTTGAGTAAATATGCAGAGAAAACATCTACTTCGGATTGGTTGAGATTGCCATCATTATCGCCGAGATATTGATCTATTTGTTGACGTATTCCAATTCCAGGGTGAGCTAATTCACTCGAACCAAGAAAATCAGAAATTGAAATGTTTAGAGTCCATGTTGCGGTGATATTTGAATTTGGAAGTAACTCATCATGGATTATCAGTTCCGCATAGCCGTTGTATGGATCCGAATCATGAGGAATTCCATGTGTGTCTGCATTGCTTAATGGAGTTGTAGAAGTTATTATGATTAAAGTCATAAAAATAGCAACTGAACCTCTAGACATTCACTCGCCTCCATTGTGAATAATGGTTGAGCCCTCAAAATCAACTCCAAGAGGAATAATTAGATTATTCCCGCGAAATTCTTCCTCTATTTTGGTTCGTAAATCTGCATCGCCGTGGACTAGAAAGAAACCTCCGCCTCCAGCACCCAACAATTTTGCCCCAGATGCACCGAGTTGCATCAGCCTATCATGTAAATCATCTATTTCTTGGCTAGAAACCCCTGAAGTAATACCTCTCTTAGCCTGCCAAGCCGACTCTAACAATTCACCCAGTTCAGACAATTTACCACCTTCGAGCATTATTGTCGCTTCATCTGCCTGCATGCGAATTGCCCTCAGTCGTTGTAGGCGATCAGATTCGTCTTCGGGAGATTCCGATAAGACCGAACTTGCGCTACGAGTTAATCCGGTGAAGACTAGGGTAAATTCCGACTCCAATCGAGAAATGACCTCACTTGATAGGTCGAGGGACGATACCTCGACGCCCTCTGAAGTGAATGATATCGAATTGACGCCACCATGAGCGGCTGCATATTGGTCTTGTCTTCCGATTGGCTGACCTAGAATATCAATCTCAATATTGCAAGCTTCTTCTGCTAATTGTTTTGCAGAAACTTGCCTTCCTGCAAAATTGTGTAAAGCGTTCAGAAGACCTACGGTTACGGTAGATGAAGAGCCCAAACCTGTTCCGCGTGATGGTATGTCGGCAATAGTGGTAATTTCTACTCCTGAGATGACTCCGGTAATTCTCATAGCTTCACGGACTAATTCGTGTTCAACATCTTCAAAATTATCTACTAATTCCATCTTCGAATAAGATACTCGGACCTTATTATCAAATCGAGCGTTTACGGTCACATGGATATGACGATTTAACGCTAAAGAGGTGACACGTCCACCGTTTTCCTCGGAATTAGCAAACCAATCAAGGTCGGTTCCACCTCCGCAGAAAGACACTCGCACTGGCGTACGCGAGATTATCATCAATCACTCGGCGTAAGCATCCGACTTCAAGACGACGGAGAGCGGTTTGAATCAATATTACCAAGGGTAAGGGCTATCAAATGTCGGCGTTGGGATTCGTCGGAGGACACGGTATGAGCGACCTGATTACTATGGACGATCTTAGCAATGATGAAATCTTGGAGATACTCGATGCGGCTGAGAGGTTGTTGCCGGTTGCAAATGGAGATGTTTACGCTCCTTTATTGCAAGGGAAGGTTCTCGGCAACCTATTCTTTGAGAATTCAACTCGAACTAGGATGTCTTTCGAATCAGCGATGAAGAGACTTGGAGGAGAGGTGGTAAACCTCAGTTCAGTCGGTTCTAGTGTTGCCAAGGGAGAAACACTGTATGATACTATGCAAATGGTTGATGGTTACTCAGACATAGCAGTAATTCGCCATCCTCGTCAAGGCGCGGCACAGTACAGCGCAGATGCAATTGGGATTCCAATTCTCAACGCTGGGGATGGGGCCGGGAATCATCCAACACAGACTATGCTTGACTTATTCACAATTCGACAAGCCCACGGAACTCTTGATGGGTTGAATGTGGTGCTAGTCGGCGACTTACGATATGGAAGAACTACTCACTCCTTGTCACATGCGCTAGTTCGATTCGGGGCCAAGTTAACTCTAGTCTCTCCTGATAGTCTGCGGATGCCCACTGAAATCGTTGGCGATCTGCAATCTTATGATACTGAAGTTATCGAGAGTGAGAATCTTTCTGGAGCAATTGCAGACGCCGATGTTATCTACATGACTCGAATCCAAAAGGAGAGGTTCCCTGATGAAGATGAGTATGCCAAGGTTGCAGGGATCTACAAGATGACTGTTGATGACTTGGCTGGAGCCAAGAGTGGAATGATTGTCATGCACCCACTTCCTAGAGTCGACGAAATAGACCCAAGCGTCGACTCAACAGAACACGCTAGATATTTCCAACAAGCCTTCAATGGGGTTCCAATCAGAATGGCCTTGCTTTGTAGAAGTCTCGGAGTCGAAGTACCAAAGGAGGTCAGCGGATGAGTGAGATGAGGCGTGTAACCGCAATTTGTAATGGAACGGTTGTTGATCATATTCCCGCTGGAAAGTCACTAAGAGTAATGCAGATGCTTGGAGTGAGCGTTGGGCGATCGAATCCAATCAGTCTAGTTATGAATGTTCCAAGTGGAAAGATTGGTCGTAAAGACGTATTGAAAATTGAAGATAGAGAATTGACTCAGGAAGAGTTAGATCGTCTTGCACTAATTGCTCCAAATGCCTCAGTTGCTATTATTCGGAATTATAGCGTTGCCGAGAAAAGACAAATCGAACTAGGTGAAGAGTTAGTTAATATCGCTAGATGTACATTTTGGAATTGTATTACACAAGATCCTAGGGAGCCACTTCCTCATAAACTACGAGTTGTGTCAAAAAACCCTCTCGAGATTAGATGCTCATATTGTGGGCGTTCACAGACGATTGACCAACTAGCTGAATCTATCATTTGAGGTAATTGTTGATGGTTAGGATAGAAGCTATTTACGACGGTAAACTAAGGTGTACAGCGACTCATATTCCTTCTGGACAAAAGCTAGCTACTGATGCTCCTGTTGATAATATGGGAAAAGGTGAGTCATTTTCTCCGACTGACCTCTTGGCAACGTCTATGTTGAATTGTATGATGACGATTATTGCTATAGCAGCAGATTCTAGAGAATTGGACGTTAGTGAAATGAGTGGCTCGGTAGAGAAACACATGACTTCTGGTCCACGTAAAGTATCAAAATTGGAGGTTGAAATTTCGTTACCTCCAGAATTGCATAGCGAAGATAGGGCTTGGTTAATCAAGCGAGGGCTGGCTTGTCCTGTTCACAAATCAGTTAGTGAAGAGATGGAAGTGGAAGTCAGATTCTACTGAGAATTAACCCCTTTGTAAGCCCTTAGCACACAACCATTGATGCACTTTACCATCAAGCGGGATTTATGTTCAGACCTTTAGAAGGTGTACAGGTACTCGATTTATCTAGAGTTTTAGCAGGACCATATACCGCAAAGTTACTTTCTGATTTAGGAGCAACTGTACTGAGGGTTGAAGCACCATGGGGAGATGATACTAGAGGGTGGGGGCCTCCATTTACTGAGATTGAGGATGAACAAGTTGCAGCGTATTGGACTTCTGTGAATTTAGGAAAATCGATTATAAGAAAAAATCTCAAGAAAGAAAGCGATTTGCAAGACGTTAGAAAATTAATTTCTGATTCAGACATTATTATCGAAAATTTCCGACCGGGGAAAGCCGAAGAATGGTTTGACCCATGGCCTGATAGGGCAATTGTTTGCAGTATCAGTGCTTATGGAAATGAGGGCCCAAGATCACGAGAAGGAGGTTATGATATCGTTATGCAGGCGCGCAGTGGTCTAATGTCGATTACCGGTGACGAAAATGGAACTATAGCAAAAGTTGGAGTTGCAGTAATCGATGTTGCAACCGGATTACATGCTAGTTCTGCAATTATTGCAGCCCTTTACAGGAGAGAGAAAGAAGGAATCGGCGCAAAACTGACTCTATCCCTGTGGGATTGCGCTCTCGATTTGTTGGTGAATCAAGCTCAGAATGCAATAATTTCAGGAAAAAATCCTACACCCATGGGAACCTCTCATCCAAATTTAGTACCCTATCGATCATACACAACTTTGGATAGTGAATTTGTTATTGCCGTTGGCTCAGATGAACAATGGGGAAAATTGGCCAGAGCTCTCCGATTAGAAATCCCGGTAGATTCGGATTGGTCGAAAAATTCACAACGCGTTGAAGATAGAAAATTGGTCGATACGATAATTTCAAAATCTGTAAAACAATTTACATCAAGTGAATTAGAATCTTTACTGGATGGGATTCCCTGCGCCCCTGTTAATTCAATCAAACAAGCGTTATCAGACCCACATTCTACTGAAAGGGGTATGGTGAGTTCCACTTTTGGAATAAAACACGTATCAAGTCCACATCGATTTCATAATTGATTTTTCACAAAGATGATTCCGCTAACCATTTCTTCATTGTACAGGACTGACAAATTTCACGGCTCGTTATTTCCCCACATTGTTGACAATTTGTAACATTCGACTGATGGTCTCCTCTCGCCTCTCGGTGCAATACTCTAATCTGTTCTAAAGCGTGCAATAATCCGTGTCTAGCACCCGGACTTTGAGCCTCTAAAGAGGCAATAATTGCACGGCTTTGCTGCCTCATTGCCCCTGGTGCATGAGGGCAGTCTCCGTGATGAATAGGAAGACCTTTGGCGAAGGCATAGGCATGAATTTCCTGTTCAGGAACCCAACGAAGAGGAACTATCCGTGGTACCAATCCTTCGATTGGTATGTTTGTGTGTGGGGCAAGTCTAACACTTCGTTCAATCTCACCTTTTTGCAAATTCATAAGTATTGATTGAGCCATATCATCGAGGTTGTGCCCTAGTGCCATAACATCGGCTTGAATCTTTTCAGCAAGGGCGTTGAGGCTTTGTCTACGGAAAACACCACAATATGAGCAAGGCATCATTCCCTTTGCCTCATCATGATTTTCAGCCATAATCGGCATTCTTTCTACAACCTCATCCATTCTTTCATAACCCATTTCCTCGTAAGACAAGGTAACAAATTCGATAGACAATGATTGTGCTAAGTCCCTTGCACATTCTAATGATGGGGATCTATATCCATCTATTCCCTCGTCAACACAACCGGCTATGATTTTCACATCACGTCGCTTTCCAATAATATCTACCAGCATATCCAAAAGAACTGCTGAATCTTTACCTCCAGAAACGCAAGCCAAGATTGTGTATGGTCGACCATCCTCATGATTGGCGTTCTTTGGAAGCACCAATTGGCTACGCAAGTCTTTCGACACTCGCTTCCTAATCGATTGTCCAAGGTGATAGGCACAGAAGTGCTGTCCACTGTATTCTTGATGCAATATTGCAGGCTTATCACAGCGACTGCAAGTCTCTACGTCAATACCAGCGACCATGGTGTTCGGGCTGACCTCTGTGGCTTGAACCCCACTGATAGTGGCATGTGGGTTTGGAACAAGGCCAATCGGTGGATATATTTGTGATATTTTTCACAATATCACCATGAGTGAGGTTGGCAACCTACCTGATAGGGCTACTACAGCCGGAAAGAAGACCTCACCTTGGATGGATAGATTCGTCCTCTTAGCCTGTATAGTCGCAGCTTGGCAAATAAGTGAAGAGGTAATCTCTGCGATGGAATCTCATCTGGGGTGGTGGGCTAATCCAGTTGCGGTCACCCTCCTCGGACTAACCTCCCTCTTCATCGCGAGTCAAGTAGTCCTAATCATTGAGAAATTA
>CACELO010000019.1 GCA_902560445.1 uncultured Candidatus Poseidoniales archaeon
TCTACCGGACAAAGTTGAATCGAATCTATATCTGAAACCAACGGATCGGACAACGACTCAACAACTGCCTCAATAGGCCCAGCATGAGTAAATGCATCTAGTACCCACTCAATATCCAATCCGTCTGGCATAACTAGGCCATATCTCTCTACATCTTCCGGTTGAGCAACGGCTATTCGAATAGGCTCACAACCTGCCGCCGCTAAAGCCGAAGCAACCCTTGCAATACAGGCGACTCCACCGACTTCAATCAGAGCCTTATCTCGCCCCATTCGACTACTTCGGCCCCCGGCGAGTACTAGAGATCTCATACATTCACCTCAGATCATCGAGTCGCTGCATGGCGTAGCGAATCTCTTCCATAAGCTCAGCAGCACGAGCCAGCAGAGTCAATCTCTCCTTTCTTCCATCACTCCTCTCGACCCATTGCATCAATTGTCGAATATCCGCTGAGTCGCGTTGGATTGTCCATTCCAGAACCTGCTCAGCAACAGGGTCATCGGATGGTAGCAATCGTTCGCTCACAGACAGCGGAAGACCCAGAAGCGCTTGAACTTGGCTCAACTCGCCACGATACGGGCCTTGATTCGACCTAGTAAAGAGTCGCCTGGAGGAACAGATACCAATTGAATCGCCTCAGCAACTTCTGAACTTACTCGTTCACCTCTCATAGTTGCGGCGTGAATAACTAACACAGCAAGATGCCCGTCGATTGTTCGACCCTTGCACCAAGTCAGTAATTGTTCATCATTAGGTATTGATTTACCAGCTCTGAGGACCTCCTCAATAGTCAATAATAGGGCCTCAGCAGGCTCTTTTCTAGAAGTATTTGACGCCAGTATTGTCCATGGATCAGTTCCCAGACTTTTGTGGTCAAGATTTGCCAAAAGTAGTGCCGCAAGTGCAACATCTTCTCTCCCATGCCTCTTCCAAAGACGACGAATCAACTTGACCAGAGTCTTCTGCTCACTGCCTGCATTGGTTAGTAACCAGGAGGCAATCCTTCTGAGATTCTCATCAGGAGTTCCGAGATGGAATGAATAACCCGCCGCTTCGCCAAAACGATCTGTACTGGATTTCATGATTAGAGCCGGGACTCCGATTGGATATGCCGCTCGTACAACTTTAGCCAACTTCCGTGGCGAAGAATGAACTCGATGAGAGGCTGAATCGAAGAATTCGTCTAGAGGGTCGTTGGCCATACCGCGACCTCAATTCTTGACTCTAAACTCGTCGACGATGGAACTAATCCTTTCCATTGAGTCATCTAACCTCATTCTGATATCTTCAGTCACCGTACGATGTACCACCTGCTCGAGAGTTCTATCCAAACTTCTCGCTATCGCGCGGTGTTCTGCATCATCGATACTGAATGTATGTCGTAGGTAAGCGACGAGAAGTACCTCCCCTTCGGAGCGATCGGTGTGTAGAAGAAAAGCTTCCAACATCTGTTCGTAAATCCGACGAGTTTCTTCTAGAGCTAATTCTTCTCCTCGACCAATCTCCTTACCAGAAATAACCGCGTCATAGACTGCCTTTGGCTCATCCTCATCGAGTTTGAGAGTATGGGACAACTTGACCAACATACGCTTCTCTCCATTAGTCAGTAAACCATCTTGCAAAGCAAGGCTAACAGCCCCTTTGAATACGCCAACCCTGCCAACGCTGACCTGAGTCACATTGTCCAACTAAAGCCCCCCTCCTTAATCGGTTCGTGGCAATACCTCTGAAATGAGTAGCCTGTTGATTCAAAATCCCCCCCAGAGGCCTACGAATGTTGCAATAGCGAAAATCACTGCCCCCGTAATCACCCCATAGGCCATTCCAAGTGTATGAACAGGATTTCTTTCATACTGCATACTCGCATAAATCAAAAACCCAAAATTACTCACAAAGAACAAACTACGAGGAGCACCATAGCCGGGAGGATCTGGAGGGCATCTGGATTCTCCTGGAAAACCGAAAAACAAGCACCCATTCTGAACTTCATTGTGATAGGAGAAAACCGAAATCGGGATAATAATTGCAAGAGGAACTGCAAAACCAATTAGGAAAGGACCTCTGTATTTCATCACCATGAAAACAAACGATCCCAGAATATACAGTGGAACCCCACAAAAAAATATCAAACTAAAAAATACCCCATTCTCCTCTCCAGCTCCAGAGCTTGCCAAGAGAAACATCATGATTAACGAAGCAATACCTATCCAAATAGGACGAAAATCAGAAGGATCGAATTTCTCCACTGAATATAACGGAGCAGTCTTTTCGGTCTTCAATTCAGAATCAACTAGAGAATCCCAATCGAAATTGAACTTAGCAGAATTTTGATTCGACTGGGCGTCGAAATCTTCGGCTCCCCTCTCATCTTCCACAACTCTCTTCTTTTGATTCAATAGATAATTAAATCGCCAACTTGTAACACTAAACGAAAGTTATGAACGAGCAGAACTCAAAGCAGATTTGGACCTATATGCAGGAGGCAGGAGACAAACTCGTCGGGGAACTTCCACCATCATGGCAGCACCCGAAGGGTAGAAACCCCTACGCTCACGTAGCAATTTGTGTCAAGGGACATTTCGGGCAATCGTACAAGGATATTCCAGACGAAAAATTGCAGGAAGTGCTGGATTATATCGATTATTTGGTCGAAAATCCATCATAATCTGATACTCTATACATCAGTTCACCGAATCTCAAATTCCTGCAAAGCCTTCAAAGGTAGCCTCGAGGTCGGAGAGTTTGCAGGAACCCTGTCACACTCGCGGGTGCTAAGCACCCATTACTGACCGCCAATAGGCGAAATTAATGCGAGGCCCCCAGGAGTGGGGCCGGCTAACTGCAGGAGAGAAAGCAAAATGGCAAACGAAGGAAAATATGTGATTCACGCGACTATCAAGGCCGACGGAACGGTCGCCCGAAAGGACGTCGTTGGAGCCATCTTTGGGCAGACCGAAGGTCTACTCGGAGAGGATCTACAGCTGCGCAAGTTGCAGCGAACCGGACGTATCGGACACGTCGATGTGAATCTGAACAACAACAAGGGACGAGTCAAGGGTGAAATCATCATGACTTCGTCTATCGACCAAGTCAGCACCGCAGTTATCGGAGCGGCATTGGAAACAATCGACAGGATTGGGCCTTGCAAGGCGATAATCCGAGTTCAAAGAATTGAGAACGTCAACTCTGCAAAGAGAGACACAGTTATTGACAGAGCCAAGTCTCTGTTAATGGGAATGATTGAATCTGGAGCAGATGAATCAAAGAACATCCTAGAGGAGGTTCGTTCGGTTCTTACTGTAGATACAGAAACGGAAATTAGCGGCATGACCGCTGGCCCGAACGTCAAGGGATCAGAGGCAATTATCATCGTCGAAGGACGTAACGACGTACGCAACCTACTGAAATTTGGAATCAAGAACGCGATTGCGACAATGGGCTCTGGAATCAAGCCGGAATTGATACAACTCGCTAGCAAGAAGAAGAGTGTAACCGCCTTCCTCGATGGCGATAGAGGCGGCCGTCTTCTTCTGATGGAAATCAGTGGAAGCCTTGGCAAGTCACTAACTCATGTAGCGATGGCGCCTCAAAGCCGAGAGGTAGAACACCTCGAAGGCAAGGTAGTCACCAAGTGCCTCAATCAGAAGGAGGCTGCAAACAAAGCAGTCTCTCGAATTACTTCTGAGTTGGCAAAGGAAGACGACGCATCAGTCGGCCGCGGCTCCGCCGCACTGGAAGCCCCTGACGAAGTCAAGGGCTGGGCTGACAAGATGGATGGACTGAAGACTAACAACGCTGTAATCATCTTAGAAGACGGATCTGCAACCGACCCGGTCGGTGCAAGAAAACTCGAGGAAGCTCTGGCTGAAGCCGAAGGCGCTCAGGGATTGGTCTTCGCTGGAAAGGTCACAGACCGAATTTTCGATCTGGCTTCCGGTGCTGGAATAGGCAACGTCCTAGGAAAGACCGTTGGCAAGGACACCCTAAAGGGTGGAGTTCAGGCCTTTTCGGTCAAAGATTTGTGAAATCTGAACCCATACTGAGCAGAGTTTGATTTATCATTCTCGGCGGGACTATGTCCCGCCTCTAATCAGCGCTCAGCATAGGTTCAGCAGACGAAGCCATCAAAAGGGCCACAGGTCCGCTACGAGCGATGGAGCAGTCCACCTTGGGCATCCTCTCGCTCTATGCGCTACTGGGCATGGCCATCGCCACCTTATGGCTGAGGCACCAGCAGGTTCTACGTCAAAGGGACTCTATTGCTGATCGAGTAGGCTCGCTTGAAGGTGACCTAAACTCGACAACACAAAGGTTGGATTTACTCTCTCGAGGAGTAGATACTGTATTTGGGGAGACTCCAGAATTACACGGCCTACTAGGGGTTCATCGTTCCCTCGAAACAGCTGAATCATTGCTATTCGAGCAGGCAGTTGGAGTCAGTTCATCTGAATCATGTGCTATTGCAACTCACGCAGCAAGGGCTGTCCTCGATGGCCAAGAAGCCACAATCGAAGAGGAAAAAGTTGCAGTTCATTCCGGACTCGCTCCACTGGTAGAGAGACTATCTTCGATGCTAGACGCAGCTGAGATGCACGCTGAAGACCTAGAACTAACCGGCCCAGAGCAACGCCGTCTGGGTGAATTATTCCACGCAGTAGACCGAACCGACAGGGCTGCTCAATGTTATCGCCAGGCCCATCAATTGGCTTCGGAAGATGCATCAGCACTCCGCTCACTGGCCACAATTCAGCGTGAGGAGGGTGATGTAGAGGCTCTAGATAGAAGCCTCGAGAGATTACTTGCAATCAACCCAGACGACGCCGAGGTACTAGAGGAACAGACTCTTCTACTATCTGGAACAGATATTGAGAGAGTTGTTCGAAATCGCAGGAGACTCGAAGCACTCGGAATTGAAAGCGTTGCTACCACTGATGAAGCAAGTATAGCAGACCTTGCAAGCCGAGCCCAAGAGATTCGTAAGGAGGTTGACCCACTTTCCTCGGAACCCACAACCGCAGCTGGATGGACCGAACGGGCCGCTAAGTTGATGTTGGTTGGAGAGATTGTTTCAGCGCTAGAGTCAATTGAAAATGCACTGGAAATGGATCAGACTAACCCTGATGCCTGGATGCTCCACGGACGCTTGCTAGCGGCTGGAGAGGGTAATACCTCAGAGGCAATACAAAGCGTACGTCGCGCCGTCGCACTAGGAGAATATGGAATCTTGCTAGAGGCTGAAATCCTAGAGAAGGATGGCAGAATGGAAGCTGCTAGAGAGGTACTCAAGCAACATCTAGAATCAGATCCAGGAGATGCAGAAGCAAGGGCACGACTAGCGCTCATACTTCTCAGAGCAGGCTCACCTGAATGGGCTAGAGAAGTTCTCAACGAAGCGACCGATTTGTCGTGGGAATGCGCCGCTATGCACGTTATGGATGGCCGCCTGCACCTTGAAGAAGCAGACTCTCACTTAGACGCCACAGGCGAGCATGATGAGATGATTCTACTTGCAGCTCTAACCGCTTTCGACGAAGCAATCGAGCGCGACAGGGAATCTGGCTTGGCTTGGTTGGGGCGTTCTCGCGCCCTTCGCTACCAAGGCTACCATGATGAGGCTGAGGTTGCAATCGTACGTGCCCGCAGACTAATTCCAGATCATACATCAATACCACTAGAGAGCGCCCGATTATTCCTAGAGATGAATCGCTTTGACCAAGCCAACACCATGCTTGCAGAAGCCTCGACATTACTACATGACCACCCATCAATCCCCTATCTTCGCGGCGTTATCGCAGCCCGGCAAGGAAGACTAAGCGAGGCGAATAGTATGTTCACCAAGGTTCTCGAAATGGAACCTACACACACCCGGGCCCGCCTCAACCGCTGTTCTTGTTCACTACTCCGTGAGGACCTTACATCAGCGCTCGATGACGCGAACATATTGGTTGAGAAGAACCCTGATCTAGACATTGCACGCCAGCGTCGAGCAGAAGTTTTGATGAATTTAGGAGACTTTGCAGAGGCTGAGCAAGAACTACGCCGCCTCTCAAATCGTAATCCAGAACACGTCATGGCCCTAGTTCATCTCGGCACTTGTCTGAACGCAATGGATAGAGCAGAACAGGCAGAAGTACCACTAAACAAGGCTTTACAAATCGACTCAGAACATTCAGATGCTTGGTATCAAAGAGGATTGCTGTACCTCGATTTCGGTCGTATGGAAGAGGCTTTCTCGGACTTCAAATCAGCGGCTCTTGTCGATAAGCACCATCTGGATGCACGTCTCAAAATTGCAGCAATTCTTCACGAAGCGGGCGACCCAGAAAAAGCGATGGCGGCATGGAGGGACGTTCTAGACGTTGACCCGGAGCACCTAGTAGCACGTCGCCGATATGAAGAATCTCGCGAAAAGTTGCAACCTGCATCTCAGCACCTCGAGACGCAGGATTGAACCGCTGGACGCCACCTCGTCGAATCATGTCAAGGGGTATCGAGCCGGGCGACCAAGCACCAGATTTTGAATTGTCAAATGCAAATGCAGCAGTAGGAGGCGGATCAATGACTCTCTCTGATGCCATGGGTGACAATGGCGCTATCGTCATGTTCACCTGCAATCACTGCCCATACGTTGTGGGTTCAGAGGGGCGAATAGAGGATGCAGCAGCAAGAGCAAGAGAACTCGGAATGGGTTTTGTTGGAATCAATTCGAATGATCCAATAATGTATGAATCAGACAATTGGGATTCTATGTTAAAGCGCGCTGGTAAGGGAATGAGTTACGCATACCTCCATGATGAAACACAGGCAATTGCACACGCCTACGGGGCGGAAAGAACTCCCGAATTCTATCTTCTAGATTCCACTGGTACTGTGGTATATCGTGGAAGGATGGACGACTCACCACGTAACCCAATGGACGCAACCACTGATGAGTTGGGAGACGCAATGTCAGCATTGGCTGCAGGCAATACCATCGCAAATGCTCGAACCGATTCCATCGGTTGCTCGGTTAAGTGGAAGCAGTAGGTGTAACCATGCGTGTAGCTTCTCCCAAGAAGATGGGTCTGCCTGCCAGAACCTTCGTCACATTACTTCGTCTGGCTCCGAGTGGAATTCAGAATAGAATGTGGAAGTGGTGGTATCAAAAAATGGCCAATGCCAACGATGATCGTGAATTTCGCTTCATGAATTACGGCTTCGAAGACGGAAAAGGCCCCGAACTAGAAGCGGAGGACGAACCAAACAGAATGTTCATCCAACTTTACTCGATGAATATCAGAGGAGTTGAATTGGAAGGAAAACAAGTACTCGAAGTCGGTTCAGGAAGAGGGGGTGGAGCAAGTTGGATCGCTAAAACACACAAACCCGCCAAACTCACTGGAGTAGATTTCTCAGCAAAAGCGGTTGGGCATTGTCAGAGATGGTATGCTGACCAAACGAACCTCGAATTCATCGAAGGGAATGCCCAAGATCTACCATTTGATGACGCCTCTTTCGATGTGGTTTACAATGTAGAATCGTCACACTGTTATGGTGACATGGGTGCATTTGTCGAACAGGCTTTCCGTATTCTGAAGCCTGGTGGAATGTTTTGTTGGACAGATTTACGAGATACAAAAACCATGGAAACACTTCCTTCTTTGTTTGAGTCGAAAGGCTTCGAGATAGTCGAGTCGGCTGATGTTGCACAAGAGGTAATTCGAGCACTCGACGAAATCAATGAAACTAAGATGAAGGCAATTGAAGAGAAGGTTCCAAACTCAGTCAGAAGGAGCTTCGAGACCTTTGCAGGAATCAAAGGCACTCCTGTCTACGAGGGATTTGTCAGTGGCTTGATGGCCTATCATAGGCACCTGATGCGAAAGCCGTAATCAGTACTGCTCGAGTACTAATTCGGTTTGAGTAGATGTGATATCACCCGGTGCAGTTAGCCACACTCGGTCTAGTAAATCACGAAGTGCAACGGTGTCATCGACATGGACAATCCCAATCAAATCCGCGTCACCAGAAATCTCGTAGACACACTCTACGCCATCCCAGCCAGCGAACTCACCAGCAAGACTTCCAATCTCTGTTCCAGGTCCGACCTTGATACGAACTAAAGCGGTCAAACCGATGCCAGCTTCTCGAATTGTGTAGCCACGAACAACGCCTTCTTCTTCCAATCTCTTCATGCGGGTTCTGACCGTTCGTTCAGTCACCCCAACCTTACTTGCGATCTCTACAAAAGGCGCTCTAGCCGAATCACGAAGTACTGCGAGAATCGATCTGTCAAGGGAGTCTACTGCAACCATGGCTGCTTCCCGTTTTGGAACCCTATTTGTATGTTCGGTGTAAAAAATCATACATTTCCATCAGGGTGGTTTCCGGATTACCGCTATTTATTGATACATTTTTCCAAGGTTGGATTCATATGGGACGCCAAATATCCTCTAATCGATGGGAGCCGACGAGGGCTACGCACAACTGAAAGTGCAGCAATACCTCGATGACGTATCGAGGCTAAATATTCCAGTATCTCAAACTCAATGGTACAATGTAGATGTTGCCAACATGCTCGCTGACACTGACATCAAGGGGCACGAGGTTGACGAGTCCTCAGGGTCCTCGCTTCTTTTCCTCGAGCGTAGTGTAATGCTGTGCTGCCCAGAGTCAGGAAGGATGCATCATTATCCCAAGCACCTGTTACATTGTTTTGTAGACGATAACCGAAGCAAATGTGACGCGGCAGATGGAGTTTTAATGAGAGCAGAATTATTTTCAATTACTCCTAAGGGTGAACAACTCGCTTGGGAAAGGTCCTGCAGATCCGAGATGGAAGTTCCAGGGGTTCAGAATGCAGTAGCTCGCTGGTTATCTTGGTTGAATGAGTGAATTATGAATATGCACTCAATGCAAGGAATAACAAGAGTATAACAAGGACGAAAACCAAGGCGAATCCGCCAAAGAACCCAACTAAAATACCGGTTCCCATTGCATTTTTTCTTTTCACAAATGCGAAAACACTTCCACTAATCACAAGTATAGTACTGATAAGAATCTGAATTAGCGAATCGAGCATTAGGTTCGTAAAAATTTCAATGTAGATCAGAAGCACGATAGGCACGAAGCCAAGAGCAAGCCCTCCTAGAAATTCCAGTGTCTTTGAACCACGTTTAACATCTGGTGCATCGACCGACTCTTCACTAAACGGCGAACTAATTGTCAAAACAATGCCTACCTACGAACTCCACGACAACCATTTCTTTTTCTTTGGTTTCCCAGAAGCCATGAATTTTCTATATTCATCGGGATTTTTGATAATTAATGTGGTAGATTCAATCTGTGTTGCAACTTCTGGCGGTAAACGAGATTGGTAGGTTTCCATAGTCTTATTTTTTCCATATCTATCACTTTCAAACATCAACTTCAGAACCTTACCTCTGTTAGTTCTAATTGACTTCTCTTTGAATTGGCCATAACTCTCAATCTCATTACAATAAATTGCATTCATATCATAAATCTTCTCAGGTTCTTTGGTAGGGAAGAAGCTAGGTTCTTCTCTGTCGGCAAATAGGTATACCTCTCGCAATGCTTCTCTTGCTATTTTTAGCTCATCCGAACTATATTCAAAGCCTTCACTAAGTTTCTTAGAGTAAATTTTAGCAAAGACCGGGAACACAAAATTTTCTGTAGTCAAGATTCTTTCTACCTCAGACTGCTCACTTTCATTACCTTTGAATCTCAACATAAAATCAAGCTTCCGAATTCTTCTTTCCGCCCAATCTGCCATATTATCATGATTAGTATTGAAAATTATCATCGGATAAGTTCTATCTGAAGACCAATCATTCTCAAAATATGCCTTTATCCGCCCTTCTAGATTTCCTGATGCGTTTGTGAAGCAAGAGGGTTTTATGTCATCAATCACAACAGGATATGGACTTCCTTGCGTCATTATGTGCTCGAACAGGTTCTCCCAATCTTCCTTCAAGTAGTTCTTCCCGTTCAATGGTTCCATTGGCTTTGTGGATAGTATGTGATTCTGGAATCTACCAAAAGTGGTCTTTCCATTTCCCGCCGCCCCATAGATCACAAGATGTTTTGGCCCGGTCCTATCTGTTAGTCTTCGAGCTTCTCTCTTCTTACGCATCCACTCATTTGAAAACGGAGCCGCCATAGTGTAGAGTATTGCTTCCATCATATTCATTTTAACAGCCTCTTTGTGGAAACAAGTCGCTTTATCAACCAATTCAATGTAGGCTTCAATATCTGAAAGACTTCGATGTAATTCCTCTCTAGAAACTTCGGTTGGGAGAGTTATTCTTTGCCCACCCAAGCCTAGGGTTACATTGCCTTCATGGTCAATTTTCATTCTAGGCATTCCAAGGTTAGAAATTTCATCGCGAAAGTGCATTTTTGAGATAGTAACCATACCATCACGAATTCTACCATTCAGATTTCTAGTTAGGATTTTCTTTTGATCTTTTGTTGCAGTTTCTGGTATTCTAATTTGAAATAAATCTTCAGAGTCAGAGTCTTCAGAGAATGCTATTGTTTCAACATTTTTGATCACTCCCCGGATTAGTTTTCTACCATCCTCATTATCGGATGCACCACTCCAAATCAGAAAATCCTCCTTCCTTTCATTCTGAGAATTTTTTCTTAAATTCTGTAAATCCTCCATAAATCTGACCATATCGGACTCATCTAAATGCTTCTGATAGTCATTGTTTATTTTCTGAAGGAATGGTAGAGCATCATAGTCGTCAACATGTATGTCGATATACCATGCATATTCTCTTTGTCTATTACCTTCAGCATTGTAGCTCAGATTCGGTGAGCCGACAATGATCCTGGTAATTTCTTCATTGGTTAGAATATATATCTTAGAATGTATAGTTGCTTTAGTACCAAAAATAGTCAATGTCTTGTCTGATACTCTGCTGAATAAGGCATTGATTTCAGCCTCATTTCCTTCTAATTGTTTCTTGTAGTCATCCATATATCCATGTCCGATTATGAGTTCTACTTCCTCGAAATCATAATTCGAATATAGGTCTATAAGAAACGAAGGAGATGTGACATAAGTTACTCCTCTAAGTTTGTAGAATCCTCTGAAGAGGTTTTCCCATTTTGATTTTCGATTGAGATATATCGTCTCAGGATAAGCCTTCTTCGATGAGGATTTTTTAATTTCCTTTCCAGGAATTATTCGATTGTCTAAGGTCTGTTGTGCTAGTTTTTGTCCGTCTGTCATTATTTTCCTTCCTTTTCTTCGTTGGGGTAGTTTTGCTCGTATTTTTCAATGGTGTTTGTTGGTTAGTTTGCCGACCTCACCTTGTCGGGCTTTGGAACTGTGAGTTGGCCGTACTTTAACAAATCGGTAACCGAACCCATGCAATTCACTTCTTCAATAATTGAGCTAATGCCATTATTCCAGCGCCTATTGCTAAGCCACCTAGTATGGCAGCATTGAACACATCTTCAGGATCCTTCTTCATCGATTCCTCCTTCAATTTCTTCAGCTGATAAGCCACTACTTGTTGCGAAGTCCCAATTGCATCAGCAATCTCTTGTTGAGACCATCCAACCGCTCTAAGCTTCAGCAATTTTGCTAGTTGTGTTGCTTCCAGTGCCATGTCACTCACCCCAACCGAAAAGGTATCCTACTATAATATTTTGTATAATACAAATTAGTTTTGGATTAAACTGATTTGTTTGACACCCCTTCCTTTGCGATTATTGCGGTATCTTGAGAAAGTCCCTGCTATTCGCCGGTTCAATGGGAACACGCATCTCGCGCGTCCATGGAAGAATGGTTCTGGATTCTCGCGGTAACCCAACAGTCGAAGTTGACTGTGTTACTGAAGATGGAACACTTGGTCGAGCAATGGTTCCTTCCGGAGCTAGTACCGGTCGCCACGAAGCGGTAGAATTACGCGATGGCGGAGATCGCTGGGCTGGCAAAGGAGTAGACCAAGCAGTTGCAAATGTAAACGGGCCAATCGCAGATGCTCTGGTGGGAATGGATGCTAGCAATCAAGGCGTAATCGATGCAGCAATGATGGCTCTTGACTCAACTCCAAACAAAGGTGAGATTGGCGCTAATGCAATGCTAGGGGCCTCTATGGCTTGCCTACGCGCTACTGTTGGAACCGGCGAGATTTGGCAACATCTCTCAGATGGAAGTGCCTCAATCCCAGTACCTCTGATGAATATCCTCAACGGAGGGGCCCATGCAAATTCGAATGTCGATGTACAGGAATTCATGGTCGTACCTCACGGCTTTGATTCCTACCCAGAAGCGCTACGCGCAGGTACAGAAATCTACCATTCACTACGAGCTGTTCTCAAGGACGCAGGACTACTTGGTGGAGTTGGAGACGAAGGAGGCTTCGCACCAAACCTACCTCGTAACGAGGAAGGCTTGCGATATGTTGTCGAAGCAATTACCAGCGCCGGATATACACCTGGTGAACAAGTATCGATTGCATTGGATGTAGCCAGTCAGGAATTCTTGCATGATGACGGCTACCACATAGATGGCAAGGTGATTAGCGGCTCAGAGCTTGGTCAACTCTACTCATCTTGGCTTGACGAATATCCAATCGTCTCAATCGAAGATCCATTCGGCGAGGACGACTGGGATTCTTGGGTAGAATTCACTCAGCGTGAAGGGCATAGAGTACAAGTTGTTGGCGACGATCTGTATGTTACCAATCCAGAGCGACTTGCTCATGGAATCGAAATTGGTGCATCGAATGCAATTCTAATCAAACTGAATCAGATTGGAACGGTCACTGAAACCTTGGTTGTTATCGCGATGGCAAAGGCAGCGGGCTTTGGTACGATCATCAGTCATCGCTCCGGTGAAACTGCAGATTCGATAATCTCAGACATAGCGGTTGGGACCGATGCCGGCCAGATCAAAACTGGGGCACCGGCCCGCTCAGACAGGACGGCCAAGTACAATCAACTTCTCAGAATAAGTGAAAATTACAATCAGTACGCTGATATGTTCTGATTGTGGGATGTAAGTTTCACTCACTCAAAGTTACTGCTGACAATTGCTCGAGGTGTTCCTCTAGTCTTTGCCACAGTCTGTTCGCTCTCTTAGCCATAAATCGACATTGACGTGTGAGATATATACTGTCGTTTGTCTTTAATCAGGTTTGTAACTAGAAAATTAATTCGCTAAAGATTCCAAAATCAGCGGTAGAACAATCGTAGCGTCAGATTCTATGACAAACCGTGGGGTCTCAACTCCTAACTTACCCCAACTGATTTTTTCGTTTGGTGGTGCACCGGAGTATCCTCCATAGGATGGCCTTGATTCAGATATTTGTCCAAACCACGACCACAGAGGAACTTCTTCTCCAACATCCTGTCTTAGCATTGGAACTACGCAGATTGCAAAGTCTCCCGCAATTCCCCCCCCTACCTGTAAAATCCCGGTTGAAGAGTCATCTTCACGGTACCAATCTGCTAAGGCTTGCATCGAATGCAATCCTCCTTTGACAATATCGGGACTTTGTAGGGTACAATCGATAACTCGGCTAACGAGGATATTTCCCAAAGTCGAATCTTCCCAGCCTGGAACGAAGATTGGTAGGTTTGCGTCTGCTGCCGCCATCAACCAGGAATCCTTTGGGTCCGAATCGAACTCAAGCCCTCCGTGGAGAAGTAAATCGTAGAGATATTCGTGCGGAAATCGCCTATCTCCTGCCGCTTCGGCATCTTTCCAAAGCTGCAATAATGGCTTCTCTATGTAGCGGATTGCTTCCTCTTCTGGAATCGCAACATCGGTTACCCGGTTCTTTCCGCGCTTGGCTAATTCGGCATCCGATTCAGCAGTCAAATCACGCCAATCATCGATTCTTTCGTAACTCGAAGACGCCACTAAGCGAAAGAGGTCCTCTTCCAAATTTGCTCCTGTACAACAGATTGCGTGAATCTTTTGAGCCCTGATTGCAGGAGCTAAAGAGCGCCCAATTCCTGCAGTAGACATAGCGCCAGCGAGAGTAATGATTAGTCGGCCGTCATTATCAAGAAATTCATTCAATGATTCAGCACAATCGGCAAGAGCACCAGCATTGAAGTGGTGGTAATGACGTTTTATAAAATCTCGAATCGCCATCATTTCACCTCATGTCTTCTCAAGGTCCTCGTGAAGAAATCGCTCAACTTCTTCACGCCGAATCAATACCAAATCGTCCATAGTCGACATCAACGCTTCATCGAGGTCGTCGGCAATTCCATTTGGATCAGCACCTCCGCAGGTGAATACATCAACTGCAAGCCAACCTTTGTCGTAGTAGCAGTGAGCACTGATATGACTCTCATCAAGTAGCACCATGGCAGCGAATCCTGTAGGAGAAACCATACCATCAAATTCCTCAACATAAGAGTGGACAATTCGGACATTTGCTGCATTGGCTGCGGCGATCATCTTCTCTAGCATCCAAGCACCGTCATGGACTCCATTTCTATGATATCCATTGTAGTCGACATAAACGTGCATGCCATGAGAGCCAGTCATCGAACCACCTGAGTAACCTAGTTCGGTGCAGGTTTTGATTTCAATTATTCTCAAGAAAGCCAAGCCTTCAGTCGCCTGATACCCTCGATAATTTGGTCTTCATCCGCAGCATAAGAAATACGTATGAAGCCTTCGCCACCGGTGATTAAACTGGCTGGTATCAACTGAACTCCTGCTTCTAATGCTCCATCTGCGAATTCGATATCTGTCATTCCAGTGCCAGTAATATCGACGTATGCGTAGAATGCTCCCTCGCATTCCCCCACTCGTAATCCAGGAATTTCAGATAACCCTTGAATCATGATTTTGCGCCGCGTCTTATATTCCTGATTGAAACTGTCAACCGCATCATCACAAGACAATGCAACACGAGCGGCTTCCATCATGAAAGTAGGAATATGGGAAGCCGAATTCGCTTGAGATTTCATAGCCGCCTTCATTGCTGCACTGGGGCCAGTAAGGAACCCAACTCTCATTCCAGTCATAGCCCAAGATTTCGACCAGCCATTGACGATTAGAGTACGTTCAGCACCACCTTCTATTGAGGCTGGTGATACGTGTGGATAATCCATCCAATTCAGTCGCGCGTAAATCTCATCGGAGATAATCCAAAGATCGTGCTCAACTGCAATTTCTACAATCGCTTCGATTTCTTCAGGGGTGTAAACTGCACCGGTTGGATTACATGGAGAATTAATCAGAATCATCGTGGTTTTATCGGTTACTGCAGCTCTTATCGCCTCAATATCAGGATGATAATCATCAGGCTTTACAGAGACGTGAACAGGTACAGCGCCTATGAATTGCAACATCGGTTCGTAACTCGCCCAAGCCGGCGCTAGCAATATTGCCTCATCACCAGGCATTGTTGAAATCATGAACGAGTAAAGCAAAGCCTGCTTCGCCCCAGGCGTAATCAGAACATCGTCAGCATTGATATCTAGGTCCTGATGTTTCCCAAGATAATCCGCTACTGCCTGACAAAGTTCTACCGCACCCTGTCCCCGGGTATACTTGGTTTTACCAGCTTCCAACTCGGAAATTGCAGTATCGATAATCTCTCTTGGAGTATCAAAACCAGGCTCCCCGACGGTCAACCGAACAACTTCTGGACCCGGAGGTTGTAGATATGGAGCAAAGCCAACTCCGAGTCCGTCATAGCGGGAGGCGACCTTAGGCATACATCGACTGAGTGCCGACATCCCTTCAAGATATGCAAATTTACCTTTGTCATCTATTTCTCTCGGACTCCTAACATTCTTCAAGTGGAGGTCAGGGGTCGGTGTATTACTGCACGGGTGTCGGAGTGGTTACGTCGGGGATTGCAAATCCTCTTACCTGGGTTCAAATCCCAGCCTGTGCTCCAAATCCCTCCTTCTGAGAATTCTGTGTTTCGATTTCTAACTACCGTTGATATCTGAAACCACATTTGGCATGCTGATGCCGATAGATGTTGTATGGTTCAAGAGAGATCTACGGACTCTCGACCACGAACCCCTGCTAAAAGCGGCCAGCTCGAAAAATAAGACTCACTGTATCTTCCTCATAGAGCCAAGGAGGCTTGAACAACTAGATTGCAGCCCTATTCATATTCAGTGGGAATTGGATTGTGCAACAGAAATCAAGCAGAAAATAGAATCTTTGGGTGGTAGTTTTGAAATTAGTCATACAGAAATAGAAGATTCGTTGATTCAATTAGACGAAGAATATCAAATCGAGAATTTGTACAGCCATGAAGAAACAGGAATAGAATGGTCCTACAATAGAGA
Source organism: uncultured Candidatus Poseidoniales archaeon (assembly GCA_902560445.1). GTDB lineage: Archaea > Thermoplasmatota > Poseidoniia > Poseidoniales > Thalassarchaeaceae > MGIIb-O1. The sequence goes on from CACELO010000019.1 coordinate 16,291, forward strand.
TATTGCACTCCATAAGTGGTGTAAATCTAGGGGGATCAAATGGACAGAATTTCCGTCCAATGGAGTTGTACGAGTTCTACAAAACCGTAACACCTGGAAGAGACAAAGAGACTCGAGAATGAAACTTGAATTGAAACCAGCCCCAAGGAAGATAGTCGGAATCGACAGAATGACTGAAATTCCTAGTCTTACAGAGTTGGGAATCGAACCTAGAAGCCTAACCAATAGACAGCAACCTGGTGAAAATGCGGCTTTGAAATGTCTCCATTCATTCCTCTATCAAAGAGGCGAGCCATACAGATGGGCCGTATCTAGTCCTGTAAAAGCCGAAAAACATGGTTCTAGACTTGCTCCTTATCTTAGCGTTGGATGCATTTCTGTAAGAAGAGCAGTTCAGAACACAAAGAACAGAATGAACCAATTGAAGGCGATCAAATCACAAGGCGAAGATGTGGGGACCTGGTTGAAAAGCCTCTCATCATTTCAGAGTCGTCTCGCTTGGCATTGTCATTTTATTCAGAAGTTAGAAATGGAACCAACTCTAAATTATAAGGCTCAAAATGCAGTTATTGATTCCAGACTCAATAGAGAGTTGAATGAAGAAAAATTCGAGGTATGGAAAGCCGGAATGACCGGTTGGCCCTTCTTCGATGCCTGCATGAGACAATTGACTTCAACAGGTTGGATTAATTTTCGAATGAGGGCCATGTTGATGTCGGTAGCATCGTACAATCTTTGGTTACCATGGAGAGAAGTTGGAACACATCTTGCAACCTTATTTCTGGATTATGAACCAGGAATTCATTGGTCACAAGTAGGGATGCAGTCAGGAACTACAGGTATCAATACCGTCCGAGCATATTCTGTAACCAAACAAGGAATAGATCATGATAAGAGTGGAGATTACATCAGGAAATGGGTGCCTGAATTGAGAGTAATCCCAACAAAATACATTCATCAACCTTGGAAGATGTCTGAAGAGGAGCAATCTAATTTTAGTTGTAGAATTGGAGTTGATTATCCCGCCCCGATTCTTGATGAATTGGAATCAAGAAAAGAAGGAATAAAGAAAACATATGCTGCTAGAAAATCACCAGAGGCAAAAGATAGAAGCCGAGCAGTATACCAAAAACATGGTAGCAGGAAGAGGCCAAGAAAGAAATCCTCGAGAAAGGATAATTCTTCAAATGGCTCTAGACAGACAACCCTGTTCTAACCGGTTTATCCCATAGCGGAGTAAAGACAGATTGCTATGAGTCCTGGGAAAATTACCATTGGTGGTATTGGGATGTGTTCCAAGTAGCCCCTGAATTTTGCTCCAAGAATCGTCCCAAACACTAGGGCCAGGC
>CACELO010000020.1 GCA_902560445.1 uncultured Candidatus Poseidoniales archaeon
ATTCCTTCTGCATAGGAACGTAGCTCTCTACTAATCGCAGCCAAAACCGAACCACCTCCGGTCAAGACCGCTCCATCTTCGTGAGCCACTGCAACTACTCCTACCGCGTCGTCGAAGGCACGTCTGATTTCATCTACAACGTGCTCTGTACCGCCTCGAAGTAATACGCTGACACTCTTGGCTTGTGGGCAACCGGTGATAAATACCATGTCCGCATCTCCGATTTTTCGCTCTTCGATCTTGGCAGCTCGGCCAAGATCTCTATCACTAAGGTCGTCAATATTTGTAATGACATTTCCACCAGTTGCTTTCGACAAGGCTTCCATATCACTCTTCTTTGCTCGACGAATAGCGAAAAGACCTGCTTTTGCCATGTAATGTTGAGCAAGGTCGTCGATTCCTTTCTGGCAAATGACAGCATTAGCACCGCTGGCGATGATTGTATCCACTAGCCCTTTGAGGAAGGCTTCCTCTTCATCGAGGAATTGAGCAAGCATATTTGGATCTGTAATCTGAATCTTTGCATCTACCTCAGTCTTCTTGACCTCAATTGCAGAATTAATCAATGCAATCTTGGCATCTCCAAGCGAGCGAGGCATTCCGGAATGTACCCTTTCCTTGTCTAGGATAATTCCGTCCACAAGGTTACTATCCTTAATAGAGCCACCTTGCTTTTTCTCAATCTTGATATCATCTAAATCCACAACTACTCCATCATCGGTATCTTGAGCCACTGCCAATACTGCCCTTACTGATATGTCAGCTAGAAACTCCTTGACTGCGCCCGCACTCTTTCCCGTTAATGCGGTCTTTGCGACCTCGTGTAATTTCTCTTCGTTGACCTCTATGGCGTGTGAGTCGATAAGGTCAGCAGCCTTGTCTGAAGCGAGCCTGAATCCTTCACAAATAACAGTTGGATGAACGTTTTGCTCAACCAAATCTTCACTCCGCTTGAGTAATTCTCCAGCGATTACAACCGCACTTGTTGTTCCATCAAAGCAATGTTGCTCCTGTGTCTTAGCGATTTCAATAATCATCTTAGCAGCAGGATGTTCGATATCCATCTCCTTGAGAATAGTTGCGCCGTCGTTGGTGATTACCACATCACCCATTGCATCTACCAACATCTTGTCCATACCCTTTGGTCCAAGGGTGCTTCTAACCGCATCAGAAACTGCTTTTGCGGCAGCAATATTGTTGCTTTGAGCAGACTTACCACTCGTTCTAGTCGTACCTTCTTTGAGTATGAAAATTGGTTGTTGACCGTTGTACATCGGAAATCACGCTCCAGAATCCAGCAATCCGCCGACCCAAGTGGGGGTCATAAGGCCTCGCACACGCAGGCGCGATTGTTGGGGAACTGCTAGTCACCCATATATCGGAGATTATTCGTCCATATTTTGTTCTAGCCACTTTTCACCATAATAGGCCCACTGCTCCATGGTCCATCCCTGTGGTAGGCCTTCCTCGGGGATTGGCGGGGTACCTGGAGGTAATTCTGCTTCTTCAGTGGTCTCAATCTCTGGTTCTGGTTCATCTGGAGAAGTAAATTCAGACGCAGGTGGTTCCTCGTCAGTTGGTAGTGGTGGTGGTGGCATTTCTGCAGCTTTATTCTCAAATATATCAGCCGAACCACCATACATGGAATTGGCAACCTCATCCGCGGCCGGTAGCTCTGGGGCTGCAGGAACTGAAGTATCGTCTCCAAGATTGACAAAACTCGGAGAATAGTCCTCGATACTGGAGTACTCCTCTAGGGGAGACCTTGCCTCTTTTACGACCCTGAATGTAATTATCGATACAACAATTATCGCCACCAATCCTGCAACAACAAATACGATATTAGCAGCAATTTTAGCCATGAATCCTACATCTGGTCCATCTTCTATTTGAACTGTTTTCACAAGTTGTATTGTTGTTGACGATGATACCTTGTCAATGTCAGAATCTACGGTCAAAATTACATTGAAGGTCATCGTATTTTCTGCCAAATTGTCAAGATTCTCTTGATTTATATCGACTGTGACTGTGACAATCTTTGTTGCACCTGCTGGAAGAACAAAATCTCGATCTTCACTATCAACTCTAACATCTAAAACATTGAAAAACAAATCGGGCTCAGTGATTCTATCGATATCTGCTCGCATTAGTTGTTCTGAAGAGGGGTTTAGGTTCTCCACTGAGAATTCTAAGGTGACTTCTCCCTTATCTTCTATCACCTCACTTGCTGGTGGTGTGACCAGAAGCCAACCAACTTGTCCTACTTTGAAGTCCGCTTCTCCTTCTGCCGAAACTATTTGTCCTACTGTTCCTGCTTGTTGACTTTCGGCAATCAAAGTGACTGTCCTATCGCCATCAGCGCCTTGGTCAAAGGAGTAACTCACAGTCAAATTAACAGAGGAACCTGGTTCTATCCAATCTGTCTTTCCATTATTTAGACCAGTAGCAAAAACGGTGATATCCTCATGACTCTTATCGAAAGAAACGGTAAATTTGTCAGGCATATTGCCATTATTCCAAACCTCCCATCGCATTGTTCTAGCATCATCTCCTGCACGGTATACCTCATTTGTTAGGTCTAGGTCTGGAATTTCAATAAGATATGTTTCAGGAACTGTAAGCAATAATTGCACACTTCTCTGATATTCAGGATTAGTTGTACTTGTTGCATGAACCCAAATTTGGTAGGTTTCGTTCTCTATTCCGTAAGGCATAGGGAACATCAACAGGACGCTGGTATCGCCTCCGAATGGATCTATTCCGAGAGTTTGTTCAGCATTCATCTCCAATCCTAAGCGCCAGTCCGCGGCGATAGATAAATCGAAGGCCTCTTCCGAATTACCATCATTTACCAATTGAATTTCTATCCAACGCAAAGCTCCATCAGCAGGTGCCATCATTTCCCTGATTTGAGGCACTAGTTTCAGATCGTGGTCTATTGGGACTTCTACATTAATTGTCCATTCAGTTTGGAAGTTAGCCGGAGCTCTACCACTAGCGATTAGGGTTATCGCATATTGCCCAGGAGTTATTTCCTCAGGTGTTGTAATCCGAGCATTAAGTTCCAGTTTTTCGTTTAGGTCCATCTCAATGCTCGTAATCGGGACACCGGTCTCATTGGTCCAAATAAGATTGGATGCACTCCAACGATTGTCGGCAAATGTCCCTCCTAGGTTCCAAATAGCCCTCTGATTACCTGTGTTCTTCAGCGTCATAAGTACATCACCTGTCTCTCCGGGAAGCAAGGTGATTGCAGGATTTTCCAATGTCTTTTGAGTCAGATATGATGAATAGGACGCAGTTACGTCCACTGGAAGATTTATCGTCCATTTAGAGAAATTAGTTAATCCGTCTCCAATATGAATATACCAATCTACCTCTTGCACTGTTGCTCCATCTGGAATTGTTAGGTTTACCCACAAATCCATAGTTTCGAGTGGTTTGATATTCTTTGTCACAACATTGTTATCGAAATCAGTTGGGTGGTTAGACTCGATTCTGAGAGGGAAATCCCACATCCAAGATTGGTTGGAAACATCGGTATAAACTCGAAGTGTAATATCGACATATCCATTGTTCTTTACGGTACATCCTAGGGTAGGAGGCGTAGGATCTGCAGGAATCACGATATATGCATTGGGAAGAGGATCGTTACACTCAACGTCGAGAGTATATTCAGGAACTCTTTCGATTCCAAAGAGGATGAAACCATCAAGATGGATTCCTTGTGTCGCAAATGATGAATCGGAGTCAAATCTGAAAGCCAAGGTGTAATCACCGGTGGGGTGCACATCTGTCATATTCCAAACATGTTGAGTCCAGTTTCCAAAGGTTGTTGACAATGGCATTGCGGTATAATTGTAGAATTCCTCATTACCAGCATCTGCCTCTAATCGAATTGTATCTCCTTGACCCATACTACCCCATGCATGAGTAACTAATTGCAAGTTCAGGTAATCGAATCCACGGATACGTGCTCGGCAGAAATAGTTGGCATAAATTGTTGATACAGTTGGGTCGTAAGTTCCAGTACCAAGCCCATGGCCCGGGTCCTCGCAGGAGTCAAATGGAGTCAGCCAACCCCACCAAAGTCTATCCATCCTGTTGCTGGCATAATCTGCGCCTTGTCGAGATACTCTCCAATGCCTTTCGCCTACGGCGCTTGAAGAATTATCCATTCTCCAATGACCGTAGTAATCGGGATCGTCAGAAACTGAACCGTCTGTATCGTACCCAGCACCTACCCACGTTGGATTATTGTAACTTAGTTGATTCGGACAATCGATTGTTCCATCTCCATCAACATCACCACAAATTCCGTTTTCCATGGGGTCGTTCCAAATTGCGACGGGCATCAAGCGATCAAAATCGTTATTTTCGTAATTATCATCGGCAAGTCCACCGTCGACAATTCCTCGGAGAATGATTCCTCCTAGCAAATATCCATCATCGTCGAGGTAGCTCTGTGCAGCATTTGGCGTCCAATAGAATTCCGCTCTAAAGGACTGGCCACCTGAGAGAGTCATATTGACTGACCATTCTGCGACCATAACTCCAACTGGATGCCAGATTTGCATTTTTCCAATAGCACTGGCCGGTTGGCCGGATGTTCCTACCTGAGTAAATGTTACATTGATTTGAATCAATTCATCTCTCATTACATATTGAACAATGCTGTCATCAGGATTGGTCCATTCACGAGCTTGCAATGAACTGTTACCCAATTCTATGTCGGAGACTCCGAAATCAATCAGCGCTCTTGGTGAAACTTCACGAGTTGGATTATGTTCCAGTGCAGGGCCGAATCCCAATGGTGAAAGGGACGTCACCATTAGAATGGCGAAAATTGTAAGTGGCAGATTACGCATGGACAACGAAGTTCTGCGATATCGGTTTGGGTATGAAGGTTCGGTAAGTACGTGCGCCGCCCTTCGGGCGGCATCAGATTAGTTATTGGCTAATCATTGAGGTGTTTGGTAATAGGTATCCATTGTTGTTCAATCTATGAAGGCCTTATGTTACCTGGTAGGTGCGACAACTAGTATGGCTAGGAGTGAACACCCATTATTTCCGCGCTTAGTTCTAGCCACCATAGTTCTTGGACAAGTTACAATAGCCCCGATTATAGGATTCTCGCTCACCTATTTATTGTCAATAAATAACGAGGGTGATCAGCTTTCATTCGATATCGACTTAGCGGCTCTAGATTGGATAATTATTGCAGGACTAATGTATGGCTCACTCTCTTTAATTCTGGCCCTGATTGCAGGAGTCTACTCACCTACAAGCGTTGTAGACAGAGGTGGATGGTTGACTGTTCTAGGCCTAAGAAGAAATGTCAATACACCGGAATTAATCGATAGAGCGAGACTAAACCTGCAGAGAAGCCCCTATGGTAAAATGGCACGTTTGGTTAGTAGCAAGACCGATACATACGATTTATTCTCAATCCACGGAGGGTTGCAAATTCTAGCCATACCCATCCAGGTTGCATTAATCGCAATTCCACTGTTTATTATGGAAGGTATACCTGAAAGATTTGTTGAACCCGAACAGGCATTTGAATTGGGAATGGTTGGTTACTTCATCGCACTATGGTTTGGCCTTAGGATACAACCAATGTACTCAAGACATCTTATTGGAATTGCCGCTTGGTTTAGGAAAATTCTCGCCAAAGTTTCTAAATTTTCTTGGATACTTCCTATCATAATTTTTTGGATTATTGCAAGAGTATTGCTGCAGTTATCCCTGGAACGATTAGATGTAGATTATCAAGTCTGGCATAATGTCCAACTTGAAGCTGTATTAATGAAATCGATAATGCCAGCTGATCAAATTCCAGATGCTGCAATAATTGATTTTCTAGTAGCTATTTCTGTACTTCCTGTTGCGGTTTTTACTACCATTTCAGTTCTTGCCGGCGCACATGATATGCCCGATTGGATGCGCGATCCTGAAGAAAAACTTGAGAATCTGAATCAAAATTTGCTAGAAGAAGAGAGTTCACCGAGTGGAGAGAAGGATGATTCTGATTTATCCTCGAAAGACTTACCACCGTGGAGTCGCACTACTAATACTGAAGAGAGTGGAGGAACTAATGATGAATCTAAAGAAGATGAAAATAGAATGATCGACCTGCCATTCGGATTATTTGATGACTAGTTTAAGGTTGGAAAAATCCGCTCTACACCCTTGTTCAGCAGAGACCAACCAGTAGCCAATATCATTCCAAAAAGGAATGTATTCGGCCCCTCAATATGTAGTCCAATAATGGCTATAATTGCCAACACTATTACTATTTTAGAATCAAACTTACCAGCACCATAGCTGAATATTGCAAATCCTATGACGAAGTACAACAGTGTTTCGATTCCAGACAATACGGCACCTACTCAATTATTACGAAGTTCTGCCAAGACCTTCTCAACTCGGTCCATCCCTCGTGAGATATCATCTCGACCGATGGTGTATGCGAATCGAAGGTGTCCTTCACCTGCCTTTCCAAAAGCAGAACCAGGGCTACAAAGAACACCCCCCTCCAATAACGCCATTGCTACTTCTTCACTATTCATTCCGGGCACATCAACCTTAGGGAATACATAGAACGCTCCAGTCGGAACATGACATGAAACTCCTTCCATTGCGTTTAGCCTATCACAGATTAGGTCTCTTCTAGCCTTGAATTCTTGGCACATTTTAGCGGGGTAATCTGAAGCTTTTTCCATTGCTTCTAGCACTGCATATTGCATGGCATCATTACTACAAGCAGTGACGTAATACTGCATCTTTGTTATGTGTGTCATCGCCTCTAAATTCTCAGAAAGAATGTAACCTATTCGCCAACCTGTCATAGCGAAGGTTTTGGAGAAAGAATTGATCATTATGACCTTGTCATAACCGGCTCCTAGGAAGGATACATGTTCACAATCGTAGACTATTCTGTCATATACTTCATCGGTGATGACCCATAAATCATGACGGTCTGCAAAAGCAAGTAGTTCATCACGTTCCTCTGGGGTGACATTACCGCCGGTGGGATTACTTGGGAAATTATACAAAATGGCCACTGTATTCTCATTTACCAAGTCCTCTAAGTCCTCAATTTTCGGCACGAAACCATTCTCAAATCTACAGGGATAAAGCGAGGGTTGACCTCCACAAATAACTACATCGGGAGGATATAACGGAAAATATGGTTCTGGAATTAGGACCTCATCTCCAGGATCTACGAGGGCGAGGAAAATATCCAGCAAGGCGTTTGTTCCGCTCATTGTGATGCAGACATTAGATTCGTCGAGATTTGGAGAAAGATAATGCCAGGTCTCTGCTATCTTTTGCCTTAGTTCCGGTAGACCTGCAGTAGTTGTGTATTTGTTTCGTCCTTCTCGCATGGCCTTTTCGAAAGCGTCTATGGCTAAATCTGGCGGTTGGAAGTCTGGTTCACCTAAACCAAACTGGACTGCGTCATCACCGGCCATGTCGAACATTCGGCGAACTCCTGTAGGACGAATGCTGTTCGCGCGTTCGGAAAACCGCACCATGACCTACGGAGGATAGAATGAGCATTTGAACTAACACCCTCGACTCCTTCGGATTCGGCATTTGATTTGAGAAATTGACTGAATTGTAATGAATACTAATTTTCAGAGTCGATTAACTCGGCGTCAACAACTTCTTCAATCTCATCTCGGTTTCTAACGCTGTTAATTATTGCCTCAATTTCGTCACCTGAACGAAATCGAATTAACACTAATGATGCAACCCATACCAATGCGACAACAATCACAATACCGATTGCAATTGGTGGAATCGACATCGATTCTGAAACCGCACCTGTGCCCTCGATTTCGAAGAATACAGGTAGTGAATGCATTGCGCCTGTAACAGCATGTACCTCAACTGTGTGATTGCCTGAACTCAGTTTTTTTGGATCCAATAGAATGTGCCACTCAAAGGGGCTCAATGCGCCTATTTCGCTTGGTGTAGCGGAATAAGTCGTCTCCATCCACTCTCCGCCATCAATTCGATATTCCACTCTTTCAATACTTCCTGCCTGACCCCAAGAGTGACCTGTCATGTTGATTTTTCCATCCGAAGATAGATTCAGTCTGTGGCTCTGTAATGTAGGATCGATTAATGGGGTCTGTCCGCTTTCTCTAAGGAATATCGCAAGTTCAACCGCAGCCAAAGCATCTACCATTCCATATCCAAATTCTCTATTCCAATACGGATCGACCTCTGGGGCGCTGGCCTCTCCTCGTAATTCAGATGTATGTTTGAGGATTTCTTTAATTTGTAATGGAGTCAGGTTTTCGTTCGCTTCCCAAATCAATGCTACGATTCCGGTTACTGCAGGGGCTGCGTAAGAGGTTCCACTACCCCTTCCAGTGTAGGTGTTCTGAGATGCATCTCCGCCTAGGAAATTACTGCAACCTCCACTTGACACACATCCTTCTGCTTGAATTATGTTAGTACCCGGTGCACTGATTTCGGGGATTAATTCGTTTACCGGATTCCCATCTCCATTATCTTTGCGAGGACCTCGGGATGAATATCCAGCAATTGTATCATCGGACCTGTTAACAGTATTCTGATCATCGGTTGAAGCCACGGTGATTGAGAGAGAAGAGGCACTCATTCCAGACAGTCCATCATTGTCCTCTCCATCGTTACCGGCAGCGTTAGAAACAGCTACTCCTAATTCCATAGCCTCATCTAGAATTCTACTATGCATGTCAGTTCCATCTGAACCTCCATTCTCGTGGCTAGTTATTCCCCATGAGAGAGATATGATATCAATCCCATGACTTTCTTCTTCAACCCCAGGCCAAGCGTCGTCTCGATGATCGATAATCCACTGTAGTCCGTTCATTGCCGATTCGTAAAACTCCTGTTCCAGAAGATAATTTTCAAATGGTCCTGCACCAACATCGGTGCCTATTCGTACGTCCACTAAACCAGCATCTGGTGCTGAACCATAGAATTCAGATTGAGAGCCGTCGGCTTCGATACCAGTTGCGCTAGCCATCCCCATACAAGCAGTGCCATGTTGGTTACCGTCATCAGGATCGAATGACCCGTCATCCTGGCGACCTCCGGCAAGTATACACTGTGGATCTGAATGTACGAAACAAACAGCATCATATCCTGCTACAAATTTCGTGTTAAGCCCAGGATGTTCATTGTCGACACCGGTATCTACCATTGCGATATTAATTCCTTTACCGGTTACTCCAAAGTCCCATGCTGAAACCGGATATTCTGAAGAATTCTTGGCTTTTACGGCAAGGGTTTGGATATCTCCGAAGAAGACCAACGAGCCGTATCGCTCTACCATAACCACACCATCTAATTCGGCTAACTCCCAAATCTTACTCGCGTCAACATCCCCAAGTAATAATGCGTCCACAATTGGTAACTCAATGTGGATATCAAAACCCAAATCTTCCAATGATTTTTTGTCCATATTTGTAACATCACGCGAATAAGATATACCTACATTGACAAGGCCAATTTCCGTTTGTAATGAGTCATGTATTCCATTACGATCTGAATCTAATGAAGTGTGTTCCCACCAATTCAGGTCAGAATCCCACCAAATTGGCTCCTGAATAGGGATTTCAGTTGTCTGTCCTTCCTCAATTAACTGAAATCCTGTTGAGTCCAAGGAAGTATAATTAGAATTTGCACTAGGGACCGCAATACTTCCAGCAAGTGGTGACAATAGAATAAGCACCAGTGCTACTGCAATCGACCTATTGTCCATTGAGCGAAGACGAAGGGCCGTACTTCATCAATCCCACCACATAATGAATCTGAAGATAATAGGTATGGCCTCGGTGAGTTTTATGGTGGGGGCAGAGGGATTTGAACCCCCCTCCACCGGTCTGGAGCCGGTAATAATACCGGGCTATACTATACCCCCAATCTGTGATTAGACGAGTGGCTACACTCTTATGATGCTCTCGGTTGGTTAGTTTAGAAAGAGTTGATTATTCGAAATCAAAAATTACCAAATACCGGACCAACTAGTAGACTGATAAGTAACCAGGAACCCAATATTGCACTCGCTAGACCCCATGCTCTCGGGCGAATTCCTACACTCAAGCTACCTAGTGTTCTAGGAATTGGGCCTGTTACTCCGATTATTGCACGAGCGATTACTACAGTCAGACCTGACGCAATAATTAGCCCCAGTAAAATGCATACAGAGAGAATAATTCCAAGAATACCAGTACGTGCTACTGCCCCTACTCCCTGAGCTACCAAATCAGGAGTTCGTAACCAAATCAACCAAGCCACCCAGATTCCTAGATGGACGTCGTCGCTAAAAGATGAGGCCTTTCTCCAATCCCTATACTGCTCTGGCAGACTAGAATGAATCTTGTTGGAAATCCAATCGACCTCAGGAATTCTGCCGCTAGTTAGGGTTCGCAAACCATGGTAGGTTAGAATTAGAGCAAGTACCAACTCAATCCAAATCCACCAAGCACCTAAGCCTCCAGCGGCCATCAATGAAATCGGTATTGCCCATAGAGAAAATCCAACACCTGCTGCAAGCAATGTTAACAATATACCCGAGCCAGGTAGAAGTACTTCATCTGGTTGCTGATATTCCCTCTCTCGTGGCATAGCGAGAACGAACAACGGAAGTAAGGCCGTACCCCAAAGCAAGGTTAGTGGATCAAATACAGTATGTCCGGAACCCTTCGTTGCTTCCTCAACAGCGTCTGCAATCTCCGAACTTGAGTAAGTTCCAGGTGACCAATCTGTGATGAACCCTGCTGCATCGATAATAATCACTGCATCGCTCGCTCCACTGGGGAAGGACTTACCAACGCTAGCATCGGCATTGTCCATCAATAATGGCCAAGACCCGTTTATTATTTCCGAATGGGAGTCTAAATCAACCGCCCTGACTCCCTTTCCAGTAGCAATTTGAACGAAGGAAACATCTCTGTCAATTAATGCATCAGCCATTTGGAAATCATTTGCTTGCCGGTTTGCATTAGCAGAACCGGGCACGTACATACCAACAACAACAGCGTCGGAATCTGATAGTAATTCAAGCAAAGAGACAGACCCCTCGCCACCATGTTCCAGTAGAGTGAATGATGGTGCGGCACCATCGGAACGCGGTGAGTTCGCATCAATATCTGGCAAATGGGTCGCTGGACCGATACTCGCTATGGCGAGAACAATAATCACTGCATAAGCGGGAAGAGGCAACATAGCCTCCCTCATTGAAGCACCTAGCCAAGTAATGACTCCAAGTGGAATCATTATCGCTACCCACGTCCCACTCAATAGGGCCTGAGGGTCTTCCTTTACTTCGAATTTCAATACACCAATCACATCACAAGGTTCAGCGGGGTCTTGGTCTTGAAGTTTGAAACAACCATCAATCATATACAATCCGGGTTCCAAGGATTTTGATGTAGACCAAGTAAGAACGGTCCTATTTGCTTCACCTACCCTAAAGGAATGAGGTGACTCGAAGTGCTCCAATCTTTGATCCTCTTGACCGAATCCATGAACCATAGATTCGTAACTATCCATAGGACCTACGACTTCGATTACTTGTTGTGAAAAATCCGAAGGACCCCAAGGAGAAATGGGTGTAAACTCGATTCTAGTTATTCGATTTGAATCTGTGACCTGATCTAATTTTGGGTCAATCAAGTCCCCCGAAAATGTGATTCCACTTTTTGCATCATAGGTACCCCACCACAATGAGCCCGGTTGAACACAATCATGTTGAACGGAAATTTGTAGAGACAAAGCATCCCCTGGCCCCAAAGCCACATCATCAACTGGCACCTCAACTTGGAAAATATGAGATTGCGTGTAGGATTCTTCCATGGTCACAACATTCGTTGCCATACTATTGATGAGGGTGAAAGAACCCCAACGCAGGGTGACATAGAATTGAGTTGTGGCACCAGCTGGGGAACCCGGAATAACATTCGTTTGCCTACATACTGGAGATTTTGCCTCCAATGAAGCATACAATTCAACAGTGACTGTACCATTTAGTGAAAGCGCCTCTACGATGGGTATTCCTTGAACATCTACAAGATTTTGAGGGGAACCTGCTGTTTTGGAGAAACTAGCAGAACCCCCGGGTATTCCTGTGAGTATAGGCCAATCTCTGCGAAGTTCTGGCATCTCTTCTGTGCCGTGAAGGAAAATATTGTGATTTTGAGGGATACTGATTTCTAGTCCGGGACCAAATTCGTCTGCATCTTGGGCACTAGTTGTACTAGCGATGAATGTCCCAACTAGAAGCAAAATAATTGCTGTTGTTAGCACCCTTGACCTGAACAACGGTTACACCTCTCACTTGACCCCTCATTGGACTGGCATTCAAACCTCGCGCTTCTCTGTATTCGACTTAAGGGGATTCTTTAGGTTTGGAACACGCTTCCCCTAAAGGAAGCGGATATGAAAAAATATAGCCATTAACGCACCAGATAGTGTTGCAAGGAAGTTTACAGTGTGCTTTCCGATTAGGCCTTTATTCTCAAATAAGGCTCCTAAAATAGAGTCGACTTGGCAACCAAGCCAACCGATTAGTGTAACAACTACCATCATAGTCAATAGAGGAGTTTCAACATCGGTAATTGAAGCAAGGCTAATCGATAATAATGCAATTAGTACTGCACCACCTAATGCTGCAAATGTACCAGTCAATGACATACCCCCATTGGTTCCTGCAGGTACGGCTTCTAGATTGATGATACTTCTAGTCCTAGAGTCTAGACTACCTATTTCCGATGCTAAGGTGTCGGAGGCGGCTACAGAAATTGATGCGCAAGCCGCCAAGTAAGCCCACTCTGGTTGATCAAGTGCGAAATTCGCGATTGCGACTACTGAAGCCACACCACCATTGGCCATTACATTCCGCCAACCACGAGCTCCTTTGTTCTCCTCTGCTAATCTCAAAGCAGCCTTTTCTTCATACTTCCATAAGGTGGCTAATGAGCCAACTGCAAGGAATGAAATCAGAATTGCTAACCACGTCCAATGACCAAACAAAGATACTGTCAGACCTACAATTGTAGCAGCAATTAAACCAGT
>CACELO010000021.1 GCA_902560445.1 uncultured Candidatus Poseidoniales archaeon
AGGAATCAGATATCCGGGTTTAATTTCCTACAAGGCTCCTGCTGGTGGTGGTACTACGGATTATGCAGTAGATATTTTTCATGCCGCACTTGAAAATGGGCACTACGATTGCTTTGTTCGTGCAGATACTCGCCTACCAATGATGTACATGGATGATGCAATACGCGCAACTATCGATTTGATGGATACACCTCTTGAGTCAATTGGCGAATCTCGTGGAGGTTACAACCTCTCAGGTTGTTCTTTTTCAGCCTCCGAAATCGCAGATGCGGTTGCTGCTAGAGTGCCAGGTTTTACTTGCGATTTCAAGCCCGACGTAAGGCAGGAGTATGCGGACTCTTGGCCTAATTCGGTTGACGATTCAGCCGCTCAGAAAGATTGGGGATGGAATGCTGAGTATGATTTGGACGCACTTTGTGATGCAATGATTTCTGGACTTCAATCTTCATCAATCTGATTCGACCAATCAGGAGTACCTGGTTCGACATTTGCCCATAGCACATCATCGATTCTCAAGACGGTAATTGCCGCTTCAGTTGCGCCAGTCAAGGCTTGTCGAGCAACGAAAAGAGGGTCATGAATTCCTAATTCTCCCATATCTGCCTTCTTTCCACTCATTGCATCAAGTCCGTACCATGAGCCATTTTCTACTTGTGACGCTGATAGAGCCAATATCTCATCGATTGGATCTAGTCCTGCATTCTCTGCTAAAACACGGGGGATTACTTCTAGAGCGTCAGCAAAGCCCTCAATTGCCAATTGCTCTCTCCCTTTCTGAGTTGTAGCATAGGAACGCAGGTGACGTGCTAAATGAGTTTGAGTCCCTCCCCCACCGGGAAGCACCTTCGGGTCACGAACCAATCTGAATGCTACGCCAAGAGCATCGTCGAATGTCCTGCTAACCTCTTCGCGTATTGTGGATGTAGTTCCACGTAGAAGAGCAGTCATAGCACGACCTTCACCATCGATTCGTAGATACCAGGAATCGTCAATCTTTTCCGCTGCACGCTTGGTGTAAGCCCCTACATCCCCTGCAGACATCCTATTCGTATCTCGAACCATCTTCGCTCCAGTAAGAATCGATAATCGTTCCAAGTCTTCTCTTTCAAACCTACGATAGGCAGTTATTCCAGCAGCTTTCAACAAGGGGACAGCCTCGTCGGCAATCCCGTCTCGGACGCAAAGCAAGTCAACTCCCAGTGAAGAAAGGCTAGTAACCTGTTCGGCTAATTTTGCCCTCTTCCTGTCTTGGAATCCCGAAAGCACACCAGTGTTTCGAATCTCAATTTGAGCATCCAGCTCTAATTCTCGATTTTCAAATCCTCCATCGATAATCACGATTTTACCCCCCTCAGAATGACTATCTGTGGTAAAATCAAGTCGTTGCTTCTTTAGCATTAAGCCGTGAATGATTTCAGATTCTGCAGCGCCACCATCAGTCATTTGTAGGCGCTTAACACGGATTCTCTCAAGGTCATCACCACCCTCTTCATTTTCTAATGCATGAGCAGCTTCAAGTGCTAAAACAGTCATTTTCTTGGCCAAGACAGTATCGATCTTGCCAGCCATGGTTGTCGCTGTTGTTGCAATTAAATCATCATCTAAGGCCTCTCTAGAAATTTCTTCTAATTGAGAAAGCGACTCTTCCAGCGCAATACGATATCCATTGATTATTATTGTCGGATGAACTCCTATTCTGGATAGTTCCAGCGCATTGCGCAATAGTTCTGCCGTTAAGAGGACGGAAGTTGTAGTTCCATCCCTAGCTATTCTATCTTGAGCTGAACTAGTAGAGATGAGAAGGTTAGCAGTAGGATGTTCAACTTTTGCAGTCTCAAGAACAGTAACTCCATCATTGGTGACGACGATCTCGCCATTCTCATCAACTAGCATCTTATCCGAGCCCCTAGGGCCTAAAGTCGACCTAACAGCGCCTGCAAGTGCTATTGCGGCATTGGTGTTGTTTACCAGCGCAGAGCGCCCCTCTACACGGTCGGTATCCTGCAAGGCAACATCCTGCTCCGACTCGACCATGTGGATTGCGAATCAAAGGACCGTTTTCAATGCGATGTTGCCGATATAGGAACTTGCTCTCATCCCGCACATGCACAACGTATCCCTAGTGCGCGAGTGCCCTAGTAACCGTTTGATTCAAATATGGGTGGATACTGGGACTATACAACCTCAAGTTGAGTAGTGGTATAATGAGCGCATCAGAAAGAGACGAATTCGAGGAGAGAATGCTCGAACAGATGGCCAAAATGTTCGCTGATATGGGCATGCCAATCGACGTCGAATTGCTTCAAAATATGATGCGACAGGTCCGAGATCAATTTGAGGAGATGGGCCTTGATCCAGATCGTATGGCTTCGACCGAGATAAAAATGGGAACCGATGTAAATCCTGAAGAGTTCCGAAAGCAGATGGAATCCATGCTCAACGGCCCAAGTGGAATGGGCGAGATGTTCCGAAATATGGGAATCAAAGTTCAATTTGAAGGTAATACACCTGCCGAAGTACCTGAAATTGAGGTCGAGGAAGAGGTAACTGAAGAACCGGATAATAATCTGCCATTGGAAGATGTATTCATACATGAAGATAGAATGTGCATAACAGTAGATATCTCCAGATTCAACGATCTACAACAAGAAGAGATTGAGCTTAACCTAACCAGTGGCGGTGAAATACTACAGCTGATGAAGACCACACAAATGCGCCCTTTGAAGCGCTACACCCTTCCTCATTCGGCAGACAATATTGTCGAATGGGACCTAAACAATGGAATTCTTGATGTTAAATTCGACATCAATTCGGAGGCCACAACAGCTGAGGAAAGTGAGTGAATTCTCAATGGAGTGAATGAAATGAGTAAAGCAGTAATTGGAATAGACCTTGGAACGACGAATAGTTGCGTTGCTACTCTAGAAGGTGGTAAAGCTACAGTAATACCTAATTCAGAAGGAAGTAGAACCACTCCCTCGGTGGTAGCCTTCACTAAAGATGGAGATCGCCTTGTTGGAATTACTGCAAAGAGACAAGCGGTAACTAACCCAGAACGTACAATCATGTCTGTGAAGAGGGAAATGGGTACTGATTGGAAGCAAAAAATTGGCGACGATGAGTTTACCCCACAAGAAATCTCAGCATACGTACTACAGAAGCTGAAGGCCGATGCTGAGGCATACCTTGGACAAGAGGTGACACAGGCTGTTATTACCTGTCCAGCATACTTTAGCGATGCACAAAGAAAGGCAACTCGAGACGCAGGTAGAATCGCTGGTTTAGAAGTACTACGTATAATCAACGAGCCTACTGCAGCTGCATTGGCTTATGGTGTCGACAAGGACGACGATCAGACGATCTTGGTATACGACCTCGGTGGTGGTACCTTCGATATCTCAATTCTAGAAATTTACCTAGTAGACGATCAACCCCAAATCGAAGTAAAGGCAACAAGTGGAGACAATCGATTGGGTGGCGACGATTTCGACGATGTCGTAATTGAATGGATTCTATCCGAATTCAAGAAGAATACGGGAATTGATCTGTCAGGTGATATGCAAGCCATGAGTCGTCTACGAGAAGCTGCTGAGAAAGCAAAGATTGAGTTATCTGGAACCGGAACAACTCAAATCAATCTGCCGTTTATCACCATGCGCGACGGACAGCCAGAACACCTAGACCTGTCGCTATCTAGATCGAAATTCGAGGAATTAATCGCCGATCTAGTCGAGCGAACAATGACTCCTACCCGTCAAGCAATGAAGGACGCAGGAGTATCTAAGGGAGAAGTCGACAAGGTCATCTTAGTTGGAGGCTCAACACGTGTTCCTGCAGTACAGACGGCGATTGAACAGGAAGTTGGAAAAGCTCCATTCAAAGGTATCAACCCTGATGAGGCGGTTGCTGTTGGAGCCGCTCTTCAGGCTGGAATTATCGTTGGTGATGAAGGAGTAACCGATGTGCTACTTCTCGATGTTACTCCACTAACTCTTGGAATCGAGACCTTAGGTGGCGTGACTACGATGATGATCGAGCGCAACACCACGATTCCAAGTCGTCGCTCGGAGGTATTCTCTACCGCCTCGGATAACCAACCAGCTGTTGAGGTTCATGTCTTACAAGGTGAGCGTGAATTCTCTAAAGATAATACAACTCTGGGAAGATTCCATCTCATGGGAATCCCACCTGCTCCACGTGGAATTCCACAGATTGAAGTTACCTTCGATATAGACGCAAACGGAATCGTGAATGTATCGGCAAAGGATCTCGGAACAGGAACTGAACAGTCGATTAAGATAGAAAGTCAAACTTCTCTTTCCGAAGATGAGATTCAATCAAAGATTTCCGAAGCTGAGGAGTTTGCAGAGGAAGACAAGCGCCGTAAGGCTAGAGTTGATCTACGAAACCAAGCTGATAATATCGTTTACCAAACTCGAAAGATGATGGATGAATCAGGTGAGAAGTTGTCTGATGATGACAAGACTCCAGTAAACGAGAAGTTGGATGAACTTGAAGGCCTCATTATGAACGAAGGTCAGCCTATTGATTTTGAGGAACTTGATGAGGCTGCAATACAAGCAAAGATGGCTGAATTGGAAGAAGTCATGCACGGTGTCTCAACCAAACTCTACGAGGCTGCTGCTGCGGAAATGGCCGAGCAACAGGCCGCAGATGAAGCGGCAGCGGATAGCGATGATATCGTCGAAGCAGATTTCGAAGTAGTCGATAGCGACGATGGCGACGAGTAATTCATCCCTGCGTAATCAAGTGATGTAAGGTACGTACGTGAACACCCGTTCCACCGTGTGCCACACATGCATTGGTATCTACATTCCAAGCAGTTCCAGCGATGTCCAGATGGGCCCATGGAATTACTGATTTATACCCATTATCATCCTCTCGCTCTTGGATGAATTGCTTTAGGAAGGCAGCAGCAGTATTTGCTCCACCATAGCGGCCCTTTCCACCATTTCTAACATCTGCAAACTTGGAATTTGTCATTTCCTTTTCAAAAGCAGGCAGTAATGGCATTGGCCAAGCCAATTCGTCTACTGAATTACCGGCTTCATGAAGGTTTTCTCTCAACTTATCATCATTGGACCAAAGTCCAGATGCCTCTTGGCCTAATGCAACAACACAAGCTCCTGTCAAAGTGGCAAGATCGACGATGTATGAGGGGTCTAGTTCTGCTGCTTTCCACAATCCATCAGATAGCACATTTCGACCCTCTGCATCAGTACTGAAAATTTCAATCGTCTTTCCGGAGTAAGTGTCGATTACATCTCCTGGTCTATAGGCTTCTGCGCTTGGCATATTTTCAGCCATGCAGGTTATTCCATTTACACGCCCTTTGTACCCAGTAGCCCAAAGTGCTTGGAATAGTCCGAAAACGGTTGCTGAGCCGTGCATATCGTACTTCATGTCCCACATGCCTTGACTAGGTTTTATCGAAATTCCACCTGTGTCAAAGGTTATTCCTTTCCCGACTATACAAGGTACTTTCTCGCCTGTCTGTACGTTTGGATTTAATCGGAAGAAAACCATACAGGGTTTGCGAATGCTACCTTTTCCGACAGCGATAATACCATGCATACCTTCTTTCTGTAGTCGTCCATAATCCCATACTTCAACCTCGACATTATCCTTACCTTCAGCCCATTCGAGTGCTCGGCGTCCAAATTCCTCAGGATACAGTCGGTTTGCTGGCTCATTTGCTAGGTCACGACTTAGGTGAACACCTGTCGTCACAAGGCTCGCATTCTCAATAGACTCACTCAGAGCTTCGAGATGGCGTTCGTGTGCTTGACATTCTAATGTCCAACTATCGTGATTCTTTTCTTCGTCCTTTTTCTGATATTTATCAAACTCATAATCTCGTAGCATCATTCCTTCAGCGAAAGCGGTCATGTTTTCTGCGGACCATCCTGATGTAAATCGGATCACGACTTCAGTACCAAGGTCCTTAGATAGACCTGCAAGGCACTTCGCAGCAGTATCTCGGGCAACTTTGTGATTGAGTTTCTCTTTCCTACCAACACCGATGAAAATTACAGTGCAACCCTTGGTCCAAACATTCAGTGATTCTCCTACCTTACCTGAAATTGCATCGCTCGCTGCTGCGGCCTTAACAGCAATACTTGGTCCACGACCAAGGCCAACTGTAGTATTATTCGGAGCTTTACTTATACCTTTGAATACGGGAATAATCATGATATCTCCAGTCCGGTCAAAATTAGCGCAACTTGCCTTCATGGATTATGGGAAAAAGTTCCAATATACAAAGAATATCTAATGAAACTCTTAATTTCAAACCATTTTTCAAGGTATTTTCTAATTTATCAATTATAAATCGATATTTTTCCTTTTTCCTGCAAAAGCCGCCATAAGTATTGAAAATAGATGAATAAAGATTGAAGGCGCGGGTAAGAATCCTTCTTTATCCTCAGAAATTTCTACTTTAGAATCGTCAATTTGTTCTTCCACCCATTGAGAAGCATCGATTACTCTTTTTTGGTAATGTATACTCCAGGTGCCATCTTCAATAAGGGTTAGATTACCACTATCTAAGGTGGCCTTGGTTTGATTCGTGGCATTTACTCCAAATAGGGCTGAATGCCAAAGTAATTCTCCACTTGAATCAGAATAATGCAAGGTAGCATTCGATGTACTCGCTCTTCCAAGATTTACCACATGAGCATCGACTTGATCGCCATTTATTTTGATACTTTCCACAATCAGTCGAGCACGCCAATACCAGACATTCTTGATTAGATATTTCATAACATCCAGTTCCTCATCGAGTCTTTCGGATAATGGCTCTATGGTTCCAAGGAGAAATTGCTCATCGTCGGTCTCAAAGGTGAAGGTTGGATAACCCATCACTCCATATCCGTAATCACGACTGGTTCCACAGTTGGGGTATAGCCCCTGGTTAGCGTTACGAATAGGTATGTCTGAAATATTAGAATTAACTTCATCCTTGATGTAATGGAACATCTCCCAGTCTGACGGCTGTTCAGGCCACTTACCCCATGGATAAAGCATAATCCAAACACCTGTATGCATGGTGATGTACAGGTCAGCATGCGGTACAACTTCGTTCATATAAATCGAATTTGCAAGAGTTTCAGATTCACTGAAGGCACTACTTCCGGGTTGGGTAGTCGGACAGGTATTCCAGTAGTGATCGTAATTTCTGTTTAAATCAACTTGGTTGATATTCCATCTTGTGTCGTGGTCATTACCATCTGCGTTTAGCATAATCAGAATATGTAATTCAGTCGTGGACAATACATCGATCGCGTCTTGTTCTCCATCTACCCAACCATCGATGTAATACTCAGCAACTAGGAAAGCAAGTTCGGTCCCAAGATGTTCATTTCCATGATGCCCGCCATCGATGTAAACAACGTCTTTTTCGCTTCCGTCTGGTTTGGTTTCTTGACTCCAATCCGAAATTTGCAACATCCAAATTTCTCTTCCCAGTTCAGTCTTCCCTATGCTGAACATCT
Organism: uncultured Candidatus Poseidoniales archaeon; assembly: GCA_902560445.1. GTDB lineage: Archaea > Thermoplasmatota > Poseidoniia > Poseidoniales > Thalassarchaeaceae > MGIIb-O1. The sequence goes on from CACELO010000021.1 coordinate 7,515, forward strand.
CGACGATTTCAGGATGGTCATCCGCCCATTCGTTTAGGTCTAAGGTTAGAGTTGCATAGGAGTGATACCAATGCTCTTGAATAATATCTGGCTGCCCAATCTGCGCGGTAGCCACAGACGAAGTGGAGACAGCGAGCATTGATGCTATTACCAATACCGTCAGCCAGCGGCGCATACGCCGCTGTGGGGGTTCTTACCTACAATCATTCGTACAATTTGTGTTCAAAAGTCGAATTAATCTCGATTAGCGATGTGCGCGGCAAGAATCTTTGTCGCGATTAATGCAGCGTTAAACTGCGTTAAACGATCATCACCGGGGGTGATTTCATTTACATCCGCCCCAATAACCTCTGCCTCGCTGGAAAATAACTCTTGGATGATTTCCACCGCACCCCAATGAGTTAAACCGCCAGGAACTGGGGTACCTGTATCGGGAACCAATGAACCATCTAGTCCATCGATATCAAAGGTCAACCAAACAGGACCACTTAATTGGCTAATTCGATGAATTAGATTTTTCCAAGCTGTATTATCAGCAGATGGGGTGAATAGTTCTTGAGCATAAAAGGTCTCAACTCGATTTTCGGTTTTGGCGAACTTCGCTTCATCTAGCGAATATGCACGTATTCCAATTTGCAAAAGGCCGCCGATTCCGTAATCCAAAGATCTTCTTGCAGCAGTACCATGACTAAATCTCTCACCATTCAGCGAATCTCGTAAATCGGCATGAGCATCGACCTGAACTATGGTTAGTTTCGATAAATCACCAGTGATAGAGGGGTGATTTCCTAAAGCTTCCACAAGCGGTGGTAGAAGCCCATGCTCTCCACCCAAAATAACTGGAAATTGCTCTGCATTAAACCATGGAGAAAGATAGTCACGAATAGAATCTAATTGTTCTCTTAGAGTCCCTGCCTCAGAACTCCAAGCCGAGGCGGTGTGAAATGCAAGCCCACAAGGTAATTCTTCTTTGAGCAACGGGTCGTATAATTCGACCTGAGAACTAGCCTCGATTGCGGCTGCGGGTCCATGTTCAGTCCCTTCTCCCCAACTAGTTGTCATCTCAAATGGAATAGGAAGAATTACAACATCCCAAGGCCCTTTCTCAGACTCGGAAAGCCCGAGGAAGGTAGGGTTAGCCTCCTCGTTCATGGGTTGTGCCGAGTCATTAATCGATTAACCACTTCGGGTCGAAGCCATAGGATTCGTGGACTCGATGTGCGATTGTTGATAAAGAACGGGCTTCCATATTCTACCACAGGAGGGGGATGCGATGGGTATGACGCTAGCAGAGTTAACTCAGGCTATCCGTCGTAAAGTTGACTCAGATATGGAGGTAATCGTTGCCGAATCGATTGCCGAACATGCATTAGGTTTCTTCGGGTTCTCAAATCGAATTATTGATAACGCCCTAGAACCCACTGATCGTAACCTCTTTTATCAATTACAAGACTATGAATTGCTTACAACGGAATCCGAGGAAACCACTCTTTGGGATGGTCGGGAGTGGAGAATTCACTATTGGAAATTCAAAGCAGATGCTAGGGAATTTGCAAGAAGAGCAATGACAGAGGCTGAAAACAAGGAAGACGAAGACCCCTACGCAGGGATTTACGATGATGTGCCCACCTCCCTTTGGAAAGAGAGGATGACCGACGAAGACGAAGAAGATGACTGGGAAGAGCCCCTTTTCTAATTCGATTAGTCCAATCGTGACGGGCAAATGTACAAACAATATCACTGAAGGGTATGAGCGTGCACAACCGATTCCAGAGTGCCTTGTTGCTCACATTATTACTCCTTGTACCGTTGGCTGGTATTGCGGTAGCAGACGAAGCCGAGGCCACTCCATCCTGTGAAATCCTAGTAGATTGGAACTATGATTGGGTAATGGATGAAAACGGAACGTGGCAAGAAATAGTGATTCATCGTTACAAAACCACCTTTGAGCCAGCTTTCCAAAATGGAACTTCACCAAGTGGTGTAACCATTGATGTTAAACATATTAGAAATGGGCAAATAATAGCTACTGAGGCTGATTCAAGCTACGTAGTAGCGGGCGGAGAAATCGATGTTGTGTTACCTGATGAGCCGCAGTTTCTAGATGAGGTAATAATCGAAGTCAGTTCTACCGAAACTAACTGTTCCCGATCAATAAATATGACAATTTGGAACCAACCCTCTGCAGACCATGAAATCACCCGTGAAACCACCTGGGAGTTACAGAATGACGCAGATGGAGGCTCAAGCCTATATTTTGAAGGGCGAGGTTGGCAAAAGCGAACTGGTGAAAGTTTGAGTTCTAGTGAATTAGGAAACGGCTCCTTAGTACTAGATTTAGACACGGGAACCGACCAGATGTATCTAACTCTTGATTTACACAATGTGTGGATGAATGAAACATATGATGGGACTGAGATTACACGTCAAATATTTGAGATGCGTGGCTCAGGTAGTCTAGAATTCGTAAGTGATTCAGAGGATTCACTAATCGATGTAGAGGCGAATGTATACCAAGCATACATACTCAGAGATTGGGAAGATGGAATACTGACCGAACGACTAACTTTGGAAGCGACCGGAGCTATTTCTTACAACGGAGGTTCAAACAATAGCACTCAAGGCGGCTATGGAGAATTGTCAGTATTCTATATCGAAACGTGGGATGAAGGCGGCATTCGTCGTTTATCAGATACTCAAATTGAGGCAAATCTAAGCATTCGCCTCCAAACTCAGGACGAAGCCTTCTCCATCGAATTGGATGAATTTCGAACTAGAGAAAAATGGCTTGATGGAGTCCGTGAAGAACAATCGTTGAAACTCAAAGGTTCTGGAGACTTTGGCTTCTTTATTGAAGATAGTCAATTTCAAGTACAAGTTAATGGAACCGTCCCAGACATTCACTATGAGGTAGTTGGTGGCGAGGTTGTTCAAGATCGGTTGATTGTTGACGGCCAATATTCAGGTGATGCTAGTGGCTCATTCGGTTATGTCCGCCAGATAGACAGATCCCTAATTCAAGAAAATGCTACCGGAGAAGAATTCGAAGTTGATGTGATTGAAAATGAAGTATGGTTCAATATTTCCGGTACTCCAATCGGTCCGATAGGACAAGAAATTGAGGCGGAACACAATCTGACCTACGAATATACAGTTCCACAGACAGATTGGGCAAATCGAACGATTCGCTACCTATATGTTGAGGATAACGGTACTACAAGTAATGAATACCCAGAAAACTCACCGATAATTTTGGAGCCCCAGAGACCTCAGTATGACGGTGATATGAACATCACGGGTTTCAGAGAAACTGGAATTGTACCTGACAAGTATGCAATAGGCGATAATTTCCCAACCTCTCGTGATGGAAATGGACAGACGATAAAAATCACAGGCATTAGGATGGGTTTGGCCGATGGCCATGAAGTCGAGCTAGCTGAGTGGGAAGATACTGAATCCCTAGACAATTTCACTGCCTATGGAACGGTAATCAATGAGGGGTTACTAGCTGGTATGCTTCATGAAGTGTATCGAATTATCGATATTAGTTTACCAATAGGTGAGGATAATGGTACCGAGTCAGAAATCGTCAGAGTCGTCGAACATCAGACGCTCGAGAGGGTACTATATCCATCGGTAATAACCGCCGCAGAAAATACACCTCCTGCCTTGCAGAGTCTGAGATTTAGAGAAGGCATCCTCTTCACCGAAGGTGGACTGGCTCATCTTGAGGCAGTGATTGACGACTTCGACACCGACGTAGTTGGCGTGATGGTAGACCTAAGTGAATTTGGTTTAGGTTTAATCACTCTTTCAGACTCAGGTTTAAACGGCGATGAGGTGATTCAAGATTCAGTTTGGACAGCGAGGATAAATCATTATGGTTTGGAGTTTGGAAATTTAACCGTACCAATAAACATGGATGATATTTGGACGGAGGTCCAAACAACCGCCTATGTTGAAATTTCAAATGCTGCTCCTCGAGTCACATCGCGTGTTTAT
>CACELO010000022.1 GCA_902560445.1 uncultured Candidatus Poseidoniales archaeon
AACTCACATCGGGTGGGCTAATGTCCTGAATTGTTGTATTGAGATAAACTGTAGCGCTTCGACCGTCTTGTGAAACTGCTCTAAGACCGATACTAATCTCGGCTGGTTCGTTCCAAATTACCGTGATTGCCGACCCTGAGGCATCATAGAATCCATCACCGTTAGTATCCCATTGAAAGCCATTTTCAATATCAATTTGATCTGAAAAGTTGGGAGTGTTGGAAGCATCGAGTATTACCTCTGCTCCAACGTCTATTGTAGCTAGATCTGAGGCGTTGGTAATTGTTGGTTGCAAAATTGGAATGAGATCCATTACTACTGTGGTTGCCACGAAACCTGTACCTGCACCACCGCTAGGAGGGCCTGGACGATTATCCACTACAAGATACAGTTCCTGACCTGAGTAGTCAGAATTTACTGACCATGAAATACTTCTTTCTTCCAAAACCAATAACATATCTGCATTATTGTCATTCATTCCATTAGCAGTAGTTCCTTGTTCGTAAAATTCCATTTGAGTCCGGGTCACTAGGAAAATATCCGGCGCTCCTTGCATAGTTGTCACGAATATGTTCACTTGAGTTCCTTCGTCGAGAACTAGTGGGCCAGCAAGTACCGAATGACCTCCACTATCCAATCGGACAATGGTATCGACTATTCCGAATACGGGACTATCAACTTCTTCGATGTCTAGGACTACTGAAACGAGACTGCCAGCCTGAGCTCCCTCACCTTGATCCTGTGGATGAGCCATGTTATCGAGAACTAGGTACCAGCGGGTGTCACCTCTATCATCGGGAGCTGTCCAATGCCAGGTGCCATCTCCTTGAAATGATTCGAATACTGAATCGGAATGCCAAACCGAGTCTAAGCGGTAATTCTGTTCATTCTGATAGACTGAAATTGAGCTTGCCGAAAATAGCAGAATGTCAATATTGGTATCTGCTGATACATCGAAAGATAACGTATCTCCTGCAGAAAGAACACCAAGATCTATTCGAACACAAGCACCGTCGTCAATGTCCCAACTGGCTGGAACCATGTCTAAATTAGCCGGATTACAGGAAATTACTCCCTTCCCAGTAGCGTCGATTACAGGGGCTGATGAGGTCAATAAGAGCAAGACTATCAGCGCTACGGAACTACGTTGCATCACGCAGGGGTTCACCCTCACCTTTTGAATCGTATCGCATTTCCGTGTGTGTAAATATCAATTAAATCAAAGGATTTTGATTGATTATTCGTCCTTAGGAATTGGAGTGGGAGGGAACCAGCGTAAGACTACTACGTCTCCGACCGAACGCACCCAATTCCAAGGAACCGCAACGTGGATTCTGCCTTCGACTAATTCGGCTGGGGGATCGGCCACAAAGATATGTGTGCAGTTCCATGACTCCGTCTCTATCACTGTGTCGTGGACGGTACCGAGAAGTCGGCCATCAGGAAGAATGACCGGTAAATCCCGAATTAGGCTGACTTCGCTCTCCGTCATCGAAGGCTCCCGCTATGAAGGAAGAAATCAAGTTACTCCTGACAAGGATTACTTTCCGAGGTTCTTGTTGGCCTTCAAGGAAGGGCGGAGTTTCTCAGCACCCTTACCCTTGTTGTACAATCCACGTCCACGCTTGCCAGCACTGGTTTTTCCTCTGAAAGCACGTCCACGGTGACTATTACCTTCAGCAATCCAGCCTAATTGTTTGTCGGACTTAATTGCAGGGTGATGAGGATCAACCATGATTATTTCAAAGAATTTGTTCTTTCCATCTTCGCCGACCCAGTATGAGTTTAGGACCTCAAGGTTAGGATAGCGCTTACTTGTTCGCTCTTCCGCCATTCTTTGGATGGACTTAGCCATGGTGATTTTCTTGATACCAGCCTTTGATGGCTTTCTCTTCATGTGAATCTTACCCTTTCGTAGTCCACCCCGCCTCACGCGTGTGCGCACTACAGTAATTCCCTGCTTTGCTCTGTAGCCAACGCGGCGAGCAGCATCTAGTCGAGTTGGACGCTCAATTCTCTGGAAAACTGGCTCACGCCTCCAGCCTGCCATTCTATCACGACGGGCTGCTGCAGGGATGTTTTGCTTAGGCTGCTTCCAGACCGAACCTAGGTGCTTCATGACTCCCATCATTGTCCCTCCAAGCATCCCGCCGACCTGACTCCCCTTTATGAGCCTAATCTAAAGAAAAAAATCTGATAAGTTTCCATAGGGTCCAATTATGAAAGGCTCAAATTACCAAGGCTTGTAGGGTAGCACAACATGGATATAGACAATCTAACGGAGAAAGAACTTATCCAGATGCTCTCACCAAATTCTATTGCTCGAAAGGAATTGATCAAAAGAGGTGTTCTTAGAACGAAAAATATCGTGGGAGAAATTGGAGAATATTATGCTAAACAAATTTTTGAAAAAAATCCAAAACTTCCAATTTTAATTTTTCCGCCACCGGGGGTAAAAAATATTGATTTTATTAGTCGGAATGGTGAAAGGTACAGCGTTAAGACGGTAAATTCACCAACAATGAAAGGAACTACAGGATCGTTTTGGGATTCAGATTCTATTGAGAAGAATGAGAAAGTTTTCGAGTATCTATTAATTGTAGTACTTGATGATGATTATGATGTTCTCTCAGTTTTACAACTAACTTGGGATGATTTTATGAAGCATAAACGATATAATTCAAGAATGGAGAATTATAATATTTCACTAACCAAGAAACTGATTTCCTCTGTCGAAATTATTTATCAAAAGTAATCATGACCAATTTCTTACGATAAATTTGAACCGCTCCGAGTGTTAATCAACCAACTAACCGTTTGAATCAAATAGGGCAGGTTGTCGGCGGCGGCAATGAAGACCAACTGGATCAAGGCCTTGACCGAAATGGGAATGACGAGAATTAGAATGGATGCAATCTGTGCCTATCAAGAAATAGACTCAGAAGATAAATTGTTGATTTACACTTCTGACAATACTATGTTCGTGGTTGTAGAAGATTGCGAATCAATTACAGAGAAATTAGATTCCAATTTCAATGTTGAATAATCTAGTTGATTGTCTTTGGTCCGCGCTCCCGGACTTGAACCGGGGACCCCCTGATGGCTGCCTACAACCAATGTGTTTCCAGTCTACAGTCAGGTGCTCTAGCCAACTGAGCTAAGCGCGGTACGAACTGTTCGGGTGACCTCTTGTTTATGTCGCTTTCCGGAGGTATTTCGGCCAAACATCTAGACTCCGATAATCGCATCCTCAACCCCATCTATGCCCTCAACGGTTAAGAAGGCTAGAAATTGCACTGTGATGACGTAGGGCGCTATGCCCAAGGGATGCACGGAGGACACACAATGGGGAATGGTTCGTCGACAGGGGTGAGCGAAGGGTCTACCACTACTGCCGCAGATAGAATACCCACCGCCTTGACAGACCGTGAATTGGAGTCTTTTGGACCCCCTGATCCTCGTATATTGGTATGCGGTTGCGGAGGCTCCGGAAATAATACCATGAATAGAATCACTCACATTGGAGTTGAAGGCGCGATAACTGTCGCAATCAACACCGATAAACAACATCTAGATCACACAAGAGCCCAACAAAAATTGTTAGTTGGTCGACATATCACTCGAGGCCTTGGTGCCGGCGGAGATCCAATTACCGGACGTAGATGCGCAGAAGCCGGAAGAGATGTAATCACCCGCATTGTAAACGGGGCTGATTTGGTATTCGTAACCGCCGGACTTGGTGGAGGAACTGGTACTGGTATCGCTCCAATAGTAGCAGAAGAAGCAAAGCGTTCCGGCGCTCTTGTTGTTGCAATCGTCACAACTCCTTTCTCAGTAGAGCGTCGGATGAGAATGCAAAGAGCTCTGGAAGGACTCGACCTACTCCGAAAAGCTGCAGATGCGGTTCTAGTTTTGGATAACAATAGATTGTTGCATTACGTCCCTAATCTTCCTCTCGATGAGGCTTTCTCAATCATGGACCAATTGATTGCAGAAATTGTCAAGGGAATTGTAGAGACTATCACTCTTCCAAGTCTAATCAACCTAGACTTTGCAGATGTTAGAGCCATAATGAAGAACGGAGGTGTCACTATGATGCTTTACGGAGAGAGTGAACAAGGTCCAGAGGATGTAGTCCATGAAGCCCTGAACCACCCATTGCTCGATATAGAAATTGATGGCGCTACTGGAGCATTGATTCATGTCACAGGTGGCCCCTACATGACTCTTGAACAAGCAAACCAAGTTTGCGACTTGATGACTGCGCGCTTATCACCAGATGCGAATGTTATCTTCGGGGCACGCCAGGATCCAGCATTTGGCGACACAATCAAGGTCATGTCAATCATTACAGGGGTTGCTTCGGAACGACTCGATCGTGAAATAATGAGCGCGGATTCTTTGGGTGACGCACTAAATATCGCTAGACATGGTGGAAATCGTGATGGTGGAAACCTTCAGCGATTTGATTGAGGATTAAGACGCCCCTCAGCATCGAGCCAACTACAGTGTCATATCGGGCAAAGCCTCAAACCGGACACACAGTGACGAAGTCTTCATGATGTCAGGGCGAAGACTGCAGGCTATGTGCCTAGTTCTGGTAATGTTAAGCAGTAGTGTAGCGGCCCCAGCCAGCGCCCAAACTGCTGACCCTAAACAACCCTCTACAGATAACCCGGTGATGTATTTCTGGGGAACAAGCCAAATGGACCAATGTTGGACGCATTTTGACGTCAATGGCTCCGATGGTTCATCTCAAGATGGGTATGGGGAAAAAGAATTCACGGGTAACGGACAACAAGTCGAAGTAGATTATACATGTAGGATTCAATCAGGAGAGACTTTCAAGGATAATATGTATTTGAATGAAAACTCCTCTATTGTCATTGAACTTGAGTTTCAGATACAGCATACCGACTGCACAGACACACAAGATTGTCAAGATTTAACATTGACTTTGTTCAAAGGAACTACTCCCGTAGCTATGGAAGAATTTCCACAGATAGGTGGAAGCGATGCCGATGAAAACCTAAGATGGGAGATTCCGGTTGCTGAAAATATGACTACTTGGAACAAATCAGGCGAGGAGCCTTCTCTCCAGATACAATTCTCCAAACCAGGCTACTCGTCAGCCTTTGGATGTGCGTTTTTCTTATGTGGTGGGTGGTTTAGATTCTACTACACAAACAACGAAGACAACTTCACCGTGCAGACCACTTTCCCAATCGTCAACCTGACAGAAACAGCACCAGGAGATGGTAGTGGTGACGGTCTTCTTGGTGGCGCAGTTGGAGATAGCCTTCCCGGATTCGGTCTAGCAGCAGGTCTTGGCGCACTTGCAATGGCTGCAATAGCAAATTCAAGACGTGAAGAATAATCTTCACAAATCTTCCATTGCTACTGTAGATTCCTCACCAGTATCTAGGTCCTTGATGCGAACTCTAGCTTCAGCCCATTCGTCGGGCATTATCATGACTAAACGCGCAGCTCCACACCGTTCTGCATGCTTGAATACCCATTTCATTTTCTTGTCTTCGAGAACAAGATCAACAGTTCGACCACCTGAGCGTAGCTTCGCAGCAACCTGCATTGCTGCACCACGAAGTGCTGCGCCCATGCCAAATACAACATCACCTACCCCGGCAGATAAGTCTGGGAGCAATCCTTTGTCGGTAAGAAGTTCCATGACCACCATATCACCAAAGCCAAAACCGGTGGCTGGCAAATCGTTTCCGCCTAAGCTACTGATGAGTTTGTCATAACGACCACCTCCACATATCGCGCGTAGGTTACCAGCTCTGTCGTGTGCCTCAAACACAGGCCCGGTGTAGTAAGCAAGACCTCGGACTACAGAAGCATCGAATGATACCCAATCTGAAATTCCGTAAGAATCACACAAAGAGAATAAAGATTGCAACTCGATTAATGCTTCGCTATCCGAGGTAAGAGCGGATGAAAGTGATTCGAGATCTGTAATTCCAAGCACCGATCGTATAGTCGAGATAGCCTCAGATGCTAGTCCTAAATCGCTTAATTGCGCCTCGATTACATCTGCGGATAATTTATCCATTTTATCGACAATAACACATGTTTGTGCAAAGATTTCTCCTTCTAGGCCAAGAGTCCCCAGTACCTCTTCAAGCACCTTGCGACTACTAATTCGGATCACTAAATCTTCTGAGCTGAGGCCAATTGAATCGAAAAATTGTACAAGAATAGAAAGCAACTCTGCATCGGCCTCTACTCCATTCATTCCCCAAATATCGACATTCCATTGGTAATGTTCGCGACCCCTGCCTCTCTGGGTTCTTTCATATCTCCAACATTGCGGAATAGAATACCACTTGATTGGTAGCGCAATAGCTCCTGCTCTAGCCATTACCATGCGAGCTAATGAAGGAGTCATTTCTGGCCTTAGAGCCACTTTTCTTCCGCCCTTATCTTCGAAATTGTATAATTGTCCAACAATCTCTTCTCCAGCCTTTCGGGTGTACAACTCTTCGCTCTCTAAAACTGGAGCATCATATTCCTCAAAGCCGTGAGAGCGGGCGGCTGAGTGGAAGCGCTCAAAGAGCCAATTGCGAAGCCGCATATCCTCAGGATAGAAATCCCGAGTTCCTCGAACGCCCTGAGCCATATCACGTAGGGGCCATCATTCATTCTTCAAGCCCTACGGCTCTCACGGAAGGTTTCGAGCCGTTCCGCCCTAGTCACTCGACCATCGGATAGTGGAAATGCATAGAATCTGAGACCAACAAATGTTAGGAATCCAAAGGCGGTTGTATTAATCGCCCAAGACATTAATTCACCCAATTCAATTATCTCAACAAATATGAAGAATGTGAATGTAGATACCGCCCATAAAATCGCATAAACTATCATCATTTTAGTAAAACTAGTACGAATGTTTGAATCGGATTCGAAGGTTAACCATCGATGCAAAACATATGCTTGCAGACAACTAATTGCAAAGGATACTGCCCAGCCAAAAGTTTCTGGGGAACTCGTAAGTGTAAGGTAATTGGAAAATATCCAATATAGTACAGCAAATATTGCAACATTAATGCAACCAACCGAACAGTACATCACATATTCGCGAAATAACTTAGCCCAAGGATAATCCTCACTGACAAGCAAACCATTCCCTCACACTTGGTCATATGAATAACCAATTTCGGCCTCTATAATCGAACCTGTATGTGGTCTAGTCTCACCATAGTCGTCCACGAATGTCTCAGGCAGATCTTCTCCAACCTCAACAATGAATGGGTCTTCCCCGCCAGGCAGAGTATCGATTGGAACTTCTGCGCCTTCCGGAACGTTTCTGTAAAGCGGTCTCGGTTCTAGGGTGAAATTTCCCGAAAGTAATGCCAATGGCCAAGGGTTACCAGATGTAGGAACGATTCGATTGATTATGATAAATCGATTAAGTCCGATGAATAAGCCAGCGGTTATTCCCCAGAATAGCAAAATTATGGATATGCCATTTGCGTTTGTTGGATCCCATGGGTTGTCTACATTTGCTAACATATCTGCAAAATATGAAAGAATCAAGACGCTGAACATCAGTGGGAATCCAAGATACATGATGTAATCCCACCACTTTCCAATCCACCAATCATTGTCTCCAGTATTGATGAAATCATCGCGGAAGGAGGAGACACCATTGTCTAGGTACTCTCGTAGAGAAAAGCCAGAGATATCATTCTCTTCTTGCCATGCACGATAGCGATTCCAGCCATACTTCCAAATTGAGTAAGCGATGAATAGACCGCTGAACATTAACCCGTATCCCCAGATGTGGTCTTGAACCTCTAGGAATTGTGGGAAAGCAACACCAGTTGAGTCATCGACTAAAATCCATGTTGCAGCACTCGGTAATCCGAAGAAGAAGATTGCAAGGCTTGTGAATCCAACCGCTTGAGGTCTCTCGATACCGTGGTCGACGAAGTTTCTGACGCAAAGTTCGACTGTTGATATCATTGAGGTTAGAGCTGCAAAAGATAACGCTAGGAAGAACATTGTAACCATCGCTAATTGCACAACAGGTCCACCGGGGGCCTGCGCGAAGACTTCTGGAAGCACTAGGAAAGTGATTGCACTGCTTCCACCACTAACCGCAGCCAGAGGGTCATCGACTACTGCGAATACCGCCATCATCACAGTTAGACCTGCGATAATTGAGATGCTATTGTTTGCAAGGCACATAGTAGCGGCATTGAGGGTTGTGTCCTCATCCTTTCTCATGTAAACAGAATAGGTAATCGCCATACCCATTCCAGCCGAACATGACCAAGCCGATTGGGAAAGTCCGTTAATCCAAGTTTCCGGCTGGGCGAGATATTCTGGCTGAATACTGAACATATACACAAACCCATCCAAACTACCATCCTCGAGATCCATAACGAATGCTAGGAATAGGGCAGCAAATAGTAGAATGAAAAGAGATATCATCAAGCCGACATTGACCTTTTCGATAGCCTTAGCACCTTTCCAAATTGCGAGCATAGTAATTGCTACAGCGATGGCTTGGAAGAAGACCACCTCCATAGGATTCTGTAGGAATGAATTCCACACCTCAACGGTATCTACCTCGGACCCCAGTCCTCCTCGAATTGCAGTCTGGAAGTAATTGATGCACCAACCTGTCACGACCGCATAATAGAATCCAATGGCGGTTGAAATCCACGCTGTCCATAGACCCATCCAAGCGAAGCGCTTACCAGCAAAAATTCGAAATGTTCCGACAGTTCCTGTTCGACTTCTCTTTCCTAAAGCGAACTCGGCAATAATCAATGGAACTGACCAGAGGAATAGAAAAATCAACCAAGGAACTAGGAAAGAGCCTCCACCATTTGCACCTACCATTCTTGGGAATCGCCAGATATTTCCCGTACCAATTGCTGCACCAATAGTTGCGAAGATTAGACCTAAACGCCCACTAAACTCGTCCGAACCACCTTCTGCCATCAGATATCCTCCTCATCGATAAGGTGACTTTGATCATCGGGTAAACCAATCACTCCGCCTTCGTCGTCGAACATTGCCCTTAGGGTAAACCCGAGTCCACCCCAAACCATAGTTGCAATAAAGGCGAACATCAATAAGGCAAGTATTCCCGAACCAAATGGTGCTCGATAAGGAATAGATAATTCGTAATAATTTGCAGTATCAGAGTCGGGATACGTGAATGGGAATGCGCCATTTGTAGTACCTAACATCGCCTTGTACTGTATTTTACCAACTGCTGTATCAGGCAACGGAATATGCGAAACAATCCGGGTACCATTAGAACCATCTAGTAGGATACAACTCTCATCTTTTTCAATAAATTCACTCATGCTCCAACTAACAGAAATCCATTCTGTTGGACCAAAATCATCCTGCTGACGAGTTGGTTCGACCAATCTCCACATCAGGTGAGTGCGATTGACGTCTGATGTGAATGGGAATGTGGAGTCGAGACACATACCAATTGGAATATCTCCTTTCGATGGAACCATTACATCTGAGGGCTTATCTATCCATTGCGTGCCAGTGGTATTCTCTATTCCGACAACTGCCCTATATCTCGGATCGTCAGCGATTTCAACCATGTACCATGGAACTCCGACATTGCGAACTGCGATATGAGCAATATCTTCGGGGTATTCATGGAACGCAATACCAATTTCCATAGTATAACAGTATGAATTGTGGACACCATAATGCCAGTCACAAAAGTCTCCAGTAGTTGGATATAAATCAGAAGACTGTAAAGCCGTATATTCGGTCATATCCCCCATTATATTACCGTGGTATTCCAAGAATTCTTGATCGGGATTATCACAATCTGTGCAATGACCCCATGGCCACAGTACCAATTCGGAAAACGAGTGCCAGGATAATGTCGCCTTGAATTCGGATGCACCATCTCCATCGTCATCATTCATTTCTGTCATGTCTTGAATGAATTTTGTCTCAGGCTCGCTATTTCCACCAAGCCAATCTTCGTCGATTTGTCCGTCTGCATCATCATCACTACCATCAACATGATCTTCGTTAATTAGTCCATCGCCATCATTATCTTCGTAGTTCACGGGTCCGTTGTAAACATCATTATTAGGACCGGATGAATAACATGCTCCGGGAAATAGAGGTCCTGTGGCTCCCAAAGGCGCTCCCCACTCATACTGATAATTCCGATTCAGCTACACTTGCAAGTGAGCGTCTACTAGCTGCGTTCTCTTCTCCCTCAACGACAATGAAAGCGTCAAGATAGTCCACTAGGCGATATGCTGCAAGCAACATTCCGAGTAGGAAGAAGGTAAAGGACCACTCAATGGCGTTTTCAGCGATCGAAGAATCCCATACTGGTTCTGAATTATTTTGTAACCAAGACATCATTTCTGAGAAGATTAGGAATCCCATCATCCAACCTAGTGATTTTGGAGCAAGCAAGGTTTTGCCATCAATTCTATCGGATTTGGAAATTAAGTCCATAATTTTCGGGAATAGAAATCTCCTAGAGATAATTCCACCGAAGACAGAGAATGCGATTAATCCTATGACTACGCCTATTGTCCCACCAGAAAATCCTAGGAAAATATCTTCTCCGACCATGAAATCATTCAATGTATCGACCGGAAATCCGGTACTCTCAGCGGAGGTCTCCTCGCTATCTTGCATAGTTTTGCCGTCGTCCAACACCACATAAATCCCCCGTCGGTCCTATGGACCGAGTTGCGAGACGTTGAATACCCACTGCGATGTCGCCAACATGTTCCTATGGCGAGCAGCAATTCATCTTCGGC
>CACELO010000023.1 GCA_902560445.1 uncultured Candidatus Poseidoniales archaeon
TAGAGGAATTCTTAGAGTTGAGTCACCAAGGTTTGGAATTAAAACCGCTAGAATAATTCCTGCAACAAGAGCCATCTCAGGTAGCAGAAATTCCATTTCTTCAGTAGTCAGCATCATGGCTTCACCCCCCCGGCTATTCATAGCCTGAACTAAGGTCTCTAGCATGAATTCAGTGGACCAATCAGACATCATGTCCCAGAAGATGAACGGCATGATTCCAAACAATACTGTTAGAGCTCCCAATACAAACATTCCAGCGTTCTCATGCCATGTAATATCCCGAGGTTCTTCTCCGTGCATTGTGTCAGGAAGTACACCAACGTGAGGGTCTCCACCCTCGAAAATGGTCCTCTGCATACTTGTAAGATAGTATACAGCAGTAATGATTAGGGTCAATGCTGGCCAAATTACTAGCCAACCAAAAGTCATCCAGAAGGCAATCATTACTGCAATTTCGGCGACAAATCCTGCCAATAATGGAAGTCCAAGGCTAGCCATCCAACCTAACATCATATGTCCCGCCAACCAAGGTGAATGGTGAGCTATTCCACGCATGGAACCAATCTCAAGAGTGTGGTAATGATGCTTGAAGGCCCCAGCTACAGCAAAGAGAAGTGGGCTGATGATTCCATGTGCAAACATCATGAATAGCGCACCGGCGATTCCCAATGGTTGCATGGTTGCAATACCGAGGAAAATTAATCCCATGTGAGATACCGATGAATAAGCAACCATGCGCTTGAGATTTGTCTGCCCCATACAGACGATTGCTCCGTAAACTAGGCTTGCCATTCCGAGTATAATCAACAATGGAGTGAAGACTACGGTTGATTCTGGGAAGATGGTTACAGCGATTCTGAGGAATCCGTATGCACCCATCTTCAGCATGACACCAGCCAATAGCATTGAGCCGGCAGTTGGGGCCTGAACGTGAGCATCCGGGAGCCAAGTGTGCACTGGTACGCTAGGCATCTTTGTTGCAAATCCGATCAATAATAGGAGCCAAACAAAGTGGCGCAGACCTTCTCCAGCAATCAAACCATTTCCAGAAGCCTGGGCCGTCATAGATACCAAGTCGAAATGGTGTCCGGTTAGAGTACCTAGGCCGGAAATTGGATCGGTGTGGAAGTACATTACAAGGATACCAATTAGCATCAGAACACTTGCTGTGAAAGTGTAGATGAAGAATTTCATCGACGCATATCTGCGATCATCTCCACCCCAAACCAAAATCAAGAAGAACATCGGGATTAGAGTCAATTCCCAGAAGACGTAGAATACGAATAGGTCGAGTACCACGAATACACCAATCAGTGCACCCTCCATGACTAGGATTAATGGGTGGAATAGATGTCCTTTCTTTGCGTCCCACTCAACTAGCATGGAGATAGGGATTAACAAGGCGGTAAGCCATACCATTGGGAAAGACAAGGCGTCAACGCCGACTACCCATCTTACACCGATACTTTCCAACAGAACGACTGAATCATTCTGGAAAACATACTGACCTTGTGTGATGTTAAGCCAATCGATATTACCAATTTGACCGAGGAATAATGCGGTTGTAATGGCGAATATTGACAGAGCAACTCCCATCGAAAGTGAGCGTGAAATCTTTCGAGTGAAATCCGCCATACTTCCAGGAGCGAGATATGGCAGAATCAACAGGGCTAAACCGACAGTAAGCGGTGTTAGGGTGATGAATGTTAGCGGATCTGACTGAATCAAGCTCTCACCCCCCATATCAGAGCAAAAATACACAGTGCACCGACCGCTGCCATCAGAATATAGTCGCGGGCATTACCGGTTGTTATTCTGCGAATTTGTACGGAACTGAAAACAGAATTGGATTCAATCTGCTTGACTACTCCATCGATTATGTTGGCATCGAACCAAGCGGCGAAAGCCGAGAATGGAAGGATGGTCTTTCCTAGAACCCACTCGTATAGGTCATCGAAATACAGTCTATTCTGTAGTGCCTCCGCAAATTGTGAGTTTGCTAATTCATCGAAATTCTGGCTACCAAACTTGCCAGATAGGCTGGTTAGCCAGTGAACTATTGGTGTTGCTTTCTCGCCTTCCTTGAGTGAACCACCGTATACTCGGGCGGCAAATATTGGACCAATGATGAATGAAAGGAGGATGGTAGTCCATCCAATCATCCGAACCTGTTCATCCTCAGGTAGGAATGCATGTTCCAATTCGTAAATTACCTGATCGATGAATGTGTCCTTGTGAATAGAAAGGTGGTCGGTCTCTCCAGACAACCAATCTACCATTCCGAATGTAGCAAGCCCAAAGCCACCTAGAGCGGTTATTATTGAGAGAATTACAAGTGGGGTCTTAATCCATGGAGTTTCTTCATGGACGTGGTCTACGAGTTCATTCTTTGGCTCGCCAGCGAAAGTCATGAACCACATTCGTGACATGTAGAAGCCGGTCATACCCGCAGTTGCTAGGATGAGTATAGCAGGTCCTAGCAATGCGTCTGCTCCGTTGAAGTAAGCATACCAGGTCTTTCCAACGATAATTTCCTTTGACCAGAAGCCACCGATTAATGGAATTCCAATAATAGACATCGACCCGAACATCATCGCTGTGGCTGTTACGGGTAGTTTACTTGCCAAGCCACCCATATTGCGCATATCTTGAGGGTCAAAGTCATGGTCACCATGATCTCCATGATGCAAATGGTCGTGAGCATGGTGGACTTCATGGATTACGGAGCCGCTTGCCATAAACAGCATCCCCTTTGCCATGGCGTGATTGAAGAGATGGAATAGAGCACCACCGAAGATTAGAGCTCCCGCGTGATGCTTGTCGTTATTGAAGAACCAAAGTGCTGCTCCTAGTCCTGTAAATATGTAGGCCAATTGGCTCATCGTAGAATATGCTAACACTTTCTTGATATCATTCTGCACAAACGCGATTGCTGCGACCATGAAGGCAGTAATTCCACCGACCCATGCAACAATCAGACCCAGGTCTTCCATTCCTGCCACACCATGATGATGAACATCGACGAAAGGTACCATTCGAGCGACTAGATACAATCCAGCATTAACCATGGTCGCAGCGTGGATAAGGGCTGATACAGGAGTTGGTCCTTCCATCGCATCTGGTAGCCAAACGTGCAATGGGAACTGAGCAGATTTACCCACGGCACCAATGAATAGCATCAGTAGTGCAGTTTGCAACATAGCAGCATCCACCGCTGCTCCACCTACGCCTGTGGATGGATCGTCAAAGACAACAGCGAAGTCTAGAGAGCCATATATGTCATAGAGCATTAGCAGTCCAATCATTAGGAATACATCGCCAACGCGAGTTGTTAGGAATGCCTTCTTCGCAGCGTATGCAGCACTTTCCTTCCAGTAGTAGAATCCGATAAGAAGATAGGAACAAAGACCCATAATTTCCCAGAATATGAATAACCAAAGGAAGTTGTCAGCAAGAACCATTCCAAACATGCCCATGCTGAAGAGAACGAACTCGGCGAAGAAGCGATGGTTTGAGTTATCATTGATTGAATCGGTAGTCATGTATCCGATTGCGAACCAACAGATGAGGAAGCATAGGAAAGTGGCAACAAATAGTAGCATTATGCTAACTGAATCGAGGTATATTCCTAGTCCGATTCCATCGAATCCTGAAGAGGCAATCGACCATCCCTCTGAGTCATAGGTTAGTACATCGAAGGTCAGCCAACTAAATGGAACTCCAGATTCAATATGACCGTGCGCATCGAGATAATCGTAAATCAGCCAAATCGAAGCGGAAAGAGATACGCTCAGCGCTCCAAGTCCTAAGATTCCACCTTCCTTCAAGCGATTTACCCAGAATTCATTACCGTTCCAAACCTGACCTGCGATCGCAATTGTTGCGAAGAAAAGCAAAGGTGCGGCGATAATCAACCACCAATAATCAGTGGATGATTCGCCAGTACTGTATAGATAAGGTATGATTACCAAAAACGGTAATATGAATAGAAGTCTATCCCACTCCTGCTTATTTTCACCCATATTTTCACCTCAGTTTCTCAAAAGAGTCGCTTCGTCGAACGAAATCGTTTCCTGCGTACTGTACAAGGAAAGTAGAATTGCAAGCCCGATTGCAACTTCTGCGGCTGCTATTGCTATTGCAACCGCGGTGAATACCCAACCATCTACTGACCCATGATGTAAGGCTCCGGCTACGAAGGTTAGATTGGCGGCGTTCAACATGACTTCTATACACATCAGAACGACGATGCCATTTTTTCGACTAAACGCCCCAATCAGTCCAATTCCAAAGAGAATAACACCAAGACCAGCTATCCAACTTGCTTCAATCATTACTCATCGTCTCCCATATCGTAGAGTAGATTCACGAGGCGCTCGTCACGAACAAGGTAAGATGCACCAATCATTGCCATCGAAAGTAGGATACCGAGAACAACCGTGACAAGTGCCCAATCATCAAGAATTGAAACTGCAAAGTCGAGTGTGGTTGGAGCGCCCACAGCTTGTTCCTCCCACATCGGGTGTTCCATTACTTCTCTTAGGAGAATTAAGACAAAAGCAAATACACCGAGGCGAGCGGTGATTCCCAATGACCTCATTCAACATCACCTTCCTGTATTTGACGTCGAGTTAACATAACTCCGAACTGAACCACAAGCATTACTGAACCGAGGTATACTAGAATCTGAATCGCCGCCAACATCTCGGCGTGTGCCAATACCATTACTCCTGCAACGGCAAAGAATGTCATCATCAGAGATAGAAGAGAATGTGCGACCCGCCTTGCGTATACGCACCCGAGGGCTCCGAGGATAGCAACAAGGGCCATTATGACGAATGCTAAAGCCTCGAAATCAATGGTCACTGAAATCAAGCCTCCGCTTCCTTGGCAGCTCTAGCTGCCTTTCTTTCGCGCTTATTCTTCTCTTTCTTTGCGCGCTTTGCAAGTTCCATATCTACTCGCTCTTGGTGGACGGCTGGAAGTACACGAGTCCTATCTGCATCGAACCATAGGTCTTCCCTAGAATATCCGGACATCCCATCATATTCGTTGGTCATGAAGAATGACTCGAACGGACATGCTTCTGCACACAATCCACAGAACATACAACGGCCGATGTCGATTCTACCGCTGACGATATCAGTCTCAGCAGGCTTGAGTTCGTTGGTTGAAATATCTTCGACACCTGATCCATCCATCCAACGGACGGTAGCGGTATCACCAGAGATGTCGATTACTTCTGCGAAATCGTATTGCTGTGGGGCTGCAGAATGCTCATTCACCAAGTCGAATTCCTCAATTTCTTCAAACTCTTCCTTTGGCTTCGCGGCATATCCACCTGCCTCGACTTCCGACCCGTAGCCGTGCCACTCGTCGTCTTCTTCGGCTAGGTCAAGAACATTTACTCTGACTTCAGAGGTCATGTGAAGGCAGTCGTTTGGACATGCTTTAACACAGGCTTTGCATGCGGTACAGGTCTCCCAAACAATTCCAATCCTTCCATTGTAATTTCCTGGTACGAATAACCAAGGCTCCATGTCCTCTAGTCTTTCGTAAGGATACATGACCGTGACAGGTCGCTCAAGGAAAGGAAGTAAATCGGTCGACTCTCTGTCTGCAGCATACGTGTGACCTTCGGATAGATGGTCGCTCCCAATTCTAGATTGGGTAAAATCATCTGTCATTGTAACCTCTTGACCATGATAATTATTCTTTAATAGACCTAATCGACCAAGGAATGGAACGGTTCGTAATGCCGTCTTCATCGTCATCCACATCGGCTTGATAATCAGATTGCGGAAATTAGGAGCCGCATGTGGATGTCCTGTGTTGTACTGTTGTGATTTATCCATTTATTCACCTCCAATTAATCTCTGTGTGTCCCTGGGCTGGCCTTTTCCAAGGTCTGAGTATGATACATCCTTCGATTCAGCTCCAATGCATCTTCGTCTTCGTCTATGGCGAGAACAATGAAAGCGAGAATGAACGACCCAAAGAGGACAGGAACTGCCCAAATTGGCCAGCCCCCAGCTGCAGTGCTACCCCAAACCTCGAGACGGAGCCAAATTGCTACCGCAAGGTTGACCATCGAGGCAGGTAGAAGCCAGCGCCATCCAAACTCTAGAATTTGGTCAGTTCGAACACGATGTAGAGAAGCGCGAACCCAGACAAAGAATGCAAACATTAGATACGCCTTGAGGAGTAGTACTACTAATCCGGGAGTTGCATTTGCTAGGAAATCGAATATGACGCCGACATATGGTAGACTTACCAAAGTGTCCTCAAATGGCAGTTGCCATCCTCCTAGGAAGAATAGTGCGAAGAGGATACAGGCCGCGTAGGCACGCATCATCTCTACAGCGAACATAAGCCCCCAGCGAATTCCGCCATACTCTGTCCACCAGCCCTCAACTAGTTCCGCCTCTGCTTCAGGCATATCGAATGGAATACGCTCAACTTCTGCAATCATTGTGATTAGAAATAATGCAGCACCCAAAGGCATGATGAAGAGATTCCAAGTATTACTTGTCTCGATTTGGAAATCTACTATCTCTAGGATATTGAAGGAACCCGATATTACTGCAATAGCTAGCACGCTAATTAATAACGGTATCTCGTAAGCTGTAAGTTGTGCCGCGGACCTCATTCCACCGATTAGTGTGTATTTGTTGTTTGAAGACCAACCTGCAAAGAATACACCAAGTGGAGCGACACCGAACACCGCCATCATGAATATCAAAGATAACTCTGGATTTGCAGCCCAGATATGGGGACCGAATGGGATGAATGCATAGACCATGATTGTCGTTGCAATAATGATTACTGGTGCGGTTTCGAAAATCAATCTATCGGCCTTTGTTGGCACCATATGTTCCTTTGTGGCGAACTTTAGGAAGTCGGCTAAAGCCTGGAAGAAGCCAGGAAATAAGAACCAGATTCCGTGGTAACCTCTGTTATGGACGCGATCCACAGCAACGTGCTTAGATTTGTTTCCAAAACTTGAGTTCAGCATTCCGTTTATCCATCCAATGGGGGCGCCCATTCCAAACGGTAATTGATTCCACCATTGACCTGCAGTTGTGTGACCTTCTCCAATCCACAAAGTTCTGAGGCTGGTAGTTGCACCTATTCTATCCATCAATCTAGCTATAAATTTGCGTTCAATATATGGAACTACCATCAAGGTCAACATCATTGTAGCAAAGACGATTGTACACATTATTGTGGTGAATATGAAAGTCTCGAGTGCTCCTTGAATACTTGCAAATTCTCCTTGCAAATTGACTGATCCTAATGGACCTAGCCCAATTTTACTCGAAGGTAGCAGGTCGTGAAATTGGTCCATTGACCAACCGACTATTGACTCCATCCATCCTCGGATGTCTAACCAATCACTGGTTCCTGCCATCGTAAATCACCTGTCAGTCTCTCCAATACATGGGTCGAATGAGCCCATGATTGCAGGAATGTCAGCCACTTTGTAGCCTATCATGCACTTTGCGGCGTAAGGAATTGTGATGAACATCGGAGAACGGATTGAGACGCGATAAGGCATCTTTCCTCGACCTTCACCACCGCCTGCGAGGTAGAACATAGATTCGCCTCGACTATCTTCAAAATGGTGACTTCCATAGGTCCCCTCTGGGGCTCTTGATGGAGCCTTGGCGATAATCTTCGGATCTCCTGGCTCGTGATATGTCTCGGAGCCACCTGGTATCTTATCGAGTGCTTGGAGTACCATCGATGCGCTCATTCGCATCTCTTCCACTCGGACTCGATAACGGTCGTAGCAGTCTGCGCCCTTGATTGAAGAGCGTTCGACTGAAGGTTGCCAATCAAGTTCGCTGTAGACAGAGTAAGGGTGAGCCCAGCGAACATCGTAATCGACACCTGCGGCTCGGACATTTGGCCCGGAGACTCCGTGATTGATCATTTCCTCAGGCTTTGCGTATCCGACGCCTTGACTTCTGACGAGGAAGACCGTGCTCTCATCAAATAACGCCTCATACTCTTGAATTCGGTTAAGGAAGAGTTTGAGTTTTGCTTGTGCGCGCTGGGAGAATCCATGTGGTAAATCCCGCTTTACCCCACCTATTCTTGGGAAGTTATAATGCATTCTCGAACCCCCCAACTCCTGTAGTAAATCCATCATCATCTCGCGCTCACGTAGGCACCAGACCATAATCGAAAGATTACCTATGTCTGGACCGTATGCACCAAGCCACATTAGGTGGCTAGCTATTCTTTGTAATTCGACTGCGATGAGGCGGATGTATTCGGCTCGCTCGGGGACTTCTACACCAAGTAGATCTTCTGCAGCGTATATGTAAGAGTGTGACCAAGTGTTAGCACTGGCATAACACAGTCTGTCACAATAGGTAGTGATCTGAGTGAAGTCACGTGCCTCACAAATCTTCTCAACACCTCTGTGAATATACCCTAAATCTGGTTCAGTATCAACTACAGTTTCCCCGTCAACTTTGATTTTCAGAGTCCAAAGTCCGTGCGTCATTGGGTGTTGAGGGCCCATCGATATCCACATTTCTGCCATCTAAATCCCTCCTTACTTAATCTTCCCAGCATCAGCTGGTTTCCTCATGTATCCTTGAGCATCATCATACATTTCTTCGAATCCATGATAGCGCAACTTGTGTTGCTTCTGTAGTGGATGATATCCTACTGGAGTTTCATGAGGATTTAGGACGCGACGCATTCCCTCATGGCCCTCAAAGTCGATTCCAACAAGATCCCATGTTTCCTTCTCATTCCAATCTGCTCCAACCCATATGTCTTGTACTGAAGCGACCATCGGTTCTCGCGTATCAGGTAGTGAAATACTAATTTGAATCTCCATAGGGACATCAGCACCTTTCAAAGCATCGGCATCAGTGATATTTGGTTGAATTACACCTTCTATTGCTGCGGGGTCAGTCACTCCAGTTCTCATTAGGTGATAGACGACTTCCCAGGTCTTATCATTGGCCTCTGGCCAGTGAATACCAGTAATCATTGAGCAATAGTCTACACCATGGTCTGCTGCAAGAGTTTCTGCTAATCCCCTCCATGAGACTGGAGTAGATGTTGCACTTACTGTATGGCGAACCTGTGTGCCGCTTGCACGGCTATCGAGTTCAGCGGAGACTCCATCGATAGATGAAATTGCCTTTGCTAATTCTTCAGCTGCCTTCTGCTGATCCGCTGCAGAGATTTTCTTACCCATATTCGAAACCTCCTTCATTCGTCTCCGACGATTAGCGGTGCCTCGCTCATTGGTCGGACTTCACTCGGTACTCCGCCGATACGG
>CACELO010000024.1 GCA_902560445.1 uncultured Candidatus Poseidoniales archaeon
AGCTCACCACCACCGATATTCTTGAAGAATGCACCAATGTCCTTGCCGACATGCTTTGCCCTAACTGTCGAGCCACTAACTACTCCGAGAGTTTTGGTAATGGTTCTTCCAGGTACTTCTTCCGTGTTTACCATAATGATACTGACTCCTTGTTGCTCGCTCATGTGTCCTCGACTTGACAGTCGGGGCATCAACATTCGCTTATCCTAGGATTACTGGCTCCTTAGGATGAAGATAATGAAGAGGTGATTGCTAATCTCAAATTCACAATAAATTATTTCCTCACGAATCGTTCATATACAGCCGCTCTCGGGTATCCCTAATGGCGAGCGACACCATACCTGAAGCCCTGACCTTCGATGATGTTCTACTCTTGCCCGCCGAATCAGAAGTTCTACCAGCTGAAGTTGACCTAAAAACGAGGCTAACTTCGTCAATTTCTCTCCACATTCCAGTAATCTCCGCAGCCATGGATACCGTTACTGAATCGCGCATGGCTATTGCTATGGCCCAAGCCGGAGGAATCGGCGTAATACATCGAAATATGACCATCGAGGAGCAAGCCGCCAAGGTTAATTCAGTCAAGCGGTTTGAGTCTGGTTTGGTCCTGGATCCAGTAATGATTAGTCCTGACACAACGATTGGTGAAATGCGTTCTTTGAAGGATAAGCATGGATTCTCTGGACTACCGGTTATAGATGAACAAGAGAACCTTGTTGGCATAATCACCAATCGTGATATTCGATTTGTATCCGATGATAGTATCCTAGTCTCTGAAATGATGACAACTGACTTGGTAACTGTGCCAGAACATGTTGACCCAGAGATTGCAAAGAAACTACTTCACCAGCATAGAATCGAGAAACTCTTGGTTGTCGACGAAGATGGAAAGTGCGCCGGAATGATGACAGTCCGCGATATCCAGCGCAGTCGCGATAATCCACATTCCTGCAAAGACAACCACGGTCGACTTCGAGTTGCTGCTGCAACTGGTACTGGTGAGAAAGGTATCGAGAGAGCCTTGGCTCTGTATGATGCCGGTGCCGACGCTGTAGTGGTCGACACAGCCCATGGCCACTCCCATGGAGTTCTACATACAGTTCGGCAAATTCGAGAAGCGGCAGGACCTGAAGCGCAAATCATCGCTGGCAATGTCGCTACTGGAGCCGCTGCCGACGCGCTGATTGCAGCAGGCGCCAACGCCGTCAAAGTCGGAATAGGCCCGGGCTCAATATGCACTACAAGAATCGTCTCTGGAGTAGGTGTTCCACAACTAACCGCTGTTCAATCTGTGGTTGCGGTTTGTAAGAAAGCCAATGTTCCGGTAATTGCCGATGGTGGAATTAAGTTCAGCGGTGATATCGCTAAGGCTATTGCTGCCGGTGCTGACTGTGTAATGGTCGGTAGCGTCCTTGCAGGAACTGATGAAGCGCCAGGTGAAGTAATCCTCTACCAAGGACGCTCCTACAAGGTCTACAGAGGAATGGGTAGCGTAGGAGCGATGAGTAAGGGCGCTCACGAGCGCTACTTCCAATCAGAACAGGGAGATACACGCAAATATGTTCCAGAAGGAATCGAAGGCAGGGTTCCTGCTCGAGGTCCAGTAGAGCATGTCTTACACCAAATGATAGGCGGGCTAAGATCCTCGATGGGCTACACAGGAAATGGCGACATCAACGCAATGCGCGAGAATTGCCAATTCGTCAAGATAACCAATGCTGGACTTTCGGAATCTCATGTTCACGACGTGGAGATTACTCGTGAGGCACCAAACTACCGCCGC
This sequence comes from uncultured Candidatus Poseidoniales archaeon, assembly GCA_902560445.1. Taxonomy (GTDB): domain Archaea; phylum Thermoplasmatota; class Poseidoniia; order Poseidoniales; family Thalassarchaeaceae; genus MGIIb-O1. The sequence continues at coordinate 1,784 of CACELO010000024.1, forward strand.
TGAATTCACATGAATTCAGCAAGATCCCCTACCGATTCGTAGAGGCTAGGACCTGAAGTCAGGAAGTAAACCGACCCTAATCTATCTCGTGAATCCTCTGATGTAGAATTATTTCCATCAGAACATGCTCCTGTACAGCCATCTGCAAATGCAACATACACTCTTCCTTCTAGATCGATGTGTAAATCATTGAAGTCCAAGAGGTTGCGGTTAGAGCCACCAAAATCTCTACAATCTCCGCTATTCAGACAGATTGAGCCCATTTGAACAGGGTCATCGGTAACCCGCATAGTGTGGAAGACCGGTTCATCATCCAGCGCATTCAATGAGTAGGTAATGTAGAGATGGTAGGTTGTGTTGTGAGGGGCGTAATGGGCATTTCCATCCCATGGATTACCGTCAATATTTGAGGTGTTCAATAGGCCAACATCCTCGCTTCCAAGATAAGTGATAGCAATTCTTCCGGGGTCGCCAGCATCGATATGAGGAAATACTGATGATATTACGCCCGCTGGGCTAATTCTGATACTATTTTCCTCCCATGAATTACCTGAATCTGTGCTTCGTGACATGTAAACACCTTGGTCCGCTCCTGTCCAAATATGATAGGCATTAGATTCGCTATCTGTACCAACTTCCGAGTTCTTTCTTGGATAAGGCGTCCCTACATCCAAGCCCATTGTTCTCTCAGACCAGGTTAGTCCGTTGTCTTTCGACAAAATGATTGTCGGTGTTTCGACTCGAGGAGGAACATAGACAGTACCATCTGGTGCTGAGGTTATTGCTCCGTGTAGACCTCCGTTACTGGTTGCCATTCCGAAAACCTGTCCTCCAACTTCGAATGTTGCACCTCCATTGAAAGAGGTGTAGCAGAAGATTCCTGCAATTTTATTGTAGCAGAAATAAGTAGCAGTTTCCCAAGCTGCTGGATTACCATTTGCAACTGCCCCATATCCATCACTAGTCCAAGGACCAGTTCCTAGTTTGATGTGGTCATTGAGGGGAATTGGACCAGAGTCATGAGGATTTCCAATCCATGATTCTCCGTCATCATCCGACCATGCAATCCAAGTTGTCAAAAGCCCAACCATTTGCACATTGTAGACTCTGTCGGTTATTGGATCAACCCATCCCCAAGGGTCAGAGGTTGATGGGTGGGATGCGATATCATCTACAATTTCCCAAGAATCTCCATGATCGCATGAACGCATTACTTTCTCGAAGGCTATGAAGAACATGCAGCCACTAGAGGTAATTCCGATACTTGGTTCAGCACCCTGCTCACCTACGTTTGAGAAAGTAAAATTCAACGCCAAGGGTGGATGATTGATATTTTCACCGTCAGGGCCAGTGACCCAGAATCTGACTTCGCCTTCAGGCTCGAGTTCGGGTTCCGAGACTGCTTCGTTACCGAAGATACAGCCCGACATAGAGGCTCCAATCATGACGAGCACGAGCATCCACGCTTGGGTACGCATGAGTGTGTGGTTTTTGCAATTACAGATTATCTTACCCCATCAAAGTTTAATTTTTCATCATGCCTGATGTATTTTTCCCTCTTTTGGTAAGACATCGAATGGCCTCCCTTTGGGCAACTCTTCATACTGCTCTTGCTACAATAATTAACGGATTAGACAGATCCTCGTTCTCGAGGGACTAGATTACTTGGGTGTAAATGAATAATTGGATTTGAGAAGGTATGATAGTAACGCCATGCTTCCCAGCCGCTGATGAGTAAGGAGATAGTCCTAGGCGGAGGTTGCTTTTGGTGCGTGGAAGGTGCCATGCTTGGTCTTCGAGGGGTTAGTGAAGTAGTCCCTGGATATTCAGGTGGTCACGTAGAGAACCCAACCTATGAGCAAGTGTGTGGAAAGCGTACAGGTCATGCTGAAGTTGTGAAAGTTATATTTGACCCCCAAATCATTTCACAACGTATTCTTCTTGAGGTATTTTTTACCGTTCATGATCCTACCCAACTGAATCGTCAAGGTAACGACATAGGTCCCCAATACCGTAGTTGTGTATTTTATTCGGACGATGAACAGCGTATGGATATTGAACATGTAATGGAATATGTACAGCAAAATTATGTTGATGACATAGTAACTGAATTAAGTCCATTGGGTGAGTTTTGGGTTGCAGAAAATTACCATCACAACTACTTCGCCAACAACCCGCATAACCCCTACTGCCAAGTAGTTGTATCACCGAAAATCGCTAAGACTAGAGCCAAGCACGCCCATTTGTATGAGTGAGGCGGCACCAGTCAGTCAAAACTACGATGATACCCTCTCACCTGAGCCTTGGGCGTTCCATCTACTAGGTTTGATTACCCCAATTCTCGCTATTTCTGGTAACATCTTGGGTATCGTTGAGAACCAAGTGTATGTAGCCATGGGGGTGGTCTTTGTCTGGGGAGTTGCACCTATACTTGACATCGTTATGGGGGAATCGAAGGTTGCACGCCCTCCGAGAGAATCTGGAACCCCTTTCGAGGTACTTCTGTGGGTTCATGGAATTTTACAGATAGTAGTCGTTGCTACATTTTTCGTCTTTGCTGCCAAAGAGGGCATGACATGGTGGCTTGTTGTGGGTGCTCTATCTTCAGGCCTAAGCGCCGCTGCATCAGCCATAGTCACCGCTCACGAACTTGGGCACAAGAAACGAGGTAGTCCTGGATGGAGACTCGCCAGAGTTCTGCTTTTTTCTGTCCACTACACTCACTTTACCTACGAGCATAATCATGTTCATCATAAGTGGGTAAGCACATCCAAGGACTCCGCCAGTGCAGAGGCTCATCAGGGTTTGTGGTCGTTCTGGATGAGTACTATACCAGGTCAGTTTTTCTCATCTGCTGGTGTACACAAAAGGAAGGGTAAGACGGGCCTAAGTAATCCCACTTATCGCGGCCTATTGCTACAAATTATTACGCTGTTTGCAATAGCATTTATCCCCGGCATGCTTGGATATTTTGATGGTATTCCAGTTGCTTTAGGATGGCTTGTAATGTCAGGAATTGCAATTTTAACTCTGGAGTTTGTGAATTATATTCGCCATTGGGGACTCAGAAGATCTGAGGACGAGAGGTTTGCAAAAGAGCATTCCTGGAATACAGAGGCTAGGTGGTCTAGGTGGAGTCTTCTAGAGTTGACCCGACATTCCGACCACCATCTTAGAGCAAGTGTCCCCTTCTGGAAGCTAAGGCCTTACGAAGGCACACCAGAGTTAAGATGGGGTTACTACGCATCATGGTGGCCATGCTTAGTACCGCCGATATGGAAGAGGGCGATGGCCAGCAGACTCCCAGATAACCAGTAGCTAGCCACAATAATCGAGCGCAATTCTCAAGAGCACTTCGAATCGGATTCACCCTATGGTACCCGATTCGGCGGAAGCGACTTCAGTCTCAACCACCTCTGCCCTCATCCACACTGGATTACTGAGTGTTGGTCTGAGCAACCTTTTCTGGAAGGGTGGAGAATTGAACGCCAGTGATAATCCAGAAACTCTCCTGTTAGTGGCTCTGGCCCTATTTTGTATCGCCATTCCATTCCAAGGCCTCTACATTCTTCTCAGCAGAATGATTCGTGAATATCCAAATCCGGTATTGGTTCCCTCGTCCGTTTTATTGTTAGCATCTCGTTGTGAGGTGTGGAAGAATTGATTCCTATTTGGTTGCACGAAGCGGCTAGTCAATACAATAGCCAATCATTAGCAAACCGAGACTCATACGCTGCAGTATTATTGATGCCAATCCAAAACTTAGCAACAATTCTTGATTGGACATTCCAATCCTTACCTGATGAGATTCTAGTAGGAATGGACCCCGATAACAAGCGGGCAAATCCGAAGGAAGTGGTAGAAGCGTACTCTGGAGCGGATCAAGAGGCCGGTTTATTCGCTGGACAGGGATATTTGCTCGGAAAACCTCACCTAGTAAACCGAGGGAATTCATTCGAGGTTCACCACGTTCCCGAAGAATGGATGGATGGGCTGTTCTCAACTGATAGAGGTTCACGTGGAAGTAGATTCACCCATTGGTTACACACCCATCCGAATGCACCTGCGATTCCTAGTGGAGCAGATGCAGATGCGGCTCAATGGACCGAAGGCACAGACATGATTCTTGGAATCAGATTCTCACCAGAAGGCCATCTCCCTTGGTTCGATGATGTTGATGGAGTCAGACGACCTCTAAGTGATTTGGAAGATAGTGGAGCCTTAGGTAGAGCCAGAACTGGACATCTTATTCATGGGCTCGATTTGATTTGCTTCCACCGCACAGGGCTAGGAGTAAATCTAGTAATTACCGACGCTAGAGGGAATGCTATTCAGTAATCTAATCAATCACGAAACAATTTATCACGATAGTAGGATAATTCCTCTATACTTCCTCTGATATCGTCAAGTGCCCTATGTCCTGAATTCTTTCGCCACTTACCTACCTCTGGGTACCATGACCTGGCAAGAATCTTGATACTGGTGACATCAACACTTCGATAGTGGAAAAAATCGTGTAACTCCGACATATATCTGCGCAAGAATCGGCGGTCTTGTCCGATAGTGTTCCCGCATAATGGAGACTGACCTGGAGAACAATGTTCTTTCAAAAATTCTAGAGTCTGTCGCTCCGCATTTTCCATTGAAACGCCATCTGATTGAATCCTATCTAACAAGCCATTCTCGGTGTGATGTTTCACATTCCAATTATCCATCTTTGCCAATTCTTCTTTTCCAACATCTATAGCAAAGCTGGGTCCTTCAGCAACAATGGATAGATCAGATTCAGTCACAATCGTTGCGATTTCGATAATCGTATTTTCATCGGGGTCGAGACCGGTCATCTCGAGGTCGATCCAAACTAATCTACTCTCGGCCATGTTACCCCCTCAGCCATCACAGATTTAACCGTTCAAAAATCTCTTTTCTTTTGGGCTAGAAAATAATAACCATATCAATCCTACAGAAATCTGAATTAGCCCGGTTAGTAGCAATGTCTCACGTAAAGAAAGAAGATTCTTTTCGATAATATATCCAGCAGAGATTGTAGATATACCCATGACTAAGGTAATGACGAGATTGTCTGTTCCAGCAACCCTTCCCATCCAATCATTGTCTGTTCTACGTTGAAGAAGGGTTGTGCTGAAGACCCAGGAAATACCACTACAAGCATGGCTGAAGAAAACCAAAACAAGGGTAATCATTCCCCATTCGAGGTATGATACTCCTGTGTAGAAAATACCAGCACCCCCCAAGGAAATACCGATGATATATGGGGTGTAGCGTTGAACTGTCATAAGCGGCCTAGTAACTAATGGGCCAAATCCACTTCCAAAACCTCGAGCCATGTAAAGAACTCCGATTCCAGCTGCACCTGTGGATATTTCTCCCAAAGTTGAGTTCATTCCAATCAAAATTAGTAAGAATATCTGTGCACCACCTCCAGTCGCCCACATCCCCTTTGCCAACACAATTCTACTGATTTCTGGTCTTTTGATAATAAATTCCCAACCAGAAAATATTTCTCTAAACATCGAGAAAAGACCTCCAGTTTTCCTTTCATCGGGATCAGGTCCCCCGTGAGGTAGGGTCGATATCACAATCGCAGCAATTATGAAAGTCACCGAATCAAGAATTAGGCCTGTTTCCCAACCATATTCCGAAATAACAAATCCAGCAATTCCTGCCCCAATTCCCATTGATGCAGACCAACCTCCAGATATCAGGGCATTAGCAGTGAGAAGTTCTTCTTCGCTACAAATTGTTGGTAGATATGCAGTTCCTGCTGGATCATAAATGGCTCTACCGACTACCAATAAGATAGTTAATGCATAAACTGAGAATAGATTATCTAAAATGCCTGTAAAGATGAATGATATTAGTATGACAAAAGAAAATAAATTTGCGATTATCATCAAGTATTTTCTGGGATATCTGTCTGCTAACATTCCAGTTATTGGCTCCAAGGGAGCAAAAGTGAAACTTCGTACAGCTAGAACACCAGCTATTGCTAAAGGAGAATTATCTGTTGCATCTCCTGCTAACAAGAACATTGCAAGTACGGTAAACCAATCTCCAATATAGAGGATCATATTCGAACCCCAAAGCCGAGCGAACGTCTTGTTACTGCGGAGTAACTCAAGATAACCTGGACTAGTCAAAATAATTCCACCCATTGATTAAATTCACACTATCTCGGGAAGAACTTTCAGGACAATTAATGGGAATAAGGAAAACATCACATTGCTAAACATCGAATCTCGAGTGGCCTGCATATGATTGTCAAGGATTGCCTGCATACGGGTTTCTATTTGATCTGCTAATCCTTCTGCTGGAGCCTTTGCAACTCCAAGACCATAGTCGATTAGATCCGCTGCCTTGTTCAAAATTAGCACTCCTAAACTTGTGATTTTACTCGGTTTATCAAGAGCCATTTCCTCTCCCTCGATAGTATCTGAAATTTCAATCGTGGACCATGGGCGAGGGATTCGGAACTCCTCAATATTTCGAAGGAAATCACGACCGGCAAGAACTTTCTCAACCCTTCGTTTGACCCTCTCTAGATTCATCTTTGCCATTTTCTTGACCGAACGGCGAGTACGCATGACTCTTCTAAAGTCCCATAATACCCAATAAGCAAAGGCTACAATCAGAAGCTTTTCTCCTAAATCGGGAACATTATCCCAATCTTTCCAACCTATTTCTCCTATCCCTAGCCTAGTTATTCCTGCGGCAATACTAGGTAGCAAAAATGCGATGACTTCTTGTTTCAATAATCCATCAAAACCGGTTATCGGTAACCTGTTGTAATTTCGCTTAAGCCATCGCCAATGACGGGTTCTCTCCTCTTTAGGTGCAAAAACCGATATTAGGTCAAGTAACGGCCTTCTCAATAACCAAAATCGAAGAATAAATGGGATAAGTAAGGCAAAAATATAGCATTCCCAAGGAGTTTCAGGTGGCCAACTTGGGAGGGCGTAGGCATCTGCCATGTGGACTCGTAGCATAGGTAAGCAATCAATCTCACTCCGCGGAGAAAGTTATCTTGCAGGTACTGAAAGTGCTGATCTTGCCATGATTATAACAAGTACTGCGGATCCAATCAAAGTTACAGCAAGGATGTTTGAGGTTCTA
>CACELO010000025.1 GCA_902560445.1 uncultured Candidatus Poseidoniales archaeon
ATATCGTTCAACAACGGCCTAAATCTCTTCGATGCAAGAGCCAAACCAAGTGATTCGGGAGTTGTGATCAAAATATGAGGTGGTGCCCTTAGCATCCTTTCCCTTTCTTTCTGCGGTGTATCACCTGTTCGAAGACCTACTTTGATTTCCTTTGCCCTGCTAGGAAGATACTTTTCACGAATTTCAGTTAGAGGACCTATCAGGTTTTTTTGGATATCATTTGCTAGCGCTTTAATTGGTGAGATGTAAATGCACTGTACAGAATTATCCAAACTACCGTCTAACGACCGACGAACTAAATCGTCGATAATAGAAAGGAATGCAGTCAGTGTTTTTCCCGAACCTGTTGGTGAACAAAGTAGTAAATGTTCACCGTTAAGGATTCTAGGAATAGCTAGTTTTTGCGGGTCTGTGAAGTCAGGGAATTTGGCCTTGAACCAATTACGTACGGGAGGAGATAGACTATCGAGCAACTGCTCAGTATCCCAAGAATCCTCTACGTACTCTATTTTCGGCATTACTTCCCCTCACACTATGTCCGTACAGGGGAACAATTCCGTACATGAATACTTCGTTTAGATAAACATACAGTACTCTGTACTTAATCAGCATAAATACGGTCAAAAACCATTATTTCGCCTACATTGGTTATATTTCTATATGTGGTTATTTAGCCTTGTAGGTCAGTCATATGCAGATGGCTTGAAAGACATGTCAACGGTCACCTCACCGTTGGATATGCCTGACGAGGGGAGACTTGAGAGGTTATCCGCGATGCTAAGGCGTCGTGGAGTTGTACTCCCTGCATTCGATATCTACGGTGGAGTCTCTGGTTTAATCGACTACGGACCAGTGGGTGCCGCGATTCGAAGGCGATTAACACAGAAATGGGTAAATCATTGGCTAAGTCATGGGGATATTGTAGAAATCGATTCACCAACAATTACTCCAGAATCTGTTCTCCTAGCAAGTGGTCATGTTGGAGAGTTTAACGATCTAATGACCGAATGCAAGGCCTGTGGCTCAATTTTTCGCGCAGACCATTTAGTAGAGCACCTCCACCCTAATGCTGATTCCCTGAACTCAGAGGAAATAGATAAGTTACTAGATACGGGAATCGAATGCCCATCTTGTTCCGAAAAAGCATGGACACCTGCTCAACCAATGAATTTGATGTTCTCTACCACTATAGGGGCAATGAGTACGGGCAGAACTGCATACATGCGCCCTGAAACCGCCCAAGGTATGTTCATGTTATATCCAGCATTATACCGTCATTTCCGACAAAAATTACCCTTTGGTGCAATTCAAACAGGAAAGGGTTACAGAAATGAGATTAGTCCGAGACAAGGGATGATTAGACTACGTGAATTTAACATGGCGGAATTAGAGTATTTTATCGACCCGGAAAACCCTCCAGTTGCGGATCTAAATCGAAGAACAGAGATAGTTAGCCTAGTTCCTGACCTGGATGGGCCTCATGCAGGGGAAACTAGAATGAGTTTTGGGGCGGCTCTAACTGCTGGAATTGTACGTCACCCAACTGTTGCCTGGTTTTTGGCTAGAACTTGGGACTTCTTGGTCGAGGTTGGAATCAACCCTGAAAAGATTCGATTCCGTCAACACTCCAGTACAGAAATGGCACACTATGCAGAAGACTGTTGGGATTGTGAAATACATGGAGAACACGGGTGGATTGAATGTGTTGGAATCGCTAACCGTACTTGTCACGATCTAGAGAGCCACGAGTCTCACTCTAATGCTAAAGCACTTCGAGCATGGAGGCAGTTTACTGAACCTCGTTCGCAGACTCTAGATAGATTAGCGCCAAATGGTGCAGTAATCGGTCCAACCTTCCGGGGAGATGCAAGTGCGGTGGTGGCTGCTCTAGAAGCCTTGACAGATTTACCTGATTCTCTACCTTTTGAATTGGAAATTGGAGATGGAAAAATCGTGATTATTGAAGAAGGTATGGTAGAAAGAAGAATTGAGACCGTTGCCGTTAGCGGAGAATGGTATACTCCTCATGTAATCGAACCTGCATTTGGCATAGATCGAATCATCTGGCATGTGCTCGATCATGCTTACGAGGAAGTCGAAAAAGAAGGAGAGGCTTACACATTCCTCCGGCTATCAGAAGGGATTTCTAATGTCGACTGTGTAGTACTACCGTTATTCGACAAAGAAGGTATGCCTGAGTTAGCTAGAGAGATTACCACCGCGATTAATTCACTTCCGCATGCACACGCTGAAATGGATTCTAGCAAATCGATTGGAAGGAGATATGCCCGTGCTGATGAAATTGGAATACCCTGGGCATTAACTGTGGACCATACCTCTATAGAAGACGGAAGTGTAACAATCAGAAGGCGAGATGACCAATTACAAGTTCGAGTCTTTGCCGATGAAATTCTATCGCGATTGAGTAATGGAACTATTCAGGAATTGTTCTGAAACATTGGTAGTTCCACTATAATCGGGTCACCAATCTTCAAGAGGCTCCAAGATAGGATAGGTGTGTGAGCGGAGCCGAGAGTATCGAGGACTGGACGGAAAAGTATCGTCCAACCAGTATGTCTCAGATGGAAGGAAATGATTCACAACTTCGATTGATTGCTCAATGGCTTGATAGATGGGCCTCAGGAAAAATTCCTGACAAGCGTGGATTACTATTGGTTGGCCCTCCAGGAGTGGGAAAGACAACCCTTGCAAAGGCAGTAGCTAAAGAACGTGGCTGGTCAATTATAGAATTGAATGCCTCCGAAGAAAGAAATGCTGCGGCCATTCGAAGGGCGGCGACTAGAGGTAGTCAGCACATCTCACTCTCTGCTTTTTCCACAGGGGGAGAAAGTGGCGAGAAAACTGTGATTTTACTTGATGAAGTAGATCACTTGTCAGGTGGATTTGCTCAAGTATCGGAGGATAAGATAGATAAAATTCTCTCACCAGAAGAAGAAGAAATATCCACTATCAAAGGAGACTCTGGTGGTAAAGCAGAACTCCTAAATTTACTAAAAAAAACAGAACAACCTGTGATTTTAACTTGTAACGATGCTATGAGATTGTGGAGTTCTGGACGTCAGTGGCGTAGGAATAGAGACCGAGTAATGCGCTTAGCAGAAAATATCCAATTCAAGAGAGTTGGAAAAGTTCACATGAGAAGGATTGCAAATAGAGTGCTTGATGGTGAAGGCCTATCGATGGATCCAGGTGCAGTTGAGGCTCTTATCGAAAATAACCCAGGAGATTTACGAGCATTAGTTAGAGATTTACAAGCTGCAGCCGCAATTGGTGGAGAACACATAGCCCTAGAAGATGTGAAGGCGTTAGCCGAAGTCGCAGAGCGGGATTCCCAAATCGATGTCTTTCGGGCACTTCGGGAGGTATATGCTGCGAATAGTGGACTTAAGGCCAATCAATTACTAATGAATTCGGATAAAGATCCTGATGAGATGTTAGCTTGGTTTGTCTGGAATAATCAATCGGTATTCAATACAAAAGAACTTGGAGAAATTTCTCAGGCGATGGTCTTAGCAGATCGCGCTTTAGCTACAAAATTCACTAACAGAGCCTATCGATCATGGTATTGGGGGTCGTCTCTTTCATCCCAGGCTGCAGTATCTGGAAAGAGAGAAGACCCATCTTCTGACCCTTTCCTAACCTACCCTAACTTTCTACGAAGAGGAGGCGAGGCTTGGAGAACATCTGGGGTTGTTGCATCTCTAGCAGAACAGTCTGGAGCGAGCAAAGCTGCGGTTAGAGAAGACTTGTGGCCCAATCTCTTGGCAGTTCATGATGAAACACTAGGAGGCGATCCAGAGGACTTCTCATTGGCTATGCATTTAGGCTTGAGCGGAGAAGACCACCTTTCTTTGCATGGAATACCTAAATCAAGAAGGGAGGCTAAGAAGATTCTAGCGGCATTCGACGAATCGTTACCAAGCGACGAATGGGAAGAAATCCCGCAACCAACTCAGCAAATCGAAGAGACCAATACTGAATCCACAAAGGAAGAAAGTGATGAATCTACTCAATTTTCCTTAGATTCATTTTGAATTAAAGGGTGGGGAAGATTATGCCCCCGAGTACGACGATTGCTTTGTGACGTATCTATAACTCGGGATTCTACCCCAAGAGCCATTATACGAGTTCCTAGTTTTCGTCATCGAAAACCTCGATTTCTACGTTCCGTTTGACCATTTCTGTAAATTTTGAAGAATATCGAGTTGCTCTAACAACATGATTGTCGATCCAATGATAATTTCCCCCTCTCGGTTTACCCATCAATAGTGAATGATATCGAAACCCTTTGTCAGAGAGCCATTTTTCGGTAACATCACGATGCTCTTCAGTTCTAGCAGTAAAAAAGCAAATTTGATGCCCATCATGAAACCAGCGATTTATTGTCTCGACCGCATCTGGATATGCTTCAGCGGTAACCATTCTGTGAGGTTCCTCATTAGGGATATCTTCCCCCACAGTTCCGTCGATATCTATTAGGTAGTTTTTAATTTCATGTGGTAGAATCGGGCTAATTCTTTCGCCCGAATCGCCGACGTGTTGAATCAAGTCCATCACTCTCTGTAGGCAATAATCAATTCATAATACCTACTTTATCCAAACATCAAATATTGACTGGAGATTGGTATCGTGCCCCCTACCCATTGATTCATCATGAACTAGGCACAGAAGAATGATGAAGACAAATCCGTAAATTACCTTCACTGTCTTTTGTATATCCAAATGAATACTCAACCTTTACTTCATCGCCTTCAGCAGTAGTGAAGAAATAATTGCCCATCGCTAGGGCAGTTGAATCCCGGATAATCACATTCTCATTTTGAAATCTTACTTTAGTCCAACCTTTGATTGCGAAACCGGTGTCTTCAGAGCATATACCGTTTTCACCCACAAAGTAAGATAGGGCTGATTCGAATGTCGAGCGAAACTGTACCTCTCTGGCAAAAGTGGGCTTGAATAGGACACTACCATCTTTGTAATCATAAAGTGAATCAATGTGTAATTCGGCTCTTTTTACAAAGTCACCGCCTTCGGCATATGCTGAAGATATCTCTACAATACCTTGGCTCCACCTTTCTTGAGCATCCTCAACATCCTGTATGTTAATCATTGCAAAGCACATCCAATCTTAGTTAGAACCAGCCCATGTACGTGGGTGAAGAAGAACTAGAACAGTAAGAAGTTCAAGACGTCCGAGCCACATTAGAATTGTAGAAGCGAACATGGACAATGGACTAAGATTGGCCCAAGTGGAAGCAGAATCTGCCGGTCCGAAAGAACCCAGACCTGGGCCCGTATTACCTAACAAGGAAATTGATACTGAGGAAACATCTGTTAGAGATAAATTAGGTTCTAGGAAAGAAATCGTAAGCATAGATACAGTGACCAATACCATCCAGGAACTGACCATTCCTAGTATAATCCAAATTCTGCTTTCATCAACGACATTTTCATTGAAGCGAATTGCAATTACCTTCTTTGGCTGAATGATTCGAATAACCTCGCGCTTTGCTAACTCGAATGCAATGCGTATTCTAAGGACCTTCAGACCACCTCCTGTAGAACCCGCACTAGCACCAATTATCATCAATAATAGAAGGACGAATTGGCTGAATACTGGCCACTCAGAGAAATTAGAACTTGAATATCCTGTACTAGAAATCGAGATTGCTTGGAACAGTGAATGTCGAATCGATTCTGCTAGAGAATAGTCGGTAGCTCTGCTTAGGTTGAAGGCCATGGCAAGCCAAGCAACGACAAGAATTAACAGATAAGTACGAAGTTCCTCATCCTTCCAAACCTCTCCCCATCTTCCCGATATTCCGAAGAAAAGAAGACTGAAATTGATACAGGTCAATAGCATGAATACCATAATTATCGATTCAATTAATGTATCATCAAATACCATAATTCCCATGTCACTGGTAGCAAATCCACCAGATGGCATTGTGGTTAATGCATAATTCAGTGCATCGAAGGAACCCATCTCAGTAAACTGGTAAAGAACAAGACCCTGGATGATTGTAAGACAGATGTAAATTGCCCATAATTTTCTAGCAGTGCCCTCTAGAGTGGTGCTAAGATTAGATACTGTGGGGCCTGTTAATTCAGCCCTAGCAAGAGCCATACCACCTCCTAGAGCCTTTGAGAAAATGAGTAGACCGAGCATAATTACACCCATTCCACCTATCCATTGAGATAATGATCGCCAGAGTAGTAAACTGCGCTTTTGGCTACCGACACAATCTCCATCAAATACTCCTGAACAAACAGGACTAGTAGATTGATCAATCACAGAGGCTCCCGTAGTAGTGAAACCCGACATTGATTCAAACCATGCATGCAAAGCTCCACCCAACATTTCGAAAAAGGTCGCTTCATTTGCCATGAATTCAAACGGCCCGTAGAACATACCACCAAGCCAGAAAGGAATAGCACCCAACAATACGACTGGTGGCCAACCAAGTGCTACCGCAGCGAAGGCTTCCCTGTCCCTTACCCGACTACCAACTTCATAACTCGAAGCCTTGGAAAACAACCACTGACTTGCTACGATAGCGATTACTAGGGCAATTGCATAGGTTTGAAGAGCAAATTCCCAGCCATCAGCATAAACTGAATATGCTCCGACTACAGCCAGAGGTAAAGCGAAAATCCTTAGCGTCCAGCCTATTACGAGGCCGATGACATCCCAGCGCATGGCTCAACTCCCCAGAGCTTTCTCCAATCTCTTGAGATCATCAAGTCGAAGGAATAACAACACCTTGTCGCCAACTTGGAGAGAATCAACCTCTGACGGGTTTTGAATGTGAATTACTCCGTCCTCGTCCTCGTGTTCAACCATGACTATTCTACAACCTAACTTTGATTCTGCATCAGAGATAGTTCTACCAACTATCTCAGCCTTTGCACTAAGGGATGCTGAGATAGAGATGATTCCGGGCAAGGATGGGATTACCTGATAAGTCCCGGGGACATTCATGTGAATCGATTTCATAATTGAAATTACAGTCACGTGCCTTCGACTAACAGGTCTAGTCAAACCAATCCTTTGTACTGCCTCAACAAGGGCTCTATCTTTGAGAATAAGGCCTGTTCTAGGTACTCCCTTGTCTTTTGCTCGCATTGCGATGGCGATGTTGAGATTATCATCAGCCAATGCTGCAATCGCAGCGTCATGGGTAGCTATACTGAGTTCTCTAAGTAAATCTCCGTCCTGAGGGTCACCGTGAATTACATCTAATCTCTTACTATTACCAATTCTAGACCCGACTAATTCGTTTGCCGCATCTAAATCTGGCTCAATTACCACTACTTCTGCGCCCTCTCCAAGATAATGGGAAGCAAGTGTTGTTCCGAATTGGGTTGCCCCGAAAATTGCAATATTCGGATCTTCAGGCCATTCTGGGTCTTGTAGACCTGCACCGGTTGTAATCGTCATGAATTCCTCAGTCGAACGAGCCACAAAACAGAGCATGTCTCCTTCCTGAATTACCTCGCTACCATTGACTAGTGCGCCTTTCGAATCTGCGGAGCGTATTGCATACACAGATGGGATATTGACGATCCAATCTGATACCTCTCCGGTGGTTTTACCGATTAATGCCGAATTGGGCATAACCTCGGCTACAGCAATCCAAGCATTATCGCCAAGTGGGAGGATCTCCTCTACTGAAGGTGCAAGAAGCCCTGCTGCCAATTGTTTGACGATATCATCTGAAGCACAAACGATATGGTCTGCGCGAGTCCATCTTTCAAGAGGGCCTGCTCCTCTATTCTTGTCAAGTAAATTAGGGTCTCGAATTTTTGCGATTGTGGTCAATCCTCTTGTTGCCCTATCTCCTACCTGCTCACTGTATACTCTCTTTGCAAAAGCACAGCCAAGTAGGTTTACTTCGTCATTATTTGTACATAGCACCATAATCTCTGCATCATTAATTCCTGCTCGTAATAATGAATCTCGTGAAAGTGCATCCCCAGTTACCAATAAGCAATCCAGAGACTGGGATTCGTTGATTGCTTCGGGGTCTGGATCAATCAATGCAACCTGGCGTCTTTCTTCTCTGAGAGCGGCTGCTACACCCCTACCGACTTCCCCGGCTCCAGCGATAATGACGCGCATTCTGCATCCATCCCTTAGCAGGGCTCCTATAATTCTGACTTATCGATTTGTCATTTATCAAACATCAAGGCACTGCATGGCTAGTTTCGGAAGATTTTCTCAATCTTCCTCAATAACCTTCTCCCCGCGGATTCTGTCAGCCGCCGCACGCTGGTGTCTATCCGAACTTCGTATGGTTCTTCGATAGGCCTGAGCGGCCCCTGGAGTCATACCAGATGGAAGCCAAGTTGAGTGTGCTGGGACCCATGACCAAGCAACCGTTGGAAGTATCAAGAATATCACAAATGGCTCAAATATCGTCAGAACCGTTGTGACGATTAGAACTGTTCTGACAATTGAACTGGTGAAGAATGTACGAGCTCTCTCGTATTGAATAATCTTCGACCCTTGCCAACTTGCTACAGAAGCGTGCCCAATACAGGTGGTCAAAGTCAATATACATGCTAAAGCGATGTTAAAAGGCTCAAATCCTGTCGTCCCAACCCATACTTCGGGATCAAATAATCTGACATTGAGATGGGCCGAACGCATTGCACCAAAACCAAGGCCTAGTGTCCAACCATACGGTGCACTAGCTCTCAATCCAACCGTTCTAGGTCTTCCGAGAAGGAATAACGTGAATGCAGATTCTGCCATTCCGATTACTAGTGCAATTATTGAAACCTCAACGATGTTAACCGATTCTAAACGAATT
>CACELO010000026.1 GCA_902560445.1 uncultured Candidatus Poseidoniales archaeon
GCTAAGATGACCAAGACG
Organism: uncultured Candidatus Poseidoniales archaeon; assembly: GCA_902560445.1. Classification (GTDB taxonomy): domain Archaea; phylum Thermoplasmatota; class Poseidoniia; order Poseidoniales; family Thalassarchaeaceae; genus MGIIb-O1. Next base: position 19 of record CACELO010000026.1, read on the forward strand.
GCTCCCACAATTTGCATGGCAAGTATATTTTCCATGAACATCTGTTAATTTGGCGGCTAATGATGGTATAGGAGATTCTCAAATCTTGAAAAACTAGCAATTAAGCGTGAAGTCTCAGGAGTATGGAATATGCGCACCACTCGTAGTGTGGCCGAAATTGTTCCAACTCATATTGTCCGGGAGGGAGGCGGATTCAAGGTACGCAGACCCTACAGAATGGGAAGAGTACTCAGCCCATTTCTGCTGATTGACGAAATGGGGCCTGTGGATTATGGGCCTGGAGAAGCATTAGGCGCACCATGGCACCCCCATCGTGGATTCGAAACAGTCACCTATCTTTTGGATGGAAGGATGAGGCATGAGGATAGTGCTGGGAATAGTGGTGAACTGAACCCCGGTGATGTTCAATGGATGACTGCTGGACGTGGTATTATCCACTGCGAAGAACCACATCGGGAGTTCCTCAAAACCGGGGGTAGGACCCATGGGTTTCAGATTTGGGTAAATCTCCCATCATCTCACAAAATGATGGAGCCGCGATACCAAGAGGTACCGTCTACAGAATCTCCTATTGTAGAGCAAGATGGCGTCTGGGCACGTGTGATAGCGGGTGAATGCATGGGTACCACATCCTCGATAGATACTAAGATTCCAATTACACTTATTCATGTTAAAATGGAGTCTGAATCGCGTTTAGTACAACAGTTACAAGCAGACTTGAATGGGATGATTTACGTATTTACTGGAGAGATAAATTTGGAAAATGAGATCACAGTCAAAAAGAATCCAATCGCATTTGGAATAGGTGCAAAACAAGTAATCCAAGACGGTGAACTGGCTCTACTTTCTGAGGGTGAAGAAATTTTGATTGAATCTCAAGAGGGCGCGGAATTCCTGATTTTGGCAGGCCCAGAATTAAATGAACCAATTGAGCGATATGGGCCATTTGTGATGAACACGAAAGAGGAAATTCATCAGGCTTTTATGGATTACCAAAATGGAACTCTGACGAGTTAAAATATAGACTTCATACTTGAGAGAGTATTAAGTGCCTACTTTTGCTCTTGGGAGCAATGTTTGATAGAATCAAATCCACGCCTGCGAAAATTTGTCTTGTTATCAGTGCGCTTGTAGCGATAGTTTACTCGTTGAACTTCATGCTATTTGCCGATTGTTATGTTACGGGAGGGGAAGGTTGCTTCACTCTCGGATTTTCCAATGATACCTCTACTGGAATGACCTCATATGGAAATGGGGGGCCTGAGACCGCCTTCAATGGAGTACTGATGTTTGGTGTATTCATGTCCACAATGCTAATACTTAATGAGGGGGCAAAGGGAATGTGGAAGATCATGATACCAGTAATTTTGGGTTTCGTTGTAATGTCTGTTACAATGTGGGCCTATTGGGGAGACTTGGACTCTTCCGAGACACCAAAATATGTTGCTCCGATAACTACTGTGGTATACATAGCGGCCTACTACCTACTCAAGGCCGAAGATGAGGTAGACGATGGGCTATCTGAATTTAGGATGGGTTTGAACATAGAGGACAAACCGTCACTTGTGGCTATGCTAATCGTGGTTATAATGGGGGTTTGGTACAGCTTCATGTCCATCGTCATGCCCGGGGATAGAATAGCTGCCTTCGATTTAGGAGAGGCAAGTCAGGAAATGCTCGATGCAGGTCTGGGAGCTCCATCTGAGGTGACGGTAGCTGTAAGTGGTTCGCTATTCTTAGTCTATACACTCTGGACCGCAATGGTTGTATTGGACGGACCCAAAGGAAAGTGGTCGATATTACATCCAGGAATCTTCTTCCTAATCACTGCTACCATATCGACTTACATGGCATTAGTTGACAATGTTGGGGAGATAACAAGACCGGTTTCCGATCAATCTGTAATTGATAGTGTTACAGGGCCAGTTGCGATGCTATTAGTTTTGTATGCATATTATAGAATGAGGGATGAAGGAGTTGAAGACGGAATGACCGGATTCGGAGCTGGTATCGAGGAGATGACACCCAACACGTTCAACGTCTTCGTCATCACTGTCACATTGATAGTCGGACTGGTTTTCACTGCTAACATTATGATGTAAGTCAATTAGAAAGTGTCCATTGCATATCATGATGGAGCCCGATTCCTTCGATTTCGAACAAATCCGAGATAATTACGAATCCACACCTTTCGTACATTGGAACAGCTTTGATTCTGGCATTACACCATATGCCAGAACCCTGACTTTTGGCGAAGTCTTGCAACCCTTTGACTATCTTAGTTCCAACCCCTTTGTTACGGTGCTTAGGTCTAACCGCCATTCCCCTAATTCGGAATTTGCAATCCTCTCTTCTATCTACCTGAAGAGTTGAGCACCCAATTAGCTCCCCATTTTCATAAGCACACAAGAAGGTTGTTCTAGGATCTTCATCGATTCCGGGATAGTGCTCAGTCCCTCTCGGTAAACCTTCCCTAAGAACATCAAATCTCAAGTCTAGATGGGCTTTATCTACTGAATTCTCCCAAATCAGACCCTCCTTCATGGGTTGGCCAATGGGGATTCGTGAATGACCTTTCTGTTTAGTCGATTTGAAGCCCTGATGCCCTTTGGCACTAGCGTGGGAAACGACACGAGTGCTAATGGAACTGCTCCGGCAATAATCGGCTCGTTCTTACTGCTCAACACCATGATTTTGGGTATTTCTTTTTCTGGCCCATGGAATTCAGAATCCTTCACATTGGGAATAATTGGGATGGCCGGACTTGGCTTTTGGTACGTTGCTTGGTACCGATTCACCTTCAAGCGAAAGGGCTTGATTCCTTGGTTAGATAATTGGAATAATCCTGAACAGTCATCAAAACAGGTTCTCGCCGCAGGGATATTCACAATCATTCTTTCTTGGACCGCAGGTAATCCACTGCAAGAATATCTACCAAATCCAACCGGTTTGGTATTGCTATTAATCGGTCTCTTGATTTCGTTATCGGGTATCTATTCGATACTAGCTTTAGGGCCATTGGCAGACTCAATTGCCGATGAATGAGCCGACTATCTTTGACCCGGCTTCCAAAATTGCAAGGGTAACGGTTCTTTCCCACTCATAGCCCTGAATGCTAAATGATCGGCACGTTCATTCCAACGGTGTCCACGATGTGCCCTAACATGTTCGCCAGACAATTCCCGAAAAATCGAGACTTCATCCCATAGTGACCGCACGTGTGAAGCCAAATCACGATTTTTCTTCGCCCTCCATTGACCATTTGCAATATTGAGAGCATATTGTGAATCGGCGCGAATGACCACCGAACTCCTGTCGCCTTGCTGTAATAACCAGACTAATGCCCCCGCAATAGCGCTCAGTTCTGCAGTATTGTTTGAGCCGATTTCTGCACCAATGAAAGCATCTGAACCCTCGTCAGTAATCACTTGACCGGACCCCTCCGTTACGATTTCACCTCGACCTCTCCCGAGACCTGTATCGCCTTCTACGACACAGAACCCCCAGCCGGCGGGTGTATCGGCAGTAACATTACGATTCTCTTCACAAGAGCCATCCACATAGATGTGGAGGGCTGCAACCACGATATTCACTCACCAATCAGGTCGCTATACGCCGCTGCGTCGAGAAGGCTATCAAGATCTCCAGCATCACTGATTGTCATCTTCCAAATCCATCCCTGGCCATAGGGGTCCTGATTGATTTGTTCAGGGGCATCTTCGAGACTTTCATTGGCTTCAGTTATATCTCCTGCAATCGGTGCATAGATTTCGCTAACCGATTTTACAGACTCTACACTGCCGCAAGATTCCATAGCCCCAACCGACATTCCGACTTCAGGTAATTCTACCCAAACAACATCAGTCAACGCATCTTGGGCGAAATCCGTTACTCCGATTATCGCCTGGTCTCCTTCTACTCGAATCCATTCATGCTCCGGCGTGTATCTCAATTCAGCGGGTACTTCACTCATGTTATCGAGCCCGCGAGACTGGGGCGAAGGGTCAAGGTTTCGATTCGGAAACCAGACTTAGTGAATGAAAAAATTCTCATTCTTCCTCTGCGTATTGCTCTTCAAGATTCTTTTTCTCAAGTTCGGCCCAACGAGAACCAAGACCTTCATCACTGGCCTCGAATCTCTCTTCTTCTAGCCTATCCCGCATTATCGATTCCGACTCTCTACTAAACCAACGATCTAGTGCCCCGTCGCCGTAATCTTTGTTTGCTGAAAGTCGTAAAATTCCGAGACCAATCAAGCACAGTAGCACGATTCCTGGTAATATCAAGGCGATTTCACTAGCGCTATGACAAGCATCACCTTCACACCCAATTAATTCGATCCGTCCCTCAGAGAGTGCTAGGGCTGTAAGGAATGCTACAGGTATTGCGATACCAATTAGCACCCGTCGAAGTCGGGCCGCGGGGGAATCCATCTGATACTCTGAGCGGCCCAAAGGGGATGAATGCCTCGCTCAATCAGTAGGTTTCTCTAACCAATTTATGAATCTTGTACGGAAGCAGAGCTCGATTAACCGGAGTCACTTCCAATATACGTGAATCGTCTCGCCTTCGAATATCTTGCAGAAGCGGGTGACGACTTTTCTTGTGAAGGGTCAGAATCGTCGGCATATCTTCGTCCAACGCTTTCCTAACAACTTCGACGAACTCTTCGCTTTCGACGGAGAACTTCCCTATTTCATCGATGACCAGTATTTCACATTCTTCCATTGTCCGTTGAATAGCGGCAACACCGATTTCATCGAGTGCTTCCGGATTTATCCCATAACCTAGGATTCTTGTCCTAGAGTCAATTTCACGATGTGCCATGATTGCTGAATCCCCCGTTACTAGATCCACACATTCGAATCCAACACGTTGACCATCTTCCATTATGTATTGAGTTTTCATCCCGCCAACAATAGGCTTTGCATTAGGATCTTCATTACGGGCTCTCTTCTCCTGTTTACGCTCTTCAATGAGCATACTGACAACTTTCTCCAAAACAGCTGACTTACCAGAACGCGGAAGTCCGGTTATGCCGATTTTAGGATGAATTCCCATATTATCACCTGTGACTCTAGTGCTTAGCGCAACGGTACGCCATGCGTACGTAATGCAGCCGTAATAATCAATTTGGTCAACACGCTTCATTCACTCCGGCAAACGGAAAACCATTTCCGGACTCAAGCCGGAGCATTTCCGCTAAAGTGCCATAAATCGAAAATCAGACAACAAAAGAAAAACCAATCACGCTTCTAAAGAGCTTCAATTTTGGTCATACTAACTGGCGGTGGGAACGGTAGATTCTCAATTTCGTAATTGTTGACATTGTTATTGGCCGCCCAAGCTCTTGACCATAGATCTAGAGTATCGGAATTCAGATGTTCAGCTAACCACATCAAACCTTGCTCCAGAGTCCCATACTCTTCTGCCAGACTATCTTGTACAGCCTCCGGTAATTCAAGGAAGTTTACGGAGTTACCAAGAACACAGTCAGGTGGAACAACGACCCAGCGGAGCCTTCTATCTTGCTGTGCATTGACAATTGCCTGACAGGCGATACGACTAATTCCTCTTGCATCGATAGGCCCTTTCCACATTGCCTGAGAGCGCTCTAACGCTTCTTTGGGTATGGATGACGTGTAACCGGGATGATTAATCGATACATTACCATTCTCTAGGTTGAAATGAATACCTCGAATGAATGGCGTTCCACGCGATCTTGGCTTCCAATCTCGGATATCTTCCGACCAAGTGGTTTGGTCAATTTCTCCAACACGGACACGAATTGGATCCCCACTTGGATTCAGCCAGTTGTGGTCTTCAGATAACCGAGGCAACTCTGCTAATTGCGATATCGCGGTTAACACCTTACGTCTTTCGTGTTCTCTACGAGGCATTCTTGGGACGGCCCAGTTTGTATCAGTCCAATTAGCCCATATCGAGCGTTCAAGTTCCAATTTTGGTGACTTAGGGTCAAGTCCCGCAGATGAGAGAACGTCAGTCGACTCAAGCGGTCCCCAACTGGTTAGTTTTGTGGTCTCGCCGCCAACTGAAATCCCAATGACCAAAACACCTTGTGATACACCGGGAAAAACCCGCTGGCTCTCAGGGAATGACCAAGCGGTATCCCAATCATTTCTCTCGACCATTAATCGGCGAAGTGGGATACTGCTCTTTTCGCGCAATAATGAGTCTGGAACAATCATTCGAACACGACCGCTTTCTTCAACAAGTTGTAGAGAGCGTTCTAGAAACAATCGATACAAGTTAACATTGCCAAGAAGTGTACTGAATCTTAGGCGACCATCCGGTTCTGTAATACTACGCAACTCCCGAGAGAGTTCCTTACGCAGATGACTTCCTTCAGGATGGCCTCGGAAACGGTCTTTGATTCGTAGCCATGGAGGATTGCAGATTAGTAGTCGAGGGCTCTCGTCCCACGGCCAAGCTCCTCGCAGCGCATCACCCTCTTGCACGCTGATTTCTAGCAGTTTTTCGGCTTGTTTTCTACCGATTCTAGATTCATCACCGTCTCCGTCCAATTCGATGAGGTCGGACTTTGCAAGTACCAAGAGCAACCTCCTGCGAGTACAGCGAACAGCTATATCTGAAACATCCAAAAGTTGCATTTTCGATAGTAGACGAATCGTATCCTCCTTCTTGGTTGCTGCTGCCATACCATCGATTCGTTCGGAGTGAACCCTCAGGACACGCTCGGGAAACAACCCCGCACCGACTGCAGGGTCTGCAAATGGTAGCGGTATTCCAGAGGCAGTCTTCCTACCTGATGCAACAGATTCATCAATATCGTTTTGAACATCTTTCGAATTTGCTTCATTCATTTTCGCAGCGAAAGCATGGAATCCAGGAGGTAAAGCCGCGAGTGAGATTCCAGTAGGTTTCGGATTTTCGGCATCAGCGCGGCGCTCGCCTAATTCATCCGCCAACATCGCATCGGCAAATCGTGCAGGTGTAGCGTATGCTCCGCGCGGAGAACGACCATCAATTTCGGCATCGTATCGAGCCAACATATGGTCAAGTACAGCACCCGGATTAGAGAGAAGCCCTGCAGGCAGAGTCGGCCAATCGTTAGGCATTGTTGCGGCGATTGGAATATTATGCCGAATTGAATCTTCCCAAGCATCTAGCCAACAGTCGAGCTGTTCAATTCTATTCTCACACGACCTATCCAGTCGCGCATACCATCCCGAAGCGTCGCTAACCATGGCACCGACGCGCCTCCCCACATGGGTCTCTACTTTGAATGGAACGGTTGCTCTCAACCTCACTCGAGACGGTTTTTCAGGCGTTCAAACTGAAAAAATCCTGCTCAATTTCAATAATTTGGCGGTGTTGAAGCAAATGAGCGATGGCTTCATCGACTTCATCCACGGAAATACCCATTGGCTGTAATCCGTCAATAATATCGTCGAAATGTACAGGACTAGCATCTTCCAAAGAAGCGACCTCGATTGTTCCAAGGATATGTTCCGCTACTATCGCTAATAAGGGGTCATCCTCAACACCCATAATTCCACCAGACACTACCGGTTCATCATTCTCTAGAGTGTCATCATCAGATTCTTTTGAGGTAGCCATTTTCTCGAATACATCGAAGAGATTTTTCTGATGAGGATCGCTCAATAAATCTGGTCTAGCAACTTGTCGTTGCCTCTTCAATTTCTTTACCAAGGTCTCGATTCGATGAAGTCGCTGCTCGAGCCTCAATCGCTCCCGCCCTAGATGAGCCTCAACTAACTCCAATTCTTCGTCAGCGCGTTCCTCGAGCCAGCCCGACAAATCCCAAGTTGGGTCGATTCTCAACATTGTATCCCAAAGTCGAACTAAGGAATCTGGTAATGTATTCACATCAATGCGAGGAGATTCATTACCCTCCTCTCCGCTGTGGTCCATACCTCCTATGTTTGCGGTGACCGTCTATCAAATATCGCCTTGAAAGGCCTCGAAGATTCGATAATTTCGCAGAAGGAATAGATGGGTTGTATTGATGAATGATGAGCAAGTGCCGAGATTAGATGACTGACTACCGCCTAACCGTATTGGCCGGTGATGGAACTGGGCCGGAAGTCATTGCAGAAGCACTTAGGGTAATTGAGGTATTTCAGCAAAACAGCTCGGTTTCCTTTGAAATCACTGAAATTCCCTGTGGTGGTCAATATTATCTAGAAACCGGTGAAGAGTGGCCGGAAGGCTCCTTCGAACACTGTCGAGACAATTCGGACGCAATTTTACTCGGTGCAATAGGTTGGCCAGACGCGAGACTTCCAAGCGGCGATATGGCGGGAGGCCAAGTTATCCTTGGCCTAAGAAGTGGCCTGAATCTGTATGCAAATGTTCGCCCAATCAAGCTCTATCCAGGTGTTCAGCATAAGGTACACGGAGTTCATCAGCAAGTTTGGCAACCAGACCTAGTTGACATGGTAATGATTCGAGAAAATA
>CACELO010000027.1 GCA_902560445.1 uncultured Candidatus Poseidoniales archaeon
GAATTACACTAATTTCTGATTTTGTCGATCCAACAATACACAGTTTACCTAACGGCAAAATCCGATGGCCGCGCCCCGCTAGTCAGCCCTTAGATGATGAATGGGAAAAAAAACTCAATTCTTCTGATGAGGAGGAAAGGCCCGATCTAATTCAGGAAGCAGCAAGTTCCCTACCAATGTGGCATGAGATGCCAAATAACAATCGGAAGAAATTGATATTTTCTGATGCTAAGAAATGGAAGTGGCCTAATAACCCTGAGTCATGGACTAGAGATTTGGAAGAAGGGAAACCTTGGGGTTGTCCAAGGATCATCGGACACCGGGGTTCTGGTGAAGATCATTGAACAGTTTGTTCATTCTAGCCTTCTATGAGGCTGATTTCTAGGGATATACTTCGGGCGATAAATCGGAGTCCCTCGACCGTCCCTGGCGTTCCTCTCATCCATTATTTGAGCGCAAATTCCTGCAACTCTGGCCCACCCAAAGAAAGTAGTGTAATATTCTGGCTTCCTGAAACCTATTGCATGTAAAAGTGAGCCACTACCTAAATCGACATTGGGATATGGATTCTTGATCTTGGGGTGCTCTTTTAGAATCGGTGGTACAACTTCTCTGAGTGTTTTTACTATGCGGTAGTTTTCGTCGTCGGGGCACACCTCTGCTCCTAGGGAAATTAGTAATCTAGCCCTTGGGTCCTCAGCCCTGAGAACTCCGTGACCAAATCCAAATATTGGACGTTTTGCAGCTAATTCAGCGCGAACGAACTGTTCAATTTTAGTTGGATCGTCTGTACCAATCCTTTGGACGAATTCCAAACAAGCCTGATTGGCACGGCCGTGAAGAGGTCCTGAAAGTGCAGACATAGCAGAGGCGATAGAGGCGTAAACGGACGCACGACCACTAGCAACAGCCTTACCTGTAAAAGTCGATAAATTACCTCCACCATGATCCAGATGAAGAATGAAAAAGTATCTCAAAACTCTATTCATAAGCTCAGCCTCTTCGCCGGTGACACCAAGCATATGAACAAAATTTTCTACCAATCCCAACTCGGGCTTACTTGGTTTCAGTTGGAATGGATTTCCTCCTCTAAGGAGAAATATTCTAGCCATTAATTCAGGAGTACGGGCAATCAGATTCATGGCATCAGTTCTTACATCGCCTGTAGTATCTGAAGCGCCAAGTGCCATTATACCCATCGAAAGCCAGTCCATTGGATGTCCACTACCGGGCGTTAAAGATTCTAAAACACGCAATGCACCAGTAGGCATTTCCATTGCTCTGTGTGCAAGTTCTGTTCGGAAGGCTTCGGATTCTTCCTCAGTCGGCAATCTCTTGTTCAATAATAGGTAGACTATATCCTCTTCTTCGAAATCTGCGAGGTCTTCTACCGGATAACCCACGTAGTGAACTCCTTCTATTGGATCAACAAACGAGGTCTTGCAGGTTCCTACTGGAATTCCTCGCATACCACTGTCTAGATGTGCCTCTGTAATCGTAAACAAAGAGTCGTCATCAGTCACCCCATCACCCTCCTATCAATAACCCTCGGCAGGGAACCCGTCATAATCTCTGCGTCCTTGGGAGTAAGAGGTTAGAGGCTATGAATGGGGACAAACCAACACCTCATGATTCACAATTGATGGCTTGGAATGAACTGGATGAAACTCAAAAAAAACTGTTTATTGAAGGGTGTAATCTATTTGACGAGGGTGAATTTTGGTACGCACATGAATCCTGGGAAGACCTTTGGAAATCACTCAAGCCGCTTAACAAAAAAGTCGAAACCGATGCAGTGCAAGGAATAATTCAAATTGCCGCTTTATTATATAATTATGAAAGGAAAAAAATTCGAGGTGTCGTAAATATGGCTTCTAAATTACTTACTCGATTGTCAGGGATAGAACACGGTATTTGGGGTGTTGATGTTGCTGCATTACATGTGTCGCTGATTCCATTCATTCGAGACGCCTCGGAAAATAGGCCCAAATGGAATCTAGAAACCACTTCTGTGCGTATCGATTTGGAAGAATGAAAAATATTTACTAAATTTAGTTATTTTCCTACAGGAACGTAATTAGAATCGTATTCTAGCCGGCGAACTATGGCTGGTTGGCGTGAGGCTCTGGATGATCTTGATGAGAATCACAGATTTATGCTCGAAGGGGGGTCTCTTAGTCAGTTATTTCTAAGATATCCATTGACTATCTGTCACCCTATTTTCGTTGGAACCCTTTACGGGATACTTGCTAGCCTTACTCTAATTGTCCCTTTTGCTTATGCAGGGTATCAAGATTCGACTAGTTTGGAGAGCATAGCGGTTGATTGGGGGACAATTAGCCTAATCTTTTGCGCAATGACTGCTAGTCTAGGGGGTTTTTCGTTACTGATTTCTAGTTTGTTCAAGCGCCCACCTGTAAGACTTGAAAATCGTCGACGTTATCTTTTCCCAATACCTTTCATTGGTCTGCTTCTATTAACTTGGGCAATGATTGGAGAGGCGCCTGATTTTGCCGGTAATCTCGGATGGTTCTTAGCAATTTTACCTGGTCCCCTTTACATCCATCTTTCCTATGCCCCTAGATGGAGGATGCTTGATCGAATAGATCGTAATCTAGATCCGTTTGATGGAATGAAGAGAACAATTGCTCCGGATATTTCCTCCGACCCTGACGAATTAGATGATGAAGATCTAGACGAGGTTGTCTCAAAGGCATAAATCTACAAGTAAAATCATTTAAGTTTGATGTAATTTACTTGAGCCACTGCTACAAGATTATTGTCAGAATCATATAGTTCCGCTTCTGATAGACTCATCGTTCTTCCAGCCTTAATTACCCTTGCAACACATCGTACATCTGTATTGCAAGGTCTTAGGAATCTAATGTTAAAGTCTGTCGTGGCGACTTTTGCTTCGGAACCAATCTTGGTTAGAATAGCCCAACAAGTTACGGTATCAGCAATTGTTGCGAGTAAACCACCGTGAAATGTCTCGAAAATTCCATCCCACTTCTTGGCACGGGGAACATGGCCTTCACATTCCCCCTCATCAAGACGAAGTATTTCCATTTGTAACGTCTCAATAATCGGTACAGAATGTATTCTTTTCATCATAGAATCGATTTCATTTTGCGAAAGACTAGACGTTTCAACCATATGAACACCTCAAATTAAACCAAGATTTTTTCCCACTTGTTCAAAGATTCTGAGAACCTGATCTAAGTCATCTCGGGTTAAACCAGCGGACATTTGAGTTCTAACTCTGGCTTTATCTCTAGCGACCATCGGAAATGTGATTGCACCAGCCATTACGCCTTCTTCTGCTAAAGATTGAGAAAGTGATTTGGCGTTTGCAGATTCCCCGCACATCACTGGAATAATCGGTGTCTCAGATAGTCCAGTATCAAACCCTAATGATTGTAATTCTTCTCTGAAATAATTTGTATTCTGCCAAAGTCTTGCATGGTGTTCTGGTTCTGACATCAAAACCTCAACTGCCGCCTTTTGGGCCGCTGCAACACCCGGAGGCTGACTACCTGATAGTAACCAAGAACGAGAATGATTTAGTGCATGTGTCCGAACATCCTCAGAACCTGCAACGATTCCTCCCTGAACTCCAAGGGCTTTGGAAAACGAACCAACCTCAAAATCAACCTTGCCTTGTAATTTGAAGTGGTCGACAATACCAGCTCCCCCTTCCCCTAGAACTCCCTCTCCATGACAATCATCAACGAATACCATTGCACCGTGTTCTTCGGCGAGAGAAGAAATCTCATCCAATCGTGCAATATCTCCGTCCATTGAGAAAACGCCATCGGTGATAATCAGTTTTCTATCGGCATCAGAATTCTCATTCAAGACTATTTCCAATGCACCCATGTCGTTATGGGAGTAAACCGCCCGTTGGGCTTTTGTTAATCGGACCCCATCGATAATTGATCCATGATTTAGCTCATCACTAATTATTACGTCCTCTTTCCCCTGCACTAGTGTTGGAATTAATCCGACATTGGCTGTGTACCCAGCGGAGTAAATTAAGGATGCTTCAACACCCTTGAATTCAGCCACCTTTTGTTCTGCTTCCAAATGTATGTCCATGGTCCCGGCTATAGCGCGAACAGAACCGCTTCCTGCTCCATATTTTTCGGTAGCTTGAATCATTGCCTGTACTATTTTTGGGTGGTTTGTCAAATTGAGATAGTTGTTAGCAGAGAGCATGATTGTTGATTTCCCATCCATTGTAACTCTTGGCTGATTAGCCGATTGGAGTGTCGGGGGATTCCATTCCAAGCCCTGCTCTTTTAGCGCCTCGAAGCGCTTCTTCATCCATGAGGTGTCGCCGCTCACATACCTGACAGGTCGACGACCTTGATGATTTCATCGGAACGGCAGACTAACTCTATCGACGACTCTTTCAGCACTAGGCAACCTCCCAGTACATGGACAACATAGCGCCCTCTCTGACAATTCTTGGAACTGCTCAGGACGGCGGAGTGCCTCAAGCGGGGTGCGGATGCTCAAATTGTATTGCAGCATTCGAAAAATCTCAAAGAGCTCGATTTCCGGTGTCTTTGGGAATTAGTGATAATGAGGGGGGGATGCACCTTATTGAAGCAACTCGGGCTCTACCAGAACAATTGAAAATATGGGCAAATGCTTGTGGATTAGATAGCCCTGTAAGACCTGACTCGGTATTGCTAACTCACGCCCATTTAGGCCATATCGAAGGAATTGGTCAATTTGGAAAAGAAGCAATGAGTTGCCAAAATCTTAGACTTGTGGCTAGTGACTCAGTGATTTCAATTCTTGAAAGAAGAAACCTGATGCGTCCATTTGTAAGAGGCGATTATACTTCAAAGGGTAAACCCAAGTTAGAACAAGGAGGAGTTAGGTTTGATTTCATACCAGTTCCGCACAGAGATGATTCTTCAGACACTCATGCGATTCTAATATCTGGAGAAAAGAAACGAGTTTTGTTTCTTCCTGATCATGATGATTGGGAACAAACATTGGAATCCGTTGGATATTCAAATCCAAATGACTGGTTTCAGGCTCTAGGAGCCACCCATGTTCTCCTAGATGCAACCTTTTGGAATGGAGATGAATTATCCGGTCGTGACATGACAGAAGTGCCACACCCCACCGTTGAAGACACACTTGCAAGAGTTCAGGATAGGGGATTGGGAGGTCCTGAAATAATACTGATTCATCTAAACCATACGAATCCACTCAATAATCCAGATAGTCCTCAATCTCATCTGATTGAACACGCTGGCCACAGTATCGGTCGGAGAGGCTGGAGGATTGAGTTGTAAGTTCAATACTGATGCTTATTTGTAATGGGCTCGACGCCTGGTTATGCAACTGTCTGGGACAGTCACCAGTGGACTTGGGCGTGCTCATGTTTTCATGGCTCAGAATCACTATCAAGAGCAGTTCAAGACAGTATTAGGATCTGGTGCTTGGCCTGGAACTCTAAATGTAGATATTTTAGACGAAAATATCAGCGACTACAGAGAATTGAGAATCCTAGCTGGATTAGAAGAAGGTGAAACTTCAGGAAATATTGAATCAATTAGAATCGCTGGATTTGAGCGGGATGGTACGTCTTTTGGTGGTGCCACTGCGTTCCCTGCAAGTATTTCATCTGATGGGAGAAATTGGATAGAATGTGCGATTCTTATCCCGGATTTAACTCGACATACAAAAACAGCAGAGGTGATTTCGAGTGCTTTCCTGCGCGAAAGGTTACCTTGCTCTGATGACGAAATGGTTACTTTACGTCTCTGATGAGCCTCAGCCACTCTCTCTCCAAGATTGAACTATTTTCCATTCTTGCTAAGTTCAACCATTGCCTGTGAGCTCTTTTTCCCTCTGGTGGCATACTTATTCCCTCAATGAGTTTTAGATTCTCAAACTTATGAGAAAATTCGGGATGTCCAAGAGACCACAAAATGAGGCCGTCGGCAGGTGCTAACCCCAAGTCGAATGGTTCATCGGGATTGTCTAAAGCCAGTGCAATATCATCCAACTGAATATCCTTCTTTGCAAATTTATGAAGCGCTGAAGCCATTCGACGGATTTGATTCCAAAGGAATGAATCTGCAACTACCGTGAATCCCACCACACGACCGACATTATCCTGCAACGGTTTGCAAGATTCAATAATTCGAATAGGGCTCCTATTGGAATCAAGTCTACAGAAATTAGTGAAATCATGTTGGCCAACAAAGAGATTACAGGCACTCTTTAAGTCATCAAATTCTAGCTCTTTAGGCCAACCGAGAATCATATTACAACGATAGACATAAAGCCTTTTTTCAGCAATTCTTGACCTTGTACCCTCGGGTACTCTACAAGCTCTCCATACCACTAAATCTTCTGGTAGGTGATCATTTAATGCGGAAACAAATGATACCTCGTCGATAATTTTAGCAATTTTCTCTGGAAGCAAAATTGTTGCCAAATTCATCCTTACACTAACTCCTGAATCAGTCCTACTAGACATCTCAAGACAGGACTCACTCCACCACCCTAATTTCTCAATAGCTTCCTTAATTTCACCTTGAACCGTTCGAACATCCGGTTGGATTTGTGAACCGTGAAACTTGGCACCGTGATAGCCAAAGGCGACCATCATAAGGCCGCTATACACGCTGAACCCTCTTCACTCTTCTAGTCCAAGGTATTCAATTGCCTCTTCAGCAGAGGAGAATCCTAGGCCTAACAGTGCAAAGGTCACTGCCTCAGAAATATACTGTCTGGCAATTGGTGCACTTCTATCGAAGTTAGTTTTGAGATCTATTGCCTCGATTAACCCTCTTGCGGCCTCATAGAGATGGAAAGAGACATCAGTTTCGTCAGATTCCTTTCCGATTTCTACTAGCTTGTGAAGTTGTCTGACAGCCATTGGAATTCGGTCGAATTCTACCAAAGCGTTGGCATATGCAGCATTGTAATCTGCATTATCCGGAGCCATACTAGCCGCTCTACGGAAATATGCATTGATTTGACCCTCGTTAATCCTATCATTCCCCTTGTCATCGAGGTTCCCATTTTCTTGGATATCAAACAAAGCAGCTTCCGCCCAACCGTGGTAACCGGCTGGGTCGTCAGGGTTAGACTTGATGTAATCCTCGAATACCCCCATAGCGCCAGCATAGTCTCCGCCAGTAATCAGTTGAGCTGCTTGTGTAACTATCTCATCTGCACTCATCTCTATTCCTCGTGTTACTCTCACTGTCATACCTGTTATGAACGGTGCGGCGTAGACCTTCCTGAATTGTCAGTAATTAGTTCAGTATTCCCCACGAATGTTCGGCATTACCCCTAATCCACTCATAATCATCCAGAGAACGCAAACCCTGCTCATCTAATATTACAATCTTTTCTACCTCAAGGGGATATTCATTATAGGTCAAATGACTAACAAAACCAGCTCTTGTTGGCTGGTCGAAAACCCATCTTGCACGTGATGTTGCACGTACGTGGAGAGATACTTGAGTCCTCCCATTCCATACTTTAATCTTGAATCTAGGGAGTAGATGACCTTGCTCGTCACTTAGGGAATTTTCCCCTTCTTGACGTTCTAATTCGACAGTACAACGCTTGAAATTCTCAGTTCTATTTCTTTTAGCGTCATGGAATAATCCAGAACCAATATTTGGTTTACGGAAGAAATCACGCATTGACCAAGGTGTATCATCTT
>CACELO010000028.1 GCA_902560445.1 uncultured Candidatus Poseidoniales archaeon
CCATCGACTTGGAATTGCATAACTCTTCGATAGTGGTCGCTGTTCACAACTTGCACACATGGGTCCCATGCTCCAGATGTACTGAGTGCTTCAGCGTCTAACGGCCCACATCCCTCATGAGGTAAGTTCTCCTCAAATCGTAGAATCACGTTAACAGGCCCAAATCCATCTGGAAGGAAGGATTGTGGGTCGTCGCGGAGTAATTGTGGATCTAAGACCATCTCATGATGGATGTTGCCAGCGTTGGGGCATTGGGTATCTACAATCTGGCGGTGGGTACGATCTTCAAAGTCCGTACCTTCCATTATTATCAGAATCTCGCCACCATTTGCTCCACAACCATCCAATGCTTGCCCTGAATCCTTGATGACTGCAGTACGGTTGTCATCGGTCACCTGTGCAGTGAATTCCCAAATATCTCCTGTAGAGCGAATATTTGGCGTCGTATCTTGTAGTGTGATATATGTTCGCGAAACTACCCAAAGGTCCATTGTGCCGGATGTTCCTTGATGACGAGGATCTCCAGGGTATGTGTAGTCCAACGTAAAGTTACCTAATTCGTGGTCTTCCTCTATTGTCAGATTAACACTGAACCAACCGGTACTATCTGTCTCTGCGATTCCGTTGGTGCCATCGGCTTCCCAGACGTAATTTACCTGGGCGTTCTTCAGTGGTTGGAGAGAATTATCTAGCAACTGAACATCTATGCTACGATTCTGGCCACGGTATAGGCGTGGCTGGATTAATTCTTTGAATTCACTGGTACCAATAATCGAGACATTGAGGTATGCTCCAGTTGGAGCAAGCACGTTACTCTGATTTCCAGTGAAGTAGAAATTTGAGTTAGTGAAGTCGGCTCGAATACCATAGAATCCGGCAGCGTATTGAGAGTACCATGTCCAATTATAATCGAAGGTTGCCACACCATTAATCATCTGAGGTGCTCTAGCGAATCCTGTTTCTTGTGAACCAGCAAAAATTCCATTCCTATCTAGATCGACTTGCAGAGTCATAGGATCGTGTGGCCATGGAACCATGGTTCTATTCCACACACTACCAATAACTCGTAACTCCTCGCCCGTAAACATTTCAGGAACGATTTCACAGCGTATTGCACTGTCTGGGTCTGCTGGCTCAACAGGGCCACAAGGGGGTGCATTGAAGTCCCCACCATTTTGCATAGCGATTCTCCAATGGGTGCCATTGGAGGAAAGGAATGGTCGTAGTCTAGCACTCTCACCGGTTAGGCCTTCAGGAGTTCCGTCCCAAGACATCGCGTATGGCTTACCAAGACTGGCGTCGGCATAATTCAATCCGGCAGCATCAAGGCTTGGTTGGTGGAAAAGTGCTCTCCAAGCCCCGAATGAAGAGCCGGTAAACTGGGTCGCATCCCAGAAGAATACTGGCCTAACTGAAGAGACGTACATATCAGCTTCAATGTACATTCGGTGCATGGAGCGAATGGTGAATGCCTCAGTCTCTGTACCCTCGAGATAAGGGAATGGCAATTCATCGCCTAAATCGGGTCTGGCATAACCAATGAATGAATAATCACCTATTGGTAAGCTAGTATTAGTGTAGTCATAACGTCCCAAAACATAGTGATTCTTTGCGTTATCATCCCAAATAATTTCCTCGTATCCTCCTTGTGGTATACCAACGCCATTATCCATTGTTGAATTCCATTGAACTTGCTTCCATTGTCCTTGAGCCCCGGCGGTTTGTACGAAGGTCAATGATGCCCAGCCGCGCGAATCCGCACGATATCCATACCCATATCCATCAAATATCGTTGGGTGTGTGTAGTTGCCAAATGGACCACCGTGGACACGGAAGGAAATCGGTGCATGAGTAATTCTATTGTCGAATATACCACGGTCCCAATCTGCTTCGTAGTGGACCTTGTAATCAACGAAGAGGGGTTGTTCGTCACTTCGGAAATACGTCCAAGAGACATAATCAATTGTAGTGTTTGCTCTGATTTCTACGGGTATTGGTTCGGTTTGAGAGCTGTCGTGGTAGAACATCTCAGTAACCTCAGCATAGACATTATAGGTTGTATTTGGACCTACAATCAGATCCTCAGGCAATAGGAATTGCCCGACCACGAAGGCACCAGCAGCGTCTGTCAATACATCTACTGTTTCAAGGGCGAGAGTCCCATTTCGCGCCCATTCAATTGTTATCTGTACTGGTAGGTCGGGAGCTGGTTCGAAAACGCCTGTATCTGGATCTAGCCAATTCACTGTACCTCTGAATATCGCTGGATTAACCGCATCTAACCAAAGTACATTACTAGAATTCATGGTGATTCGGGTTGGAACCTTGTCGTCCTCATCTAGGATTCCATCGTTATCATGATCCCAATCTGATGTTCCAGCGTGATCCTCTTCTACTTGGTCCCAATCTCTGTCTGGTCGCTCGTCCGTGTCATCGTCTTCGTCGATTGCATCCGGACCGGTGAATGGGTCAGTTGGATTGGCGATTCCTGTTCCATTACCATAATCGTCGTGATCCCAGGGGTTTGTTGATGGTTGATCAAATCGAGATGGCCATAGCATGATTTCGTCCTTATCTAACATCCCGTCCGAGTCATCGTCGAGGTCAACATCGTCTCGAAGGCCGTCATTATCGTGATCCCATGGGGTAATGAATGGAGTAGCTGAATTTAATTCAAGAGTATTGACTATTCCATCAGCATCCCAATCGTCATCAGCCCAATCTAGGACCCCATCGTTATCGTGATCCCAGACGCTCTGTTCCTCACCGGTGAAACATAGAGTTTCTTGTACTTCATCAAGTACGCCGTTATTGTCATCGTCGGGGTCTTCACCGTCTGGTACTCCGTCATTATCGTTGTCAACGTCGTAGTAGATTGGGAATAGTAATCCTTGGCCCAATACACCTTGGTCCCAAACAGATTGATACCAGCCATCATTATCTGGATCTGTATCGGTTCCATCGTCATCTTGGTCGACACAATTTGAACCGATGAAGAAATTACCTGGTTCTGTTCCACTATCGTCATCTAAGTCATCGTTACTGTCGAGTTCGAAATAATCCCAGATGCCGTCGTTATCATCATCTATATCCCAATGGTCGTATACACCGTCGAAGTCATCATCTAAATCAGCGGTATCATTGACCATACATGATGGATTCATATTACCAGGAATCGGAGCCCCGCAGTCGTCATCTGGGTCTACGTCGTTATCAAGTAAATCCGCGACTTCATCGGGGAACATGTTGGCATTTTGGTCGGATGTCCATTGGAAGAATCCGTAAGTTATCCCAATCCAAGCCGTGAATAAATCACGATTGTTTTTCATCTGATCGTAGGTTACTGCGGCAGTAGGGTCGGGAGTATCGGTTGTGAAATCAAAGTGGAAACAGTTCGAGTCACAGCTCGGTGCTGGGCTATTTTCTGGTGCGTCTGTTCCATCGTATGGGCCATCATCATATTCAGGGTCTGGCCGAGTTGAATAAGGTAAGGTGAAGATAATTTGACCTGTTTGAGATGCTTGACTAATTGGCCATCCGTAAAGGAAAGATAAAGGAAGTCCACAGGCTATTGGTTGGAATCCAAGTTGGTAATACATGTAGAAGATTGAAATATCACATTCACCATCATCATTACTTCCACCAAACTGAGGATTATTAACATCTAATCTGCCATCTGAACCTTCGTCTTGATCCCACCAGTCGGGCATTCCATCTGCGTCCATATCTACGTCTATACCATTAATTAGAGAATCTCCATCCATGTCAATATCAAAGTAATTATTCCCATTCCAAGGACTCCACTTCATCATAACATACCAGTACATTTCAGGGACTACTCCATTTGAGACCATTTCTGGGACTTCAGTATCTGTTGTTTCTTGGTAGCCATTGTACGGAAGAATAAATCCATGTTCTTCAGCGAAAAACGGGCTGAAATGCCAAAATTGGTCCCATCTTAAGGGTTGAAGCATGGTGTAGGTTGTGCTGTCATCACTACCATCGATTATGTCGCCATCTCCATGAGAGTAGCCATTTGAGGTAGAGAATTGGTCTGAGTTGTCGTTGTCGACTATTCCACAATTTCCATCGTCGGGGTCATAGAGATCTGGTATACCGTCGTTATCGTCATCCCAATCCTCGTCATTTGGTAGGCCGTCGCCATCAATATCCGTATCGATATCATTAGGCCCATCGTCTCTGAATCTTGAACCATTCAGAAGGTGAAGATCGTTATCATCATCCAAATCGCAATTTGGATCTATATCTAGCCAGTCTAAAACGCCATCATTATCATCATCCACATCTTCCCAATTATTGATTCCGTCATTGTCCCAATCATTGTTACCTGTGTACGACTTTCGAGTCACGGTACAATTCATATCGGAGTTTTGTGGATTTGGATTCGTTAAGGTAGCACAATTCCAATCCTCAACTTGAGCAATAGTTGCCATCATGAAGGGGTCGTCTTCGTTCAATATACCATCATTATCCAAATCATAAGGGATATCGAATTCATTTATTCCAGGCTCTCCTAGTAAATTATCGGCAGGCCAAGCGCCTCCAACGTCTGTGTCCATCCAATCCCAGACTAAATCATAATCTGAATCAATCGCTCTATAGATATCATCATCAGCGTCTCTATCGTAATCGATTTCGCAATCGATGCCGGGGGTTTGAATTGGATGATCATTTGGATAATCTCCAATACCATCTAGGTTAGTGTCTAACTGCAGGCAAGAATCTGGTATTCCATCGTTGTCATCATCAACATCATACATATCCAACAATCCATCGTTATCGTCGTCGGTATCCGATGAATCCGGAGAGCCATCATTATCGTTGTCCGGGTCTATGAAATTTGGAATCCCATCGCCGTCAAGATCTCCGTCAATCATTTGGGTGAATGTTGGATTTCTTGGGTGCCAGATAGTCTGTTCTTTGGTTGCAAAGTTTAGTTTGACGCTTCCGCCGTAGACGTCAGGATTGAGGTCAAATGCGGCTGGCATTGATTGACTGGTTTCTGGTCCTACAGATATACTACCTGAAAATAATACGGACCCATCTGGATCTGAAAATTGCCAAGTACCTTCCTCGTTAAATGTAAATGAAAACGAGTCTCCTGGGGCTATTTCTCCACTATCGAAAGAACCATCATTAGCAGTAATATTGTGAGATCTAGTGTCGTCATTGACCCATACCACAGTGTCTCCAACTTCAATGTTGTAAAATTGTGGATTGATTCCGCTGGTTTCTAATAAAATTGTAATAGTCTCTTTTGCGTCCCAAGGAAGAGGGTAATCCCACATTGATGCAGTGTCAGTAATGTTGGTGGTGACCGTAGAATCCCAAGGATGTGAATCCCAGAGGTCGACTAATCCATCATTATCATCGTCGTCATCGAAATAATCCTGCGTGCCATCACCATCGAAATCACAAGGCCAGGTGAACTGATCTATCCTACCATCATTATCATCATCCTCGTCATACGAACCTCGACCGCTGCCGTCTATGTCCTCATCAGTTACGCCATCATTGTCGTGATCCATTAGATTCTGATCTATCCTGTACCCTGTCCCAACCGGAGTGCCTGTCCAAGGGTGCACTGTGTCAGGCTCAACGTATCGGTCTGCACTAACATTCCATGGATCGGCCCCTTGGGTGTAGTCAATTGGACCCTCTAGAATTCCGTCGTTATCGTCATCCCAATCGTCCTCGTCGGAAATTCCATCGTTATCGTGGTCGAATGGATCGGTTCCATAGCATCCATCAAAACGCTCGATAAGGTCACTAATTCCATCGTTATCGTCGTCCAGATCATCTAGGTCATTGATACCATCATTGTCGTGATCTTCGGTGTTTGTTTGTTCAAGGAAAAAGCCATACCCTGGGTTAGTGAGAAGGACTGATGGGTCGGTAATCTTGCCTTGGTACGAGGCAGGGTCTACCCAACCTGGATTGGTGAAGGCTTCATGATCAAAATTACCCATTACAGCGGGTTGCCCTTGTGTGGCTCCTGTTGTTTGTCCCTCGGCTTGGTAGAACTGTTGATACGCCGTCCTAGCGGGGGTCTCCTCAACCGTTTCGAGGTTGGTTGTTTCTTCTCCAACTCCGATGAAATTATACATCTGTGTACTCATTATCATCAGTACTACCATCATTAGTGCTGAGCCGCTCTTATTTCTGTTCTCTCGACTGTACCAATGCTGTTTCAATTCGTTCATTCCAACCACCGAAGTAGCCTTGCTAAATCGGCCTGCTTATCAACGAAACCCCTCCTATTCGCACGCGAGTATCACGGAAGCCTCCGAGTATCATACTTCGTTACAATTATTATTGTCGGAGATACTTTCATCGGTTCAACCAACTTCTGAGTATTCCATATGTTAAAAAATCGAGAACCTCTGAATTTAATTATGGCACCAATTAGATGGGTCCTAAGATCTAAAATTCATAGGGCGACTGTTACGCAGGCGGACCTAGATTATGTTGGTTCGATATCAATTGACGAAGAGCTCATGGAAGAATCTGGAATAGTTGAATGGGAAAAGATTGTAGTACTCGATGTAACTAATG
>CACELO010000029.1 GCA_902560445.1 uncultured Candidatus Poseidoniales archaeon
TTCTTTTTTGAGGGCCCGATGAGACAAAAATAAACCAACAACGAGGATAGTAAATAGTAAAATAGTAACTTGCAAAGTAAAAGCGTATAGTGAGGACAAGTCACCGTGTCTCTCTGCGGTGGCCTCGCCTGTGAAATTGAAGGCCCAGATATTTATGTACCCTATCAAAGCAACAATTGTGAGTGCTATCATGCCTTTGAGATAACCAAAAATACCCATATTTACACCTTCTTACATATTTACAATGGTATGTTACCATGCTTCTTTGGAGGCACCCACTCGCGCTTACTTCTCAATGGCCTCAGTGCCTGTATCAACTTGAGACGCGTTTGCTCTGGCTCTACTACATCATCAAGCCAACCATTGCGAGCCGCAACATAGGGGTCGCCGAACTTTCTGCGATATTCTTCAGTAAGGTCTGAATGGATTGATTCTGGGTCTTCTGCTTCTGCTAATTCTGCTCTATGAATTATGTTCACTGCACCCTCAGCCCCCATTACAGCGAGCTCACCTATTGGCCATGCAATATTGTAGTCTGAGCGAAGGTGTTTGCAAGACATAGCGAGGTAAGCACCCCCGTAGGCCTTGCGGGTTACAACGGTTAGTTTGGGTACGGTTGCTTCAGCGTATGCGTAGAGTAACTTGGCTCCATGACGAATGATTCCACCCCATTCCTGAACGGTTCCTGGAAGGAAGCCTGGTACGTCAACAAAGGTCACAACAGGGATATTGAAAATATCACACGTACGAATGAATCGAGCTGCCTTTACTGAGGCATCGATATCTAGACAGCCCGCCAAAACTTTCGGCTGATTAGCAACAATTCCGACTGATTGGCCATCTAATCTAGCAAATCCGATTACAATATTTTCTGCATAGGTTGAGAATAGTTCTAGGAAGCGTCCTTCATCGACTACTTCCGTGATTACTTCGCGAATATCGTAGGGTATATTCGAGTCTGCAGGAACTATCTCTGTCAGATTCTTGCAGGCTCTGTCTGCGGGATCGCCACTGCTCAGAGTGATAGCCTCTGCAAGCGTATGATCTGGTAAGAATGAAAGAATTTCAATCGCAGTTAGTATTGCATCTTCCTCGTCTTCTGCGACCATGCAGGCCACCCCAGAGCGTGAGGCGTGAGCGTCAGCACCGCCGAGACTATTCTGATCTAATTCGCCACTGGCAATTTCGGGAATGAAGTAGGGTGAACGCATGAACATCTGGCCATGGTCATCGGAGAGAATTACGAAATCGGAGAGGCCTGCGGCGAGAGCGCTAACACCTGCGACCGTTCCAAGAATTATCGAGAAAGTAGGGATACGACCTGAGCAGGCGACGAGGATGTCGAGCAATTCTCCAGTCGCACCCAAAGCCGGTACTCCATCTTGCACTCGCTGACCGTCACCATCCCAGATTCCAAGTAATGGGAGTTGCGACTTTTCTGCGAACTCGGCAACCTTGGCTATCTTACGAGCGTGCATCTCACCCATTGTACCGTCAAAGACGGCGTAATCTTGAGCGAAGCAAACTACTCTCCTTCCGTCTATTTTGCCGTGACCTGCTACAACTCCATCTCCGTATGGTCGATGAAGATGCATGTTGAAGTCGCCCGATCGATGTTGAACGAAACTATCTACCTCGACAAATGAATCCGCATCAAGTAGCATAGCGATGCGTTCTCGGGCGGTTTGGCGGCCGGATTTTCGCACTTCTTCCATGCTAATCCTATCGGCTGCATTGAGGGCTTCTTGGCGCATCGCATCGAGATCATCCGAGTGCGATGCGCCCGCCATAAGCAAGCCAAACCACTAGCGGTTATTCATCGAAGCGGCTAACTTAGCTCAAACGACGAAACCTTGCCAAGCCCGCATGTAGTCAACAAATTTCTCGCTGAGCCCCTCATCCAAGAGATGCTCAGCAGTGAACGGCGGGCGTTGTGGGTCGTACTCTGAGTCACCGAGATGACTTGCCCAATTTGCATGACCAATTGCTGAACGAGCGACGGCGACCAAATCAGCACCCTGATCCATAACTTCCTGCGCTTGAGCGGTCGACCAAACAGCTCCACAGGTAATCATTGGCAATCGATTCGCAAGACGCTCAGCGAAGATTTCTGTCAACATTCGAGAATCATCATGATGAGCAGGTGGGGTGAAGCAATCCCAACAAGAAATGTGTAGGAAATCTATGCCTGATTCTACCAGCATATCGACTAAGTCTAGAGAGTCTTCAAGCAAGACTCCGATTTTATCATACTCTGGAGATATCCGAACTCCAAGCAGGAAATCATCGTCAGTAACCTCCCTAATTCTCTCAATGATTTGAAGCAAGAAGTGGGCTCTATTCTCTAGTGAGCCGCCCCACCTATCCTCTCTACGATTGGTCTCGATTCCTAGGAATTGGCAGACAAGATATCCATGAGCACCATGTATCTCAACCCCATCAAAACCGGCTTTTTCGCAACGAGCTGCCGCCATGGCAAAAGCCTCGATTAATTCCTCAATCTCAGAATCTTCCAATGCCCTTGTTTCACCGTTATCTGAATCGCTTGTTGGATTGATACTCGCAGATACAGGCTGGACTCCTGTCAGTCTCTGAGGACAGCGCATTCCGCCATGGAAAATCTGCGCTAAGGAAACTGCTCCGTGTTCATTGATTCCAGTCGCTAAACGGGTCAAACCAGGCAATTGATGGTCGCCCCAAACGCCCATCTCTCCATCCCAGCCTTGGCCCTCTGGAACGACGTGCGTAGCGGCTGTTGTTACGATTCCAAAGCCACCTTCTGCTCGACGAATTAGCCAATTTATTTCCTCATCTGAGAGTGAACCGTCCTCGTTACTCTGTTTATTGGTCATCGCCGCTACTACCGCACGATTACGCAACTTTTTGCCTGTGCGAGGAAATTCGAAGGAATCTATTGGCGCGGCCATGTGAAGCCTCCATTCAGTCCATGGAATCGTGAGGATTCTCTCCACACAAATCTTCAGTCCAATTACTTGCAACTGTCTCCTGACCGCCACCTCTACTCAGCAAATGGTGCAACTTGACCAAGGCTGAACTCGGTGGACAAAGTGAACCATGTCCTATGACACCCATATCTTGCTGCTCTCTTCCCTTAGCATAGACATTCAAATTCATAGGGCCGTGAATTGTTTGCGCCACTACTACTACTACACCTCCGTTTGAACAATGGTCTTCTAGCATCAAACGTAACTTCGTGTTCTCAGGGGAATCATCTTGAGGATCTGATATTGGTAAATGTCCAAGACCGGTCCCATGCAAAACGATTGCATCGAATCCATCCTTGATTGCTAACATAACCAGATTTGGATCTAAGTGAGGGTCAGCGATAAATTGCGCAATTCGGGTATCTTCATTGAACATCATGGGTGATATCGCCTCGACCCTTGCATCGGCGGGCTCATGCTCTGCCATCTCAATACTTGGACCAGTTCCATCGTTGTTTATCCACGCCAAAGGGCCCTGATTGATTGCCTTGAAAGCGTCTCTTCGAGATGAGTGGTATTTGCGGCAAGCGATTCCGGGAAGAACTGCACATTTACCATCTGAAGATTCTGAATGCATGACTACAACACTCGCATCACGATAACCAGTAGGTTCAGGTCCATGAGCAGCCCAATGTACCGCCGCTAGGAGATTCTCCGCAGCGTCACTAGAGCCACGATCGGGAGAGCGCTGAGAGCCTGTCAGCGCTATTCGCCCTGGTGGCCTTCCACCATTTCCCGCCCAGCCGTAGCCCATTGCGGCAGCGCTGAGATGCAAGGTATCTGTACCATGGGTAATCACCACTCCAACAGCGCCTTCGGCAAATGCTTCCTCAGTAGCTTTCAGCATCCGATTCCAATGCCTAGACCTAATATCTTCAGAGAACATATTACCGAGTTTGACAACCCTTAGTCGAGCCACAGACTTTAGTTCGGGAACTGATTGCAATAATTCGTCTGGCTCGAACCTAGCGGTAACTGCACCCGTCGCATAGTCAACCTTTGAGGCAATAGTTCCACCAGTGTGAATTAGATGCACCAATGGAAGATTTCCATCCTGTTCAATAGGAGTTGGTACTCCTTCCTCAGAAATCTCAACCTCATCGAGAATTTCTACCGATTCAACGTACGATTCAGGATAGCTTACATTGTACCCATTGGCTAATTTTAGAGTGATTAGTTTAGGCCCCGCAGCAGGCAAAGTAAGACCTTCATGTTCTACCACTCCAGACCAAGTCTTGACTGCCACTCTGACCGGTGTTCCCGCTTCCGGCCATTCTCCCATGTATCCTCAGGAGGTGATTCACTCCATCAATACGACGGCACCCAAATGCACTTGCTGATAGGTGAGGCGACAATTCTTTCACATGCCAAGCACAGGAGTTGTTGTGTCGGAGCCATTGATTCACACGGACATCGCCAAGGCTCACACCCTACCATCGAGATTCTACACTGATGAGGATACATTCCGTAATCTGATAAGTGGAATGCAAGATTGTTGGTATTTCGGAGCTCATTCCAGTCAGTTTGCTGCGCATAATGTGATTCCTCTGACTGATATTGAAAAAATGCTCGGTGAAGCACTAATTCTGACCAATTCGGACAGAGTTCGATGTCTTTCGAATGTGTGCACACATAGAGGAATGCTAGTAGCCACCGAACCGTGCAATAGTAACACTCTGCAATGTCAATATCATGGCCGTACATTCGGTGTTGATGGTTGCTTCAAGAATATGCCTGATTTCCAAGATGTCGAAGATTTCCCATCTGCTTCAGATGACTTGGCTAACTTTCCAGTAACCGATTGGAAGGGGCTGCAATTAGTTGGAGGAGATTTGTATCTCGAAGAGGCAATTACAGAACTAGAGTCTCGGTTAGGTTGGATTGACGTTCAATCATTTCAACACGACCCTAGCCGATATCGTTCTTATGAAATCAAAGCAAATTGGGCTCTTTATGTTGATAATTATCTCGAAGGATTCCATATTCCATTTGTTCACGGAGATCTACATGATATTTTGGATAAGGACGAATATAGAACTGAATTATTCGAGGGTGGAGTATTACAAATTGGTATTGCCAAGGAAGGAGAACCTCACTTTGAACCACCAAATAGCTCTTCCGAACATGGTGAGAGAGTAGCGGCATACTACTACTGGTTCTACCCAGGATTAATGCTCAACTTCTACCCATGGGGGTTGTCTGTGAATCAAGTGATTCCAGTCTCAATAGATAAGACTCAAATTGTCTACCATGGCTATGTTGGAAATCCCGAAATGCTTGGCAAGGGGGCCGGCGGCGATTTGGATAAAGTCGAAATCGAAGACCAAGAAATCGTCGAAGCTACGCAACGTGGTGTTTTATCGAAATCGTATGAGAGAGGGCGTTATTCACCGAAAATGGAAACTGGAGTACATCATTTTCACCGAATTATAGCACAAAATCAACAAATGTAATGTTGATAGTCCGAGTATGTTTACTTGATTCAACCGGGATAGGCCGGTTGCAAAAGTGATACTATGGACGCGAAAGAAATATTACAACCAAAAATAATGATGATAATCTTGGGTACAGTGGTGGTTATTATGTCATTTTACGGAATGGCAAACGGAGATGAGTGGGCAGCCATAGGCTGGGGAGGCGAAGAAAATGTCTTGGCTCATGATGCTGCATACGAGGAAATGTGGGCATTACATTTACTACCACTTGCTGTAATGGCAATTCTTACCGCGGTCACAGTTACGGGTAAAGAGTTAGCAAAAATGGCGATGTATTCACCTATTGTATTGGTGATTCTATTAGGTGGCATGGGTTATTTGACAAACGATAATGGATACGGAGGTAACCCAGAAGGGCTGATGTTGGTATTAGCGGCTTTGATGATTATAACGACCCTTCTAACGGGTGTTGCAGGATATTTGCATAAGGATGGTGAATGAATTGGATTTGAAGACTGAGGCATTAAATCCTAAGTGGTGGCTGATACTCACTGCAATTGTACATACCTTCGTAGGTGTATTTAGTCAGTTAGACCCAGACAATGACAATGAGTTGATGGTAGCTGGGATATTCCTGATAATCACTGTCTATCTTCTCTATGCGGCACTAATGACCTCAGGTCGGGCCCAAGCTAGG
>CACELO010000030.1 GCA_902560445.1 uncultured Candidatus Poseidoniales archaeon
AAAATGTTACAATTCTGGTTTCTGTGGATATTCATCGCACTAATTGTTGTGATAGTCGCATTTACTCTCCGCAAGGAGCGAGACGATATGCCTAGAAAGGATATCTTGAGAGCAGTGGAAACAAGTGCTGGAAGCATGGGGCTAGCAGAGAAATCATTTCTCTGGGCTTTCTCGTGGTTAGACACTAGGTTTAGAATTCAAGATTATTGGGGCATGAGTAGGGATGCCTACTACAGCGTTCATCGCCAAATGCCGCTTACTCACGCTGAGAAATATAAACTACGAATCATTTGGTATTGGTATCCATTATACTGCCTTGGTGGAATATCCTTCCTGGCCTTTGTTATTTTAGTAATTACAGGTGCAATTCTAGGGCTATATTATGTCCCTGGAGGGGAAGGAGACCCAACTCCTGCCTATTCATCTATGGAATTCATCATGACTCAGTTGCCATTTGGTTATATCATTCGATCCATTCACCATTGGACCACACACTTCATGGTCGCCGCCGTATTCTTGCACATGTGCAGAGTCTACTTCACTGGAGCATACAGAAACCCTCGTGAATTGAACTGGTTAATTGGAGTCGCCCTGATGTTCTTCACCATCTTTTTCGGATACTCAGGATATCTCCTCCCTTGGGATAGTCTAGCATTCGGAGCAGCAACAATTGGAATCAACATGGCAAACTCCACTCCATTGATTGGTGGATGGATTGCGACTGCTATGTTTGCAGGAACATCACTCTCTGGTCAAACAGTTACCCGAATGTACTTCTTACACGTATTCATTTTACCAGTTGTGGTAACAACACTGATTCTAGCTCATTTATTCATCGTATGGGTACAAGGAATTGCGGAGCCACATTGATTGGAGGATAATTAAATGGGAATGATTGATAGATTTGGCCGAATAGCAGACACCTATGTCCGCGAAAAAAGTAGTCTTTTGGAATCCGATAAAGAACGTAGGCGTGTCCATATGGGCCACGCATTCTGGCCGACAGAAGTTCTACGTGATACAATCATCTTTGCATCTATGTTGATGGTCCTATGTTTCTATTGTTGGTTAATCCCGCCGCCGCTGCACAGTGCTGCTGATCCATTTGCACAAGCTGGGTTTGTTTTCCCAGATTGGTATGTTCTATTCTCTTACGGATATTTGCGATGGGGTGAATATCTACCACAATTTGTCATACCTGCCGGCCCAATTGGAGAATTCCTTGGCTCACCTGTAATCTCATGGAATGCGGCTTGGTGGGGAGCAGCTCTTACCGGAATTCCAGTCGGCATCCTGGCACTTCCACCTTTCTTACCCGGACGGGAAAAGAGAGGAGTTGAGGACCCATGGTTTGCAACAGCTGGAGCAGTGTATCTTGCCCACGTCTGGTTTATTTCTGTGTATTCCATCAATATCTTCCTAGAACTGTACGCCAAAGATAGGACAGATTATTGTTGGGCTAATTCCAAACACATTTTTGACTGTGGAAGACAAGCACCATGGACTGCAGAAATATTCAACGCGGTGCCTTGGATTCTCACGGGGATTTTTATCTTCGCAGTGTTATTTTTTAGTATCAGGTGGTTCCTTGTCAATTCCATCGGTGCCAGATTAACTCCATCTATGGGTAAGCAAGTAGCGGTTGGAACCCTAATCATAGCTGTATTAATCTCAGCAGTAACTTGGCCTATTTACGAAGGTGGTTTCTGGGATTATGGAGGTCTTGGTGCTATGGATGATATCGAAGAATTAGAAGGTATGCGGGGCCAACCATCCGATACTCTAGTGTATTCCGAAAAAGGCGACGATTGGGAAGATTGGGAAGATGAATGTCTGACTTTCTCTGAATCATCAGACTTAGGTGTTTGGCAAACTTTGGATGAAGATTATGATCCGGAAAAATGGTGTGTTATACCGGCAGTACATTGGTCTAATTGGGGTGTTTACCAACCAACCCAATCTTTGATTATTGACTTTGAAGGATTTAATGACCATTCATTCGATGGGAAAAACTCAGCAGGTGAAGCCGCAGAATATATAGGAACAAATGATGGAAGCGTCATTACCTATTCGTGGAGTGATATTATTGAAATCGAAGACCTGGGGGTTTCTTCTATCTTCGTTGATGTAGGGTGTAATTTCCGAACCACGGAAAGAAGTGCAGGTACTCACACTCAGGACTTGACGCTTTCGAATGATGCAGGTAAAATTCTCTGGTCAGCAGAGGATTCTTGCGATAGTACAACACTAAAATTGGCTCCAGGGACTTATCTCCTAGACTTCCAAGTCAGTTCGAGTGGAGTGAATGAATCTGTGACAATGATTACCGATTATTCAGCTGTAGCTTTCCAACCTCTTCTACTAGATGAAAATGGAGCCGCAGCAAATCGTGCCACTCTCCCAGTCGGTAGCGACTTATCGACTATGAGTTTGGAAAATCCAACCTTCGAAAAGAATCCTAAAAGTCTGGATGCAAAGTTAACTTATTCAATATTCGTTCCTTGTTTGGGTGTTGGTGCAATCGTCTTTATGCTCATGAGAAGCATGGCAAGAGGTTATGAATGGGAAATGAATAAGTGTTATGGTTGTGATTTGTGTGATGATGCATGTCCTGTGAGATTGTTCAATGCAGGTGATAAGTTGAATATTATTTACAATACTTGGAACAATGAAGACGATGGAGTTCCGCTGTATTCATGCCTAACCTGTACTGCTTGTACCAACGCTTGTCCTCAATTGGTAGATTATGACTCATACATAGATATTCGACGAAACCTAATCGTCGGTGGCCCACCAGCTGCTGAAATACCCCACAGCATTCTTCAAGCAGTATTGGCAGCGGAAGCGGAAGAGGATGCAGATGTAGAGTTCATTCCTGTTGAAGAATACCCCATTGACTCAAGTGTTGGATACTACCCTGGTTGTGTAGATTACATTGATCAAGAAATGATATTTAGTCATGTGAATGAAGGTGAGATGAATCTCGGTGAGACAACATCGGCTGCCTTTACTATCTTTGAAGAAATGGACAAGGATGTAACCTACCTTGGTCGAGATTTTCTTAAGTGCTGTGGTCATGATCAAAAGTGGCAGGGTATGACCGAGGTATTTGAGAAACTCAAGGCGTACAATCAGAAGAAACTTGGAGAGAGCGGAATAGACACACTGGTTACATCTTGTGCAGAGTGTTTCCGTACCTTTGCTATGGATTATGAACTTGAAGAAATGAAGGTTATGCATACAACTGAGTATCTAATTGAAAATGGATTCGAGATGGATTTGGCTGTCTCCGAAGATGTAACTGTCACATACCACGACCCATGTCGTTTAGGTCGCCAAATGAACATCTACGATGAGCCCAGAGACCTAGTTAAGGCGGTTGATGGAGTAGATCTAGTCGAGATGGAACACACGGGAGAAGATGCCTTATGCTGTGGTGTATCTAGCATGATGTCATGTAACGAGAATAGTCGTGCTTTACGTCTAGAACGATTTGACGAAGTAAAAGCTACTGGAGCTGAAATCATGCTGACAAGTTGTCCGAAATGTGTCAGTCACTTTGAGTGCCTGAAGTTTGAAGGCGACCCTAGACACGACTTCGAAATACTGGATGTAGTATCTTTCCTAGCACGCCAAATTGATGCAAAGAAACAGCAGTGAGAGCGTTGACTACAGTTGACCGCGATTGGATCTCAGGATTCATGATAGGACCTGTAGCCACCCTTACAGTTGCAATTAGCTTGTCCTGGAAAGCTGCTTGGATAGGTATGGTTTGTGATTTAATTATTGGATTTTTTTTGATCCTAATCGCCCTTGGGTATAACAGACCTAACATGGCGAAGGGGACTTTGACTGGATTCTGTGTGGCATTTATCATTTCCATACATCCACTTTGGCTGACGTTTTTCGCTTAACATGTTTTGATAAGTCAAAGCCGGTAGCACAGGATAGAATGACCGGAAGTCCCGACCTTGCAGCCCGTAGGTCCCGTGAGCAAAAACGCATTCGTATTATGATGAATGCTATGCGCGCAGAGGAACGAGCTAAGCTAAAGGGGGGGGAAGACGCTGTCGCCTGGGTTAAGGAAGAATTGTGTATAGGATGTGACCAATGCACAATTGTATGTGATGATGATGCCATCGAGCTATATGACACGCCATTAGCAAGCCCGATAATGAACGTTGATGTCAACCGTAAGGCAAGGGTACTAAGAGATCCATGTACAGGTTGCAAATTGTGT
The DNA here is from genome assembly GCA_902560445.1 of uncultured Candidatus Poseidoniales archaeon. Classification (GTDB taxonomy): domain Archaea; phylum Thermoplasmatota; class Poseidoniia; order Poseidoniales; family Thalassarchaeaceae; genus MGIIb-O1. The sequence goes on from CACELO010000030.1 coordinate 4,241, forward strand.
GTTCTTGCTTGCCCCACGGATGCAATAATTATGATTGATAGGTGATTTAATGACCGAGGAAGACCCTGTGAGATTTGGTGCGGAATTCGGACCGAAGAGAGCTGAGAACTCTACTGGAGTTTCTCTTTCCACCTTCAAAAACCTAGTTTGGATATCCAATTTAGGAGGATTGATTTTGTGCGCAATAGCACTAGAAATGATCATTACAGGCCAATTTGAGTTGGGTTTAGTATGTATGATTGCAGGTGTAATAGTGGCTCTATTCCCATCAAATTATGAGATAGTTGGTATGGAAGCAATCCAAGGAGGAGAAATAGATGAGCACGAGACTGTCTCCGAAGGTCAACTCGGTCAGGAAAATGTTGAAAATTGATGCATGAATTAATCAATTTGCAGTAAACGGTGGTTAGATTACTGAGGCCAAGGTCCGACGTCATCGAGAATATTTAACAAATCTCCAGTTCTAGGTTTTGGACCTGACTCAGTAAGATGCATAGCATGAAATATTCTCATGCCAATTGCCATATCGGGTTGATTTAACAATTGTTTGGACAAGATTCCATATTGTTTAGCCCAATCTTCTGCTCTATCTGATAGTGAATTGATTATTTCTGAAACTAAGGTTGGGCTTGTAGCGGTTCCAGCGGGTAGTTTTGGTCGACGGACGATTTCTTTTGGTAAACTCGTTAAATCAGCAGCAGCCCTCAGTGCCATCTTTTCATCATCATTAGATAATCGCCAAGATAATGGCAATTGATTTGCAAGATTTACATGACTCATGCCGAGAAATGGCACTCGGACTTCTAGGCCTTGAGCCATTGAATGTCTGTCACCAAGTCTCAATTGAAAATTTGACATCTGGCCCCTACTTTGTTCAAATTCCAATGTATCTCTTAGGTTAGCAAAATTATCTTCTGGCATGATGCTATTTGATGACCAAGGCTTTCCAAGGCCTCTATCATTTGCTGAAATAGAAATTTGTCCGGCCAAACTCAATCTAGATTCGACAACATTTGAGTGTTCTTTTAAGACTCGATATCTGGAATAACCTGCATGCAATTCATCTGCGCCTTGTCCGCAAAGTGCGACTGTTACATCACCTTTCATTTGTTCAAAAACAGATTGCCAAAACATCACGGTGATATCTAGGTCCTCTCCATTCCAAACAAATTCCGGTAATTTCTTCCACATTGTATTTTCATCCATAATATGGACTTGATGACCTAAGTCGTGATTTTTTGTTACCGTAATTGATGCCTGTAAATCGACGTTTTCCTCGCTATCTGCAACGGTCCAACATTCAGGTGTGGGTTTGCCGGCTGAATCTGCTGCAGCATGTGCCAGCGCAGCTATCAAACTGGAATCCAATCCACCTGAAAGGACAATTCCAACTGGGACATCTGCCAT
>CACELO010000031.1 GCA_902560445.1 uncultured Candidatus Poseidoniales archaeon
AGAAATTGAACAACTCGGTCTAGACTTACAGGTCCTAAATGAGTGTCTAACAGCCAGCCATTACAATTTCGAATCAGCAGTTGAAACAATGGTTGAGGGATATTTGTTCGCTGACTCAAGGAACTTATCGACTATTTCGAATCTGTCCGCAAAGGAAGTAGTTGAGCGGTTCAATGCGATTCGTGGTCGAGTCAGATACCATGCTTGAGTTGATTTTATGAAAATCCTCTTTGCAACAGGTAATGAAAATAAAATTGTAGAAGCTCGAGAGGTACTAGAGCCTCTTGGATACACCGTCGAGGGATTGATAATAAATGGACAAAGGCCTAGTTTCGACGAGCCAAAGGAACTCGGATTAGAGGGCGTAGCAGAATCAAAAATCCGACAAGCACTCGATTTAATTAAAGGAAGTGAATTAGATGGTAGTGCAATTCTTGTCGAAGATTCAGGTATATTCCTAGACGCATTTCCTGAATGGCCAGGTGCCCAATCTTCAGATGTAGAGAAAGAAATTGGTCTTTATGGAATAATTGATCGAGTCAATGAATCCGGAAATAGCGGTGCAGAATATAGAGCCGTAGCGATTCTCTCAGATGGTAATCAAACATGGAAATCACAGGGAATATGCCGGGGTAAAATATCTGATTACCCAAGAGGTAGTAATGGCTTTGGATATGATCCCATTTTCATTCCTGAAGAAGGTGGTGGAGGGACCTTCGGAGAATTAGGTAAGGAAATTAAAAATCAGATTTCCCACAGAAAAAAAGTCATGCAAGGGCTCTCAAATCTTCTCAAACCCCCGTCAAGGTGAATAAAGACTAGCCTATGTGGTAGTTGAGGAACAGACATGGTTTCGTACACCCGCCTCTTGCTTCTAGTCCTTTTAGGACTAGGAACGCCTCTGTTCCTAATCTTCCAAGGTTCGATGAATCTTGGTCAACAAATCGCAGCAGGAACAGTGCTATTGGCCTTCCTTTCTCTCTTGGTATTTTCAGGTAGAAAGCCACTCCCCTCAACTCTAAAATCTCCTGTTGTCGAAATTGAAGAAGAGGATGAAGAACCAGAATCTGCACCAGCACCTGAAGTGGTTGAAGCGGAAGAGCAGGAAATTCGTCGTAGTCGACGCCGAGTTGCAGATCCGATATCGGCACCCCCGGATACTCCACTTCCTCCAATTGCTATGCCAAGTCCGGATGCACCAATTCAAGCACCGAATATACCAATGCCGCCACCAATGCCATCTCCACAAGTTCCTACAGTTACCGGAGATGGGGAGAACGTTGCTCAACCTCTAGTGGTCTCTCAAGATGCCCAATCTCAAATGGAAATTGAAATCGAGGGTTATGTTGAGAAACAACGCGAGAAGAGGGCAGTTATTCGAGGGAAAATCGACCGCCGCCGCCGTATGGCATTAGCTGAGAGAAAGGCGACTAAAGTCAGAATGTGGACAGAGTTAGAGGATGGGGAAGATCTCGGTACTTTACTAAATCAAGTAGATCATGGGTTGACTGTAATTGAAGAAGACGAAAGCCCCGATGATTCGTCTCCATTAGGTGTGTCATATGTTAGAATTGACAAGTCTAGAATACTCAAAATTAGAGTTCCATTGAAGATTCCAGAGAAGACAGTAAGTAAACCAGTCGAGGAATTACCCAAATTTGAGGATATACCTCCTCCGCCTACTGGTTTACCACCAATGCCTCCGCCACCCGGAATGCCTCCACCTCCACCTCCTGAGTGAGCGTATATTCAAGCGGCGGTGGCTCTTCGGTAAATCATGAGCGAAGACGTGCTACTGATCGAGAATATTCTAGTTGAGGGTTCAAGTCCAGCAGGTGGGGTGATTTCTGTTTGGAGCTTAAATCGTCCAGATAAACTCAATGCCCTGAACAAAGCATCGCATACTGCTCTCAAGCAAGCCTGTGCCGAAGCAGAGGCAGACGACAATATCCGAGTAGTAGTAATTCGTGGTGCTCCCCCCCCCTACAGCCCCTGAGGGTAAGCGTCAGAAACCAACCGCTTTTGCTGCTGGGGCTGATATTTCGGAGTTTGCAGGAAAGAACTCTGATGATGTCAGGCCATTCTTTGAGGATAATGCATGGGAGAGGGTTTGGAATTTATCAAAACCAACTATCGCAATGGTCGATGGCTTCGCTCTTGGTGGCGGGACAGAATTAGCCCTTTCCTGTGATTTACGAATCGCTAGCACGCGGGCAAAGTTTGGAACTCCTGAAATCAATCTTGGGCTTATTCCAGGAGGAGGTGGAACTCAGCGTCTTTCAGACATATTGGGGTACGGCAAAGCAATGGAGATGGTAATGACCGGGGAAATGGTCGGGTCAGAAGAGGCGCTAAGACTTGGATTAGTTAACGATGTTGTAGAGCCTGAGCAACTTGAATCTAGAACAATGGAAATGGCAGAAAATATAGCCAAAAAGTCACCATATACTATCAAGGTTGCAAAACGAGCAGTCCGTTCTGCTCTCGATCTTGGGATGTCTGAAGGAATATTAGCAGAGAGATCCGAATTCGTTGCACTGTTCGATACCGAAGACAAGGAAATTGGAGTTCAAGCATTCCTTGAGCGAAAAGATGCTGAGTGGAAAGGCTACTAATGAAAAAACAGTAATTCATAATCTCTGATGAATAGTGGGGCTTGTGTCGATAGTTGACTATCTATTTGCTCCGAGATTAGATCGTTTTGGCTCAAAGACTCCTAGTGAGGCATCTAGAATATTTTTCTTAATTGTCATTCTATCAGTTTCTTATTGGGCATGGCAGGTTTCAAACGGCATAATCTCCATTTGGTTCATGATTGTAATATTCATTTCAACTCCAATCCTTTCAATTGGATGGTGGTTACTTTCCTTGATTTCAAAAAATCTCCCGGAGAAGAAATTATTTTCCAAATGACTACTGTATTTCCAACGAAATTTCACCTATTGGATCATTTGACTTAGTTACATCAATCACTAACCAACCACTATTTTGTGCCAACCTAACCATCTCAAATTGAATCTCTCGAATTCTATCTATATGGTCTAGGTAATGTCGAACAGATCTACCGTTGTGTTTTCGTCTGCCTGCAATCATTCTCACATGCTCCTCAGCATCTTCGACAGCCAAAACCACTCCACATGCTTCTCCTCCTGAAGCCCTCCATTCATCGATTATTGCGAAATTAGGTACGAAATGCACCCCTTCCATCAATAGGTCTCCACCTCTTTTCATTTCACGTTGCACAATCGCCCCCATTGCACTATTGAGAGGAGTGGTTGTATCCTTCCAATCTTCGATTGCATTAGATTCTCCAGGCTGAAATGAAGACCTATGTAGGGCGGGATTCTCGTTTTGAGAAATTTGTGTTCTCAAAGTCTCTCTGATTGTATCAGTTGCCACGACTTTGTCGAACTCCAGAGAGGCTGCAATTCTAGCGCTAAGGGTGGACTTCCCTACTCCACTTGCACCGGTTATGACCAGCAACCTGCCGACCATCTGTACACCTCTAGCGCTGTATAGCCTTCACTTCAAGGAACTCTTCTAGGCCGTGAATACCGAGTTCACGGCCGTTACCAGATAGCTTGTAACCACCAAATGGAGCACTGATATTGAATACCCCACCATTGATACTTACCTGTCCTGTTCTCATTTTACGAGCAAATTGTAAGCCCCTCTCTTCGTCACCAGACCAGACACCTCCAGACAAACCATACTCTGAATCATTAGCCAATGCTATTGCTTCTTCCTCTGAGTTGTAAGTTGTTATCGAGAGGACAGGGCCGAAAATTTCCTCTCGGAAAATGGTCATATTCGGAGATACATCAGCAAATACAGTTGGCTTGACGTAATATCCCGAATCAAGGCCATCAGGCATTCCTTCGCCTCCGGCAACTAGTGTTGCCCCTTCCTTAATTCCAGAAGCGATGTAGCCGGCTACCGATTCTTGTTGTCTAGCCGAAACCATAGGACCGCAACGTATGGATTCATCCATTGGGTCTCCTACGGAATAGCGGGCCATTGTTGCAGCGATTACCTCAACCACTTCATCACGTGCAGTTGCCGGAACGATTAGCCGGCTTAAGCTGGAACATTCCTGTCCGGAATTGTTGAAGCATGCGTAAACGGCCATTTTGGCGGCCTTTCCTATGTCGGCATCATCTAGGATTACATTTGCACTCTTTCCACCTAATTCCAGAGTTACTCGTTTAACAGTCGGAGCGGCTGCCTGTGAGACACTAACACCAGCGCCGGTTGAACCAGTCAAACTTACCATGTCTACCTCTGGGTGCGAAGATAGAGTCTCTCCGATTTCTCTTCCATGACCAGAGACGAGATTGAAGACACCATCAGGAAGACCGATGTCATCGATAATATCTGCAAGAATAAATGCGTTCAGTGGAGCCTCTTTTGAAGGTTTGAGAATCATTGTACAGCCTGCAGCTAGCGCTGGTGCAACCTTGCCGATGATTTGGTGGAGAGGGAAATTCCAAGGAGTAATCATACCCACCACTCCTATTGGTTCTTTGACGATTAGTGAGTTACGAACTTCTTCTTCCCAATCAAAAGAATCCAATATTTTCGCATAAGATCGTGATACAACTCTTGGAGTTCCAACCATAGCCATTCGACTGTAATTGATTGGTGTTCCAACTTCTGCGGTTATTAATTCGGCGATGTCTTCTCCCCGCTCGGCGATTGCAGCTGAAATCGCATTGAGGTAACCTTTCCGCTCCTCAATACTTGATTGTGACCAAGATGGAAATGCAGCACGTGCCGCGGCTACAGCTTTTTCCACATCAGCAGCACTTCCAACAGGCACTGAACCAATGCATTGTTCGGTTGTAGGATTGACTACCTCAATACTACCTTCTCCACTTGCAGGAACCCACTTTCCGTCGATGTAGATGTTCTCGCGCGCGTGCATGTAGGGGGGCGGTGCGACGCGACTTATCACATTCATGCAGTTCAAAAGTAGCGCCGGCATCCCCCAGTCATGGGAATTACACTGGAACGACATGATGGTGGAGTAGGCGTTGTGACTTTTTCAGAAGAGGCTACTAGGAATGCACTCTCCCGTGCTTCAATCCACGAAATGTCCGATGTATTAGGCAATTTACTGGATGATTCTACCTGTAAGGCAATTGTTCTGACTGGAACGGGCCGATTTTTTTGTACAGGAGCAGATATTGATGAGTTCGAAGACTCAATTGCCGATGGCTCAATTGGAAATCTCGTGGACGAATTAACAAGTGTATTACACCCTCTAGAATTACGTATACGCCGCAGTCCAACCATATTTATTGCAGCAATTAATGGTTCAGCAGCCGGAGGCGGGTTAGGTCTTGCACTTTGTGCTGATTATCGTCTATGTATTCCAGAAGCAAGACTTGCAGCAGCCTTCTTCTCACTAGGAATTTCACCAGATGGAGGTTCGACCTGGCTTCTTCCACGCTTGGTTGGATACCAACGGACTCGCCGATTTTTCTTCGATAACGAAGTTTGGACAGGAGAGCAAGCACTTGAATATGGAGCGGTAGATGAATTGGTAAACTCAGAAAACCTACTGGACAGAAGCATTGAGATTGCAACAAAATGGGGTTCTTGGGCAGAGGCAA
>CACELO010000032.1 GCA_902560445.1 uncultured Candidatus Poseidoniales archaeon
GTTATCCTCTGGAGGATATAGTGGAAGTGCACTCAACTCCTCCATGTTTAATCCACGCCAAAGGAACTCTTTCTTACGGCGCTCAGCAATTGTCGAGCGACGCTTTCGAGCCTGGCGTCGAGCAGTCTTAGATGAGCGGAACATCTTCTTCTTACGTGCCATAATTTACACCTCACTGCTCCCTTGTCCTTCCACGTCCAGTTCGACGTGGAGCGATGTTTCCTACCTTCTGACCTGGTGGCGCATTGCGGCTGACAGAGTTAGGTCCGTGAACCGCCTGATGGTTACCTCCACCGTGTGGGTGATCAACTGGATTCATTGCAACACCACTGACCGTTGGGTAGAGCTTTCCACGAGCCTTTGCACGGTAGTGGGCAGCACCGGCCTTCATCAGTGGCTTATCGGTTCGACCATGTCCACCAAGTACACCAATAGTAGCACGGCAAGATGCTGCAAGATCTTTCATCGCACCGCTTGGCAGACGAATCCTAACCTTATCAGCCATGCGAGTCTCAAGAATCGCTGAGTTCCCTCCAGAACGGGCGAACTTTCCACCATCTCCAGGCCGGGACTCGATATTACAGATCGGAGTGCCCTCTGGAATCTCAGAGAGTTTAGTCACATTACCGGGTCGTAAGCTTACATTATCTCCGAAAGCCAATTCTTGACCGACTGAAACACCTTCTGGTGCGGCAATATGAGCTGTGGTTCCATCATCGAACTTTATACGAGCAAGAGGGGCGGTGTGAGCCGCGCTGTGAACTAGGTTGGTTACCTCTCCCATTTTCTCACTTACACGTGGGATACGATTAGCGGCAGGGAACTTGTGACTTGATACCCGATTCTTCGGACTTGAACCGCGGCGTTGTGAACGTGTGCGCTTACCCATAATATCACCTCATCAGAATGCTCCTAGCTTGAGCGCTGCATCCTCCGCATCGTAGCCATCGGCGAGACGCACAGATGCGTGCTTACCTGTGATAGTAATCTTCGTATTGACCTTCGCAACCTGAACATCTAGCAGTTCCTCAACTGCTGCTTTGATATCCGCTTTTGTTGCTTCGCGCCTAACGATAAATTCGATTCTGTTGTTATTCTCTCTATATTCGCCCTCTTGGTCTGCGACTCGGCGTGCCTCGAGAGTTTTCTCGGTAATCCAAGGCATTTGAATAATATCATACGGGTCTACCATGTCAATCACTCCAGCGCCCCTATTGCATCCTTGGTCCAAACTGTGAGACGACCTGCATCGCCCCCAGGAGCAAGGTCCTCAACGCTCAGGTCCTTAGCAGCGACAACGTCGACGCCTGGAACGTTACGTGCGGCCTTTGCCAGGCCATCAGATTTAGCGACTACCAATAGAACACTCTTCGGTGTCCTATACTTGCGACCTCGCATTGTGCCCTTTCCTGCGCGTATGTTGCGACCGGTACGAGCTCGCTGTAAATCTTCACCTAGTCCAAGGCCTTCCATCATAGCAACAAACTTTCGAGTTGAATACTGTAGTGGAATGGACTCTATAGAATACTTCTCGTCTCCTTCTTCTCGGCTCTCTACATATCCATCGATTACGATTGGGAACCTGACGCCACTGTCAAATTGATGGCCACGAGCCGCAACAATTTCTGGATTGGCTGTTGCCGAAATTGCTGAGTCGCGTGCTGATGCATTTTCCTTACTATTGATTTTCTGTGTCCAATCCTTTGCCACCATAGGGCCGTGAGCTCTCCGACCGCCTCGTGTATGTGGATTCTGAGCAGCAGTACGCTGACCTGCTTTTCTCATGATTCTAGAGACGCCTCGGCCCTTACCCCACCATTCTACTGAATGCTTCATTCCTGGCTGTGGTGCTCGCTTTCCGTCATGCTCGCGGTGACCATAGGCCTGTCTGCGGTTCGCCCTACTGGCCAGAACTGCTCGGCGGATTAAATCCTCACGAATCTCTGAACTGAATACGGAAGGTAGAGTAAGAGACTTACCGTCCTTAACCTCAACTTCATACATCTCCGCTAATAGACCTGCGTCCATTTCTTCTTGCTCGACATTGTTTACCAGATTGTATGACTTTGTCTTCATTTTATCACACTCCCTGCTTGCTCGAAGTACTGACGTAGGTCAGATCTACTTCATGCAGTTTCGAATTTGGGCGAATGGCATCACGGAAGCGCAGTAGACGCTTTGCCGGACCTGGTAAACTGCCCTGGATTATCATGTATGGATTGGTGACTTCTCCATAATGAAGGAAGCCACCTGCCGGGGTCACATCGGACTCATCTGGATTCGAAATTCGAAGTACGCGCTTGTTCAATTCTGTGCGCTGATGATACCCCATCTGACCTGCTTGACGGATTGTCTTTCGGACATAACCGGTACCGAAGTCACCCATATTTCCAATCTGGCGGCGCTTCTTTGAGTTCTTGTGGCTAAGTAGTTTAACTCCAAATCTCTTCACAACACCTTGGAATCCCTTACCCTTAGTGATTCCAACAACGTCGATTTCTTGACCTGAATCGTAGACATCTGCAATGGTAATTTCACCACCTAATCGCTCCTTAGCCCATTCGATTTTTTCGGAGTTATCTCCGCCAACCAAACCTACTTCCATGATTTCAGGAGTCTTCGATGGTACGCTCTTGACTAAGGAAGGTTGAGTTGAAACGATAAGGCGAATCTCACAAAGAGATGCTCCGGACAGTGCTTCGAATGCCTCTTCATTAGACTCGCCATCTCTGACAGGGATTCGGCCAGCACGCTTCGCTGGCTTACGACCCTCTTCTTGATCTCGCTCTCCGCGAGTCTGGTTAGCGAAGCGTGGGTGAAGCCCACTTGGACCTTCTTCAGAATTAACCCATACTTCTCCTGCGGTTTGCATACCGTATGGAGTCATGTGGTAACCACGAATCGCTAGAACCTTCATCGGAGGAGCCTCAACAACGGTTACTGCCTTTCGTACCTCTTGGCCTGCCGAGGTTGATTGAGGGTTTGTGTCTCTCATCAAGACATGGGTCATTCCGGCTTTCCATCCCGCAAATCCCTGAACTCGAATTTCACTTGCATCGCTGTCAGGCCATGAAGTAATTCTTCCATAGGGTCGAATTGCCCTCTTTCGAGGGCTAAAGCCCATGCTACCTCGGCGGGGGTTGTGTCGGTCGGCCATTGTTTGTCCTCCAGTAATTACCGGTAAGTTTGCCGCCGTAGCGGATTCAGACCGGGCTACCACGTTAGGGAGGAACCGTGACACCGAAAACCGATTTCCGATTGGAATTCGGATTTCTGGGATGGTAATACAGAGCCCTGTGGTGTCTGGTGCCTCACGTAGTGAGCGGCCTTGCGACCTCCATACTCTATATGAACGAATCGGGCATCAAGAATTACCACCCCTACGGGGTGTAAGTGAACGAAGGAGGGTAGTGGAAGTATTATTGAACCCTGACTTTGAATCACAAAGCCCATGAGAGCTAGTCTTCACCACGACGGACTCCAAGAGGGGGTAGTCGAGGCTAGGGCTTACCAATTGGAAGCTGTAGATGTTGCATTGTCTAGTTCGACCTTACTAGTCCTACCTACAGCGGCTGGAAAAACCGCAGTATCTTGGATGGTTATCGCGGAAATGCTAGAGCGAACAAATGGTTGGGTATTGATGATTGCTCCGACTGCAGCTCTAGTAAAACAACATCTCGATGATTTAGACTTGGTATTTGACAAGGATTCAACACAACCCATTTCGATGAGCGGAGCTATTCCTCCATCCAAAAGAGAAGGTATGTGGAATAAGGGCAGATTGGTTGTTTCCACACCGCAGGTTGTTCGCAACGATGTCAATCGGGGTTTACTAGACCTCTCGGATTGTTGTTTGTTGATTATTGATGAGGCCCATCACTCGACAGGAGAACGCGCTGAGGCGCAGGTTGCTGACCTATACCTAGAGTTTGCAAATGAGCCACTGATTCTCGGAATGACTGCAAGTCCAGGTTCGAATATACAGAAGGTGGAAGAAATTTGCAATAGACTCCGAGTAGGGCGAATCCACCTAAGAACATCGGAAGATGATATGCTGTCAGAACATCTAGCTAATCTCGAAATTGAAGAATTGAAAGTTAGGGTTCCAAATGAGATTCGTGAATTAGTAGAACCATTCATTCGATGGCAGGAAACTATTGTCGAAAGAGAAAGAAGATTGGGCAGATATGTGATGTCCGGTGTAGTAACACATAGAGGTCTTGCTAATGCTATGGAACGAGCCAATTTGGCAGTCCGTAGAGGTCAGGCAGATGCTTATGGGTCCATGAGTCGAATTGGTCTAGCCATGTCCCTTCATCACCTAATTAACCACCTTCTTTGCCAAGGTGTAGCAGCTGCTAAAGAATTCCTCGATAGGAAGGAAAACGGAGAAGATGCTGAAAAGAAAAATACTCGAAATTTGCTTAGAGATTCACGAGTCAGGGCACTTCGGGAAACCCTAGCAGAAATGTCAGAATCGCATAGTAAAGTTGGTGCAGTTAGAAGGCTAATCAGAGAAAGACTTCGCCGAGATCCAGAATCAAGAATTATTGTTTTCGCGACCTATAGAGATACAGTCACTGCATTGGAACAAGCTTTACTTGACCTAAAGGGCGCAAAACCAATACAATTCATTGGCCAGAGTAAACGGGCTAGCGGAACAGGTTTGACTCCTAAACAACAGATTGAGCGAATCGAATCTTTTCGTTCAGGTGAAGGTAATGTGCTGATTTCAACTAGTGTTGGAGAGGAAGGATTGGACATACCAACCGCGGACTTAGTAATCTTCTATGAGCCAGTTCCAAGTGAAATTCGCACAATTCAGAGAAGAGGTAGAACCGGTAGACATCGCGATGGGGATGTTGTGGTATTAATCGCAGAAGATACCCGCGATGAAGGCGCCAGAGCGGCGGCCCTTAGGCGCGAAGAAAATATGCAAAGAGCAGTAGCCCGAGTTAGACGTAAACTATCTCGAAGCACTCATGTTGACCTCTCTAATTTGAGTAACTTTTCGGTAGATGAAAATGGGGAGGAAATTTCTGCAAGTGAGTTTGTAATTGCAGTTAGGAAAAAAAATCGACCCGTGCTAAAGGACGTTGAAGAAATAATCGAACAAAACGCACCCACTGGCTCAGGTCAACTATCTCCCTCGACTTTCAGGCCAAGAGGTCAA
>CACELO010000033.1 GCA_902560445.1 uncultured Candidatus Poseidoniales archaeon
TTGAGGGTGTCAAGCCAGGGCCTTTGCTGACCATGGTGATTAGAGAGACACTCTCGGGCGGTCTCAGGGCGGGAGTATGGACAGCGGCGGCCCCTATTTTCACGGATGGCCCACTAGTAATCTTCAGCCTTTTTGCTGCTACTTGGATAGCTACAAATCCCTCGGCGTTACTGGTGATTACACTGGCAGGGGCAATATATCTCGCTCAGATGGGCTACGAATGCTTCGGATTGGAACCACCCGATATCGATGAAGACGCCCCCCCTCCAACAGGCTCATTTCTTAGAGGGGTGATCACGAATTTATTGAACCCAAATGTGTATGTTTTCTGGTTTCTAATTGGAGGTCCATTGATGGCCTCAGCAGCCGATGAAGAGATCTTAGCCCCAATTGCCTATGCGATAACGTTCCTAGTGACAATAATGCTGACAAAAGTGACAATAGCCTATGCAATTCATAGAGCAAGTGGAAACATTTCAGCAATTGTGTATCGGAGATTGCTAGCCATTTGTGGCTTGGTAATGATTGGATTCGCGCTCTATTACGCGATAGAAGCATATGGACTTCTACAAGAGACCGGAATTCTCTGAATGACTAGATAGTGGAGTTTCCGCCAGTAGGACTGCTAAGCAGTGTAGTAGGCCCACCCATTGGCATCTCAGCGAGTGGTGCTAGTGGCCCACGAAGACTCGGACCGATTGTGATAGTACCAAATATTCCCTCATCGACGATATTGTGTGAAAGCCCGAACCAAGGCCTTCCATGTTGATCAACTAGGATATCTATGAAATCTCCAAAGCCACCACATCGGTTGTAACCACAGTCCGCGGAGACATCCAATGGGTCTCCAAATTCATTCACTTGAACGGTAGTGATTAGTGGATTATTGGAGAAGGCATCGGTAATAATCGAAATATAACCATTCCAAGTATCGTTACCCGAGTCACCGAGATAGGCCAAGGCAACCCTGCCTTCTCCACCAGCAGCAATTGCCGGGAAACCGGTGCCTTCTAACCTAGTCGGCGGCGCTATCATCAGAGGTTCAGACCAAGTATCACCTTCGTCCCTCGAGTATGAGTAGTATGGCATGTTATCGAAGCCCATCCACATTGCATGGAGGTTATTTTCTTCATCAGGATGAACCTGGGCCTCCTCAAAATTCCAAGTAGCAGCAGTCCCAGTAGTCTCTGTCGGTAGTGGGTGCTCTGTCCAAGTTATGCCACCATCTGTAGTTCGATAAATCGAATATCCTTCTCCATCACACCCCGGGTTTCCACGATACAAATTCCCATCGTTTGCACCAATCATATGTCCTGTTAAGCCGCCACTATTGCAGTTTAGAGGAGAGCCGGGAACCTGTTGAGTCCAAGTCAGACCTCCGTCAAAACTCGACGAGCAAAGAGGTGATTGCCAATTCCCATTGATACAGAATACCCAAGTCGTTGGATGTAGAGCAGCAGGATACGGTGAAGAAGCAATTGTTTGGTGGTCCTGAATCGATGTTCCAGTAGCCACGGTCGGCGGGCTCCAACTCTGACCTTCGTTATCTGACCATTCAACAGTCATCCCCAATAGAGCATGCATATCGAATTTCATTATTCGATCAGTCCATGGATCAACGTAGACATAAGGGTCGTTTGAATTCGCAACTGGAATTGTCGGAGGATCATAAACATCAACGCAACTATACTCGACAGAACCAATCATTCCGATTAAACTAGAACATTGGACGATAGCTGTAGAACCCGCATCTCCATTCCCCCAACTTGTGATGTAAAGATTATCTTCGGACGTTATTCCAATCGTTGGTTCGAAGGTCGACATACCGATTCCATAATAACTTCCTGTAGTGCACAGAGGGATATTATCGCCTACTAAAGTATCACTTCCGTTGAAGACACTTGAGGAATTTACAGCGTCGGTGGCATTAGCAAAATGATACCAAACATTTCGAGCAATTCCATCCGGGCAAATAGCATCAAACACACTGTCTGGCTCCTCAGGAGCCGCATCATTACCCCCAAAACAACCCGAAAGAACCGGCGCCAACATCAGCAAGATGACCGCGCCAACAGCACTTCGCATGACTAACCGGAGTCGGCGACATACATCAGTTAGTCGCCTCCTCACATCTTGAGTGAGGATACTCCACCGGCTGGCAAAGGAGATAATTGAACAACCTCTCCGTACAGCGAAGGTCCAGCCATCAAAGTACCAATCACCGCCTCCTCCGTCCCCGCTGTATTATGCGCCAAAGCAATCCACGGCCGACCGAAGTCATCAAGCTCGACATCTATGAAATCACCAAATCCACCACAACGAACATTCCCACAGTCTGAAGTAATGTCCAAAGGGTCCTCTGGAAGATTGACAACAACACTGGTGATAAGTGGGTTTTCTGCGAATGTATCGGTCATTATCGCCATATATCCACCCCAACCACATTCAGTAGTATTGTTTCCAACCGATTCGCAATCATTTACCTCTCCGATATATCCGACGACAACCCTTCCCTCATCGCCAGCGAAAATTGTCGGAAAACCAGTTTCCGTGACAGTTGGCGCGGCCACCATCATTGGCTCAGACCAAGTTTGTCCTTGATCACGCGAATATGCATACCACGGCATCTGGTCAATTGAAATCCAAGTCGCATGGACATTCCCACCTTCATCTACTGCGACAGCAACTTCGTGAGAGTGCCAGCCTTGCTGCATCGGAACATCCGTGGTTATCGTATGCTCACTCCAAGTATATCCTCCATCGTGAGAAGCGTATACTGCGGGACCTTCACAAGACGGGTTACCTCGATAGACCGAACCATCCGAACCACCCGCTACATGTCCATGCAATCCTGAGCATTGATTCCCAAAACTCTCCGTGGGGTAACCAATTCTTTGAGCATCCCAAGTATGTCCTCCATCGATAGACCTAGAGCATTGAGCTCCAAGGGCAGGAGAACCCGTGTTGATGCAATATACGTATACAACTTCACCAACTATAGCGTTGCTATGGGGCATTGAAGCAATACTTTGATGATCTTGTGGGGCATAGTACCCTTCCACAGGGAAAGGAGCACTCCAAGTCTCTCCATCATCATTCGAATATTCAACAAACATCATCGTTAGAGCATGCATGTCAAATTTGACTAATTTATCGTTGAATTTGTCCACATACAAATAAGGGTCATTAGAATTCGGGGTTTGTCCTTGGTCATCAGACATACCGAATGGCCCAACATCTTCCCAAGTCTGTCCCCAATCTCTTGATCGAATTATGTGCGTCCCATCGCCTAATCCATTCCAGTTGGTGAAGAATATAGCCCCTGAGGATGTTATTCCAATTGTTGGCTCAAAAGTATCGTATCCAGTTCCGTAATATGTCGCTTCAGCGAAGAATGGCGAGTTCATCCCAGTCAAATTTGAGGTTATGTTAGCCGATAAAACAGCATTAGGGTCTGTTGCATCAACAGCCATAGATGAAGAAACACTTCCTGGATAATGATACCAAGTAGTTCTTGGTATATCTCCCTGCTCAAAATCGAAAGCAGTTTCGGCAACCTCTTCGGCTTTCTTCTCGCCCCCGAAGCAGCCACTCAATACAGGAGCCATGAGCAATAGTGCTAGCATGACAGAAACGCTTCGCATATCCACCCGTCAGAACCATTCATTTTCAAGAATTGGGGGCGTTGTATCTAGAATGGAATCGAGGGGTTTCCGCCATTCCATTCGCAAATCCTTCTCTGCCGGACTCGCATCCCAGTAGAGTTTTTTTCGAAGATGCCTCCTAGCCCACGACACATCGATTTTGGGGTGGAAAAACGAAGCAATCAATGCTAGCCAGTAAGGGGCCTCCCAAGTAGTCCACCTTCTTTCAGGATGTGCAATCTTGAGAGATTTTGCAATATCATTCATCATCATTTCACCAGAGACTGTTAGGTAGCGCCCCATATCTTCACCCTCGGCCAATGCTCTGACATGAGCTTCTGCAACATCCCTAACATCAACGATATTGATCTGCATCGGCAGATTGAGAGGGACTTCTCTTCGAACAATCGCCATTAGAATCGCCAGAGAGCCTCGCAGGTGCCGCGGAGACATAGGCGGGCCGAACACCGTACACGGATGAATCGTCACTAATCTCGGCCGAGTTTCTTCATCCAGAGAAGAATGCCATTCTCGAATTAAGCGCTCAGCACTAACCTTTGCTAGCCCGTACGGATTCTCTTCTAGGGTAGCATCATCAGCCCAAGTGTCAGTGGTTAGTACAGTACCATCTTTCCAATCCATAGGCCGGATTGCAGCAGTCGAAGAGGTGTGCACAATTCGCTTGATTGTGTCTGATTTCTCAACGGCCGAAATCACATTTTGAGTACCAATAACGCTCGGGTCGACAATTTTTCTTTGCGGGTCCTTTGACCTAACCACTACGGTCGCCGCAGTGTGGATCAAGTCACTGCACCCTGCAATTGCAGTATCAACAGATACGGGGTCGAATAGATCCATCTCGACCACTTCCAAAACACCTCCCTCTGCGATTGGAAGATTCTGTAAATGGGCAACACGTTCCGGGTCAGCAACATCTCGAACGGTAGCTCTGACACTCTGACCACGAGCGAGTAAATTGGCTACCACATGACTACCGATATATCCAGAAGCACCGGTGACTACAGTTACCATTGAACTGGGATAAGCCCCCCGCCTTCAATACTAACTCAGGCCAAACCATCAGTTAGTTGTTCGAGTAATTCATCTAACTCATCTTCATCAGGCATCAATGCAGCAGCCTCTTGAGCTGCGAATAATGCGGAGGTAGCACGCCCCATTTCCAGATGTGCTCGGGCTAAATTTGCCCAAGCGGCACCCCTTTCACAATAATTTACAGAATTAATTGCTCCTCGGAACCACTCGATCGCCATCTCGGCCTGCCCTCTTTGTAGCAACGCCTCTCCGATTTCATTCCAAGATCCACCATAATTTGGGTTAGTCTCAATCGCTAGACGCTGCCAAGCCAAACCATCCTCTTCATCATCAGAGAAAGTCATTCCAAGGTAACAAGCCGCCTCAGGAGAGGGGCTTAGTCGGAACGAGCTGCCATGGTGTTCTGCGGCTACCCGAAGAATACCTAACCTTT
>CACELO010000034.1 GCA_902560445.1 uncultured Candidatus Poseidoniales archaeon
GTCCTTCAGTACAACCCGACATTCTCTACATCGATATCTTCCATTTCCTCTTCTCGACCTGAGATACTTTCTTTCACATGATGGGCACAACCAGAACCACTTCGCTCTTTTTTCAAGTAGCATTTTCGAGAACGATTTACCCAATTCATTTGCAGAATAATCGGGCCATAGAGCCTCGACATGTCGGAATTCTTTACCATGGTTTGAATATCCTAAAGCATGCAAATATTCGTGGTAAAGCAAGAATTTAGCATACCTTTCCCAATCCGGTCTTAGACTTTCAGGGTGAATATCGATACAACGAACATCAATCGGTCCAAGCGATTGGGTTTTTTTTACACCCTTCTTATACCTACAGATTGCATGTAATCTAGTGGCGTTTCTTCGCAGAAGGCCAAGCGGAACCTCATGCAAATCTCCAACATTTAGGTGTGAAATTTCAGGTATCTCAGCCATTACTGAGATTACTTCTGAGGACCATTCATCAAGTTGGGTCATTGCAGTCATTTTTTCCAATCGAACTTAGGTCTTAGTCAATACCACATATGAAATAATAATCGCTTTCTTCCAGGAACATGAAGGGCGAGTTTGATGCTGATGATTTCAACTCATTCGCTGCTTCTCGAAGATCTACTAGGGACTTTCTTTCAACATCTGTTCCCGACGAAATAATCGAAGAAATAATCTCCGCCGGATTAACCTCTCCAAGTTGGAGTAATACTCGACCATTCGTTATTGCCGTTGCTAAAGGGGACGTTAGAGACCGTCTTTCTGAGGAATTTCTGAGTAGGTTTGAGGCGGTAAAAACCGCAAGAGGAGAGGGTTTGTTTGGGAAAATAAAAGCTCTACTGAGATGGAAGGGACTACCAACTAGCAATTGGCTAGTCGTGAAGTCATATCACAAAGATTTGATTCCAAGATCGCAAAGAGTCGGTAAAGAGATGTTCACACATATGGGAATACCCCGAGACGACAAAGAGGCAAGGGATGGATTTTGGGCCAGAAATTACGAATTCTTTGGCGCTCCAGTTGAGTTGTTCTTATTCACACACAAAAGTCTGGGCAAATTTGCCGCATCCGATGCAGGATTATTCATGCAGAACCTGATGCTCTCCGCTCATTCCAAAGGATTGGGTACTTGTGCTCAGGGATCGGTTGCAGTTTGGGAAGATGCGGTTAGAAAGGAATTTGAAATTAGCAAAAATTACTCTCTTCTCTGTGGAATCTGTGTAGGATATCCAAGTGAGAGTAATGTAAACCAATTTGGAGCCAATAGAATCGGTCCATCTGAAATAATTCTTCCAGAGAAAAATAATTCCAATTAAGCAATAGGAAGAGAGAAATTTTGCGGCTTTGCAATTCCAAGGTCTGCAGGTAATTCTCGTACCTTTTCCGGAAGAACGACTGGAATCATTTCATTTCCAATCAATGCGACTCGACTTTCTCTCCTATCGGAAAGGACCTCGCGACCCACCATCGGTGCAAGGGTTCTGCTGAATTCCATAATCTCATCATGGCTTGGCATATTTTCGATGGTGTGATTGGAACGTGAATTTCCAACATATACGTACCCCTTTGCCTCAATAAAATCCGGATCCGCTATATTGTCTAGACGAGAATAATCATCGTAATGACCCAGCGATTCTCCTTTGATTAGAGTATGACGACAGACTGTTCTGGTGTCTAAACTTGGAAGTAATTGCAATGTTTCTTCTAATTTCTCAAACGCTGCAGTATCAAACTTCGGCTTGCAGAGTCGATTGAATATTTCCTTATTCGGAGCATCTACGCTGACATAGAGTTGTGTAGGAAGTGGGTCTAGTTCCTCGATAACCTTGGGTAGAGAACCATTGGTAACTAGGAAAGTTGAGACTCCATGTTGGTGACAGATTTCTAGGAATTCACCCAATCTTGAGTATAGTGTAGGCTCACCATTCAGTGAAATCGCTACATGCTTAGGGTTTTGTGCATCCAGCCACTTTTCTCTGTCAGCCTTTGGATTACCGCCGTATCCGGTTAGAAGGCGTCTATGGGCTCTGACGGATTCAAGGAATAACTCGTAAGGGTCATCATCAATTTTCGTAAGCGTATCAGAGTGCGGCTCTCTCCAACAGTATGTACAAGCAAGATTACAGGTGTCAACATTAGGAGCCATCTGCATGCAGCCATGGCTTTCGATTCCGTAGAATGTACCTTTGTAGCAAGAACGATCGGCAATCAGACTCTGTTTTGTCCAATGACAAACTTTCACTCCACCGTGATCGCCGACTAGATGGTAACGCTGTTTTGCCAAGCGTGCAGCAATCTTTGGCTCAATCTTGGTAATTGGCGCGCCCTGCATGCAATCAACTCCGACTTCGAACACCACAATGGGGTCGCGTCAGGGATTAGGCGTGTTCGGCCTTTCTCTTGAATGATTCCGATTTCAATAATTCAATTCTCAATTATCTTCGACTGCAAATCGTTTATTTGTGAGATAGCAGAGCCTAATTTTGAGTGATGTCAATGAGCAACCTATACGGCGCAGATTCTTACATGATTCGGCAAAAAGTGTTGAAACTACTGGGAGAAGAATTTCACATCTATTCTGATGACTCAATGCAACAGTTAATTGGATACAGCAAACAGAAGGCTCTGAAATTGAAAGAGGATATCCGTGTATATACTGATGAACAAAAGAACACCGAGTTAATCTGCATTAAAGCCCGTAGCATAATTGACTTTGGAGCGGGATATGATATCACTGATTCTCAAAGCGGAGAATCAATTTGTGGTTTCAAAAGAGAAGGCTTGAAATCCCTATTTAAGGACTCATGGAAAGTCATGGATTCTTCTGGTAATCAAATTGGAACTCTAGGTGAGGATAGTGGGATCTTGGCCTTAGTTCGCCGATTTGTACCATTCGCGAGTTTGTTAATCCCCCAAGAATTCGTACTTTCAACAGCGACGGGTTCGATTGTATTCACTCAGAAAATGAATCCATTCATTCACAAAATGTTTGTTACCAATATACAATCTTCCGGTCTAGATCCAAGAATAGTTCTAGCAGCAACTATGCTACTGATAGCGATTGAAGGCAGACAAGGATCCGGTTGATTACGAGTATTTGACTGCCGTCCCGTAAGCAAAAATTTCGATGAATTTATTCTGATTTTTCTGATTGGAGAGAGCGGACAGTCGAGCGGTTTCTAATCTGACATTGATTACTTCGTCATAACCCCCTTCGGCAGCTTGCTCGCGTAATGATTGTAGACAATTTTGACGCGCGATTGTTAGAATATCATCGTATGAATTTATTTTTCCACCAATTAGGGTGTGCCATCCTCCAATAAATTGATTCCACCATCCAGGACCAACTACATAATTCGCTTGAACATACGTAGCTTCTGAGATATCTTCTCCAAATGTTGGTGATTTCTTATTGGTCAATGGATCTCTTCCATACTTATCTACAGTAATTTCAATTCTTTGTCTTAATTCATCCAACATCTTGTTATGGTTTCGTCGGCTGAATAATGCAGAATAAATGAAAGCAAATGGACTGAATAAGGCCCAAGCGATTCCAAAGGCAGCAAATAATAAACTGACAAAAAGGAATATTTGCCAGATTTCCATTT
>CACELO010000035.1 GCA_902560445.1 uncultured Candidatus Poseidoniales archaeon
GAATATAGGGGGCGTTATTACCGAGCAAAATGTGGGTCTTTGTGCACATAGGTGGAATCAGGGAACTGGTGAATGGGACTTTACAGAAAACTACAATCTATTGACAAATTCTCCATCAGCCTTTGAGAAGGATGGAGCCTTCAATCCTGCTGAGAATCGCTACGCCATTAGTGCTAGCACCCTAGACTCATATCTCGATACAAATGACGATGGCAACCTAACTGTCGGCTTCGAGGCGGCAGGAATATCAGGTGATGAACAAGGTCCGTTTGCTATCTATGTCAGATATTGTGTTGATAGAATGTGTCTAGATTCTGATTCCGGGCGAGTTCACTTTGTCAGCGACGGTTCGGTACTCATCAATTCACTATACAATGCAGGACCTGACAGCCCATACGCCGACTCCGTCCCAATAAATGATAATCGCAAGTGGGCCCTGGATATTATCGCTGAAGCTCTACTTCTCGGAAATACAAGCACAAATGCCGGTGAAGAAGCCATCATCATATTCGACGAATCAAGACACCAGCAGGAAACTCCAATGGGCGATACCTACAATCTACTATACTACATTCTAGTTTACTTTACTAATGATTGGATGGCTATGTTAATTCTATTTCTAACCCTCTTCATCGTACTAGAGGCGGTCCTAATTCGTAAGGATGATCCAGATGATTGGCGTCATGTATTCCGTATTATCTATTATGGATTCGGCGATGCTCGGAGGTATGAATACTATCAGAGGCCTCAGAAAATTCGGCAGGTGTTATTGACTCGGGTTCGCAATCTCAATACAATGTCTCGAGAGGAATTCGACGCACTACCCGCCGCCGAGTTGCAGCGTATAGTCGATGATCCGGTGTTAGTCCAATTCATCTTTGAAGATAGACGATACAAGCCAGATGAATTGGTTGGAATAATCAAACGAATCAGCGCTTGGGGTCAAACTTCAGAGGAGAGTGATGCCTAATGTGGACACGTAAGGCCGCAATTATGCTGACAAGTGGCATTTCTTTGATATTGATTGGAATGATGATATCTCATTTCCAGTTGATGATAATTGGTTTAACATTCATCGCCTTCTTGGTGATTAACGGCTGGGTAACCGGTCATTCAGACCTTGAGATTACTCGAAATATTTCTGCACAAAATGTCTACAAGGGTGACGATATCTTAGTCGAAGTCACGGTTACCAATAATTCGTATCGTCGTACTCAATTGCTCGAGATATTCGATAATGTTCCTCATGAGATGAAGATGAGGAGAGGAATCAATCAGATGAGATTGAATCTCGGCCCTGGACAATCTGCTACAATGCGATATACAGTTCGTTGCCCACTCCGTGGTCATTACACCGTTGGGCCAGTATCTGTTCGTCATCGTAACGCATTCAATCTCTTCGTTAATGAGTCGAAAGTAGACGATCGAACAGACATTACCGTATTCCCTCAAGTTCGAGAAGTTGAGGAAGCCTTACTCCGCTCCAATGTACCCAAAATGTACACCGGTGCAACTACTCTGAAGACCCCTGGTCAAGGAATGGAATTTTATTCTCTTCGAGAGTATTTGCCGGGAGATGCCTTTCGAATGATTAACTGGAAAGCATTTGCCAGAACTGGCGAATTAATGGTCAATGAAAAGACACGTGACGCTGTTACCGATGTATTCATTATTCTAGATACAAGAGACGTTGCAAGAATAGGAACTGTACTCAAGAATCCATTGGAGATGGGTACTGTAGCAGCGGCTTCGATTGCAAATTATTTCATTCGTCGCCGTGATTCTGTATCTATTGTCACTTATGGTGACAGGATGAATTACCTGCCACCAGAAACCGGTGACAAGCAGTACTACAAGACTCTAAGCATGCTTGCGGGTGTAACATCCAAAGGTAGTATGCCATTACAGGCTGTGACTAATGCGATGAGTTCTCGAATCAGTAGAGGTTCTCCAGTATTCATAATCAGTAGTTTGGAGGGAGATGGTACAACTCTTCCAGCAATTCGAAATCTTGCAGGTAAGGGTCACGAGGTTATCGTTCTGTCACCATCAAGTATCGATCTTGAGAGACTTGTAAGCCGAATACCAAGAATGTCCTATGAAGTGCTAAAATTAGAGAGACAGAATAGATTGACGGCAATTTCTGGATATGGTGCGAAGGTCATCGATTGGATGCCAGATATCGAATTATCACAGGCTTTGCTGCAGGTAAAGACAGTTTGAGGAGGTTATGATATGGCAATGGAAAATGTACCACCAAGTCAGACATTACATCTTCCTCGTTTACGACGGCGTTGGCAAATCCTATTCCTTCAGGTAATCGCTACAGTAGCGCTATTGGCGTTATTATTCAGAATGACAGAAGTATACGGTCCCTGTGATGAGGGATTCCTAGAAGACGGCAACAACTGGTGTCCATCATACGAGCATACTAGAGGTCTAATGTGGGTTAATGAACAACCTTCCTTCCAAGATAATGCACTCTCAGGAACTGATGGTTTGATTCTGCCAAGAGAATTAGTTGGAATCGATTCAACCGGATTCGCTAGTCAAGTTGTTCCACTTACTATGTGTTTTCTTCTGGCAGGACTATGGATATTCTATCAAACTAGAGGTGAGAAGGTAAAGCTGTGGACTCGCAGAGGATGTACCGGTGCAGTTGTACTATGGGCCCTTGTACCATTCATTCTAGATTGGTTTGATGAGATTGGAGTTATCGGTTTTCACATTCCCTTGCAACACTTAGAATCGCTGTTCCAACCGTTACAATTAGCAATTGAGTTATTCTTTGTTGGGATCGTTTTTGCTCCTATATTGGCGGGATTAATCGGTATCTGGAGCCTATCTCGAAGGGCGCTTACTTGGGCGGTGGGTTTCTTCTTGATGATTATAGGAGTACACGCATTACTCACCTTCCAAGGAATAACAGATTCGGTGGCCGGAATCGGCCTCAAGCCGCTACCAGCACAGATTGGAGAAGCAACACTGTATGGCGGTCTAATTTCTCCATTAGCACTTGACTTACTGGGTATTGCTATTCTGATACTACTATTCCATGAGGCAGGGAACGCTGTAATTGGCCATCTGGAGTATGCGGTTATGTTACCAGATGCTAGTAAATCAGATCCAGAATATGTGCGTCAATTCAATAATGTCGTAAACAGTCATGTTTTGCATACAGTTTCGATAATTGGTGGGGTTGCACTTACAACCGCACTCGCCCTAGAGTTCGATACCCTAATGCTGGATATAGTGGCT
>CACELO010000036.1 GCA_902560445.1 uncultured Candidatus Poseidoniales archaeon
CAAAATCTTCTGCACCTCTGTTTGGAGCGGGATTAAATCCTATGAATCGAGAACCAGGAATCATCATTGAAAGGTCGGGTCCTGAATCTCCAACCGAAACGATATTTTCCGGGTTAATGGAATTAATTCTGGCAAATTTTTCTACTGTAATCCCTTTATCATGTGATTGAACTACAGTGGACTTCGAACCGATGAGCCATCCTTCTTCGTCCCATTCAAATCCATTTGCAGCCCAGTCGTCAACCTTGAGCATATTTGCGATCGAACCGATAAGTAAGTCTACACCTGAAGAGACAATAGCGACCAAAATCCCGCGATTTTGCAATTCCTGTACAACTTCCCTTGCTCCGGGCATCAATTTAACTCCTGAGTAACATCTCATGATATCATCTCGATGTATTTCTGGCTGGACTTCTCTCCAAAGGCGGATATCGTCCAAAACAAATTCCTCCTCTGTGACTTCTTTACGGATGAATTTGGCCAGCATCTCTTTGTTTTCTGTTCCAAAATAATCGTGAATATTCTGCCATGATGAATCATTTGCAGCTAGTACTCCATCACAATCGAAGGCCACAGCCTTGACTCCCTTCATAATCAGCCCTGCATCAAGCAAGGTGTTTAGATTCTACGCGGCGATGGGTTGCATATATTGCCCACTTACCTTTGGGGGACACATGGATGAAGGCGATCTCGCAATCAAGGTCAAAATGTTATTTTTTGGGCCTTTGGCCGAGTCGATGGGTCAGCGAGAAATAGAGGTCGCTTTACTACAGGGTTCAAGCACCAGGGACTTAATCGATAGATTTCGTTTGACTACGATGCTAGAATCAGGACTCAGAGTTGCAATTAATGGCGTAATAGGAGCGGATTTGGACGTAAGTCTATCAGATTCTTCAGAAATCGCATTCTTGCCGCCGGTTTCTGGTGGTTGACTAAAAAAACTGACAAAATACTGTTTTCTTTGCCGAAGACTTTGAGAGAGGGCTGCCGCACCCAGTAGTTGAGAAAGATGATTGGAAGCACTGAATTGATTATCATCGGGATATTGGCCATATTCCTTTTTGGTGCCAAAAGAATCCCAGAACTAGCAAGAAATTTAGGTAGAGCGAAAGGTGAATTCCAAGCGGGCGTTGCAGATATCAACTCCCCTTCTAGCGCAGAAATCGACATGGATCGAGGTGGCATCAGTGACGATGTTGCTAAAGAGAATGAGTAACCTTTCTCATTTCTTTCTCTTCAATCTGAGTGGTGCACCACAATCGTGGCACACACCAAAATTTTTTTGTTTTGCATTGGTTGATTCTGGGGCGTCATATTCACTTTTACAGCCACTACATACCAAGTTCCAAGACCAAACCTCTCTAATCCCAACTTCACTCACTCCTTTCCATTCTATGCCAAGGAAACTTGCGATATTTTGCATTCGGTAATCATCTGTAATGAGTTGTGCCGATCTTTCTAATGCCAGTGAAACCAAAGCAAGGTCGGTTTGAGAAATTCCACTAATATCTCCGCTTTGTTTCGCCGCATCTAAGGCCAAATCGATTGAATCTTGATTTGGTTGACAAAATACTAACCCCATACTTTCCAAAAGAGCGGCTCTACGAGGTGAAATTCGTGATAATTCGTCTTCCTGGTGACTTACTATCAGACCGCCAGATAATTCAGATATCGGCCAAGCGATTAGAGCAGCAGTGTCGAGTACACGCTGCTCGGCCATACTTAGGGCTAGATGGACCAACATATCAGGGGTGGGGTAGAGTTGTTGCCCAGCGACATAGGGTGGTAACCTTCATCGTAAATCGGTTAGAGGCCGGGTTTGATGGACATCCTACCCGAGGGACTCGTAGACTCTGCAATAGAGTGGGCTAACGGTCTTGGATACCTCGGTCTTGCTATTCTAACCTTCACAGAGGCAGCGTTACAACCAATCCCTCCCGATCCTTTAGTTTGGAGTATGATTCTAGAGGCAAATAACGGATTTGTAGTGGCGACTGTAGTCTTGATTGCAACGATTTCCAGTGTTCTTGGGGCGCTTGCAGGATATGGAATTGGTATGTACGGAGGAGGCTGGTTCCTAGAAAAATTTGTTTCTGAGTCAACTATCGGAAGATTGAATGTATTAGTTGAAAGATATGGTTCTGCTGGAATATTCATTGCAGCAGTCTCACCCATACCTTACAAGGCTCTAGCCTGGATTGCAGGAGCTGGTCGAATGGACTTACGCTTATTTGTGGCAGCTGGAATTGTTGGCAGAGGGCTTAGATTTGGGATTCCAGGTGTATTATTAGGTATTTATGGGGAGTCAATGAAATCCTCAATGACAGGTATAGAAGGCGCGATAACCTTCAGCATAGTCTCAATTTTGGGGCTAATCATTGTGATTCCAGCATTTCGCTGGTGGAAAGACCTCTTGGTCGAAGAAGAATGATTCTAACCAATTCGATTATTTGTGAGTTGTATCTCGGACAGTCACCGCTCCTGTGGTGTAGCACGGTCCATCATTCCGGGTTTTCATCCCGGCGACCCGGGTTCAAATCCCGGCAGGAGCACCAGTTTATTTCATCCAAAGCATAAATCATTGAGCGAGGTTGTCCACCATTGCATCGATTGTCCCTGGGTTCGCATCTTTGTTTCTACCCGATGTCAACGATCTTCCCATTACATCGGCTCCAAGGAAAGCGAACATACTTCTCATTGCCATGATTACATGTATACCTCCTCCACCACTATGAGTGGCAAGACCTACCCGCTTACCTGTGCACATCTTTCGAAAGTTCTGCCAATCACGTGAAAGCCAAGCTATTGCATTATTCAGTGTAGGCGGGAAAGAGCCATTGTATTCTGGAGCTACAACGATCCAAGCATCGGCATCGATCATTTGTTCTGTTAGTTCTGAAACATCTGGAGATTGTTCAGGGTCAGAAGAACGTGCTACGGTGAACATAGGTAAGTCCATTGCAGCCAAATCAACTATTTCTGTACGGTGACCTTTGTCTTTAGCAACATCTGCAAATCTTTCTGCCAATTCTAGGTTGGTACCGGAGGTCGCGGTAA
>CACELO010000037.1 GCA_902560445.1 uncultured Candidatus Poseidoniales archaeon
CTTAGCCAGTTTTCTGACGATGATTCTGCTGTGGAAGAAGATTCAGTAGAATTTTCACATGATGAGTTAGCAGGTGTTTCAGAACAGGTTTGGTCATCGGATGAGGCTAATGAAATCGAACAAGAGGACTCACTACCAAAGCCTCCTGCTCCAGAACCAGAACCTGAAGCAGATTCTCTCCTCGACGGAGAAGATCTTCCTACACCTCCAATTCCCCAGACTGAGGAACCTTCGGCTCCGCCACCTCTAGAGGAGGTTCCCGAACCTAAATCTAGAACTGTCCAGCAGGATTGTAGCCAGTGTGAGCAACGCTTTGAGGTGACCTTACCCGAAGGTCATGATATTGCTCGAACCGCCTGCCCGTCCTGCGGCGCTATTGAGACAATCCGATTGAGTTGAGTAGTGGATTTCTTTGCATTGCTTTTCCTCTACAGATGAGGTTCTTTGTGCTCTTGTAGCCCAAGACCCTAAATCGCACGTTATAGAGGTGCGTCTATGAAGAATGGTTCAGTGCGCTTGATTCGTACTGCGCCGAAAAATAAAATCTCTCTACCTGTTTTACTGGTAATTCTCTTTTTGTTACCGACAATGGCGCCCTTTGTAACCGTTAGTGGTGAGGCTAGAATAGAATCCCAGGACTTTCAGATTTTAGATGAATTGGGAAGTGTTCTAAACCAGAGAGAACAAGTGGTTTTGGGCGATTCTGTTAGTAATATCGCTGGTCCTTTATTGGACCAAGTCAGAGTTGGAGTGCAGGATACCTCAGTCGCTGACCCTCTCCACGATATCGATGAGGCTCTAGATGATGTCTTCATCGTAGAAACCGCCGCTCCTGCAGTCTATCACCCTGAACCTTACGTTATTCTTACCGACGAGAATAGTCGACCCCCTGGAGAGGTCAGAACAATTTGGTCGACTTTGTTCAATTTGACGGATTATGTCATCTGGACTAGATATGTTGACAACGATGGTAATGTTGTTGAACAGTCTGAGAGTATTACATTCCTAACCAGTTTACTCTCTCTTTTGGACCCCGAAACCGATTTCTTACTACACCAAATGGATATTGATGACGATGGCGATGATGATATTCAAGTAGGCCTCAGTGTTAATTTGAATAATATTGATCTATCCGGCACAACTCTTTCTGCATCTCCACAATTAGATTACCAAGTTAGCGTTCTTCCATCAAGTACTACTGATTCCGATTGGGATAATCTGCAAACTCTTGAGGTTAGTATCCTCAAAGCGTTTGCATATTCAGACGGCATTCTAAACGAAGGAGAGTCATATGTCTGGGTTATTGACTCTAAGTTTACTCACACCCCTTATGATTTTACTTTAGGCGTTGGTCTAGAGAAGTTTTCTTTCGATATTTCAGGTGCTGGAGCTGACCTAGTTTTGTCACTTGTTAATGCACTTACATTCGGAGTTTTCAATGGGGGAGATGAGTCAGGTATTACCATTGCATCTATCGCAGCTCCTTACCAAATTTCGATCGATAACTCAGGGCAAACAGAATGTCCAGATCGCTATTCCCCAATTGAGTTGACAACTTTACCTTCGAGCGAAATATCCTGTGGCGTAACCGCAGGATTTGGATATGTTCACTATTCGCCACCCGATTCTCAGGATGATAGGGATATCTGGGAAGTAGCCTATATCGAGGCTGCAGTACATCCTAACCGACTTGCAACCATCCTTCCAGAAGAGGTCGAAGTAACCATTAGAACCGATAGTACGCTTGCAGATGGAACTGGTAATTTAGGAGAAAATGGCTTGACTACGCTAGAGTATTGGGCTGATGAGAGGGCTGATTTACATATCCACTTTCATGAAAATAGGTCAGAAGTCCCTCCTGAAAATTCTGATGGTGTTTACGGTAATGTGACTGACTCAAGTTACCTAGCAGGTAACCACGATGTTACCATTCGAGTTACTGACAAAGAAGGACAAGTAACTGAGCGTACCGCAATCATCGATTTGTACGATTCAACACCTCCCTTAGTTCCACAACAGACAGTAGAGACTATTGCTATTCTTGGTCAACCTATTCAGTTAACCGCCGAGGCTATTGATGCCGAGTCCCCAACTCTGACTTATTTCTGGGACTTTGACATCCAGACAGATGCTAATTCAGACGGAATAATGAATAACGATATGGATGCTAGTGGTTCGTCTATAACAGAAGTTTTTCAACAGAAGGGTACCTACGAAATTGTTTGTACAATCGTCAACGAAGCAGGTGCATCTACTCAAGTTACCTACTTAATATCCGTCCGTTCTTCCTCTGATGATGGTTCTGGATTAAGCCCAATGATGCTGGGGATGGTTGCGTTTGTAATCCTAATCCTTATCATCGCCATAATTGGTATGATTACATGGCGCCGAATGTCGAATGTAAGACTTGAGGCGTTACTCGAGGAACAAGCCGCGGCTGAGGAAGAGAAGCCCAGAGAACTCAGCGTAGAGGAACAAAAGGCGATGTATGGTGCAGGTTCTGCCACTCTTGACCAGCCAACTTCAATGTCGACTACATCGCAATTTGGCCA
>CACELO010000038.1 GCA_902560445.1 uncultured Candidatus Poseidoniales archaeon
TCATTTCTAGCTCTTGTAAAACCGATTCAACCTGACCTCGTGGGAAAGGTAATCTATCTGCTAACTTGTCCAGGGTGCGAGGACCTTCTGAACCTAGCATATCAAGCAATTTTAGTCTTAGACAATCCATCGGATCGGAAAGATAATTTTCTTTCCATTTAGCCGGTTGGCCTTCTTTGAAATCAATACCCATTTCAAAGGTTAAACCCCCTGTATATAGAGAACGGAGGTCATCCATTTCGTCTGCGCCAGATACTGCAAGACAGCCTAGTGTTCCGTGTACACCCGCCATCCTTTCCGAGAACCATTTATCATCTATTTGTTCATGGCCTGTATTACGTACCTTGGTAATTAGACCACGCTCGGCCAACTCATAAACCCAATCTCGTAAGTGATTTAATTCTACATTTTTTAATTTCTCGGAATACAAGGGATGAGTCAGTGATTTCTCTAATCCGCCTCCCATATCCATTAATCTCAGTAAGCCTGCTGCGGAATCCGGTACTGCGACCTTGTCCTGATAATATTGGGCAAGGCGCTGACGGTCTAAATCAGTAGCAAGCGAGCGAGCGCCTAATAGTCTACGGAGAATTTCTGGATCTATGTCTTTGATTAGATATGCACGTGTTCTAAGGCTCAACAGATCCTCGAATGAAGACATGAAGAGAGTCATCCCAAGAGGAGAAGGCATCTTCACCTTGCGATGAACAATGCGAACATTTTCACTATCCATTCTTGAAATGAATTCAGCTAATTCTTCCATCTCCAAATCTGTGTTCATAATCTCATTCATCGCTTCTCTGATTACTACGGAATCTTCCATTTGTCGATGTGCCCGCAGGATTTGTTCGGCTTTATTTTGGAATTGTTTAGGACTTACTTCATCCGCACCAATTCTACGTGGATTCAACATACTTCTGCTACATACCTCTCGGAACCTCTTAGCAAATAATTGTGAATCGAGCATGTATCTTTGCAGAACATCTCGACTTGTGTCATCCCTGAATAACTCAGGAATCTTTGATATCTCAACTTCATGACTTAATTTAATCATGAAGCCATTTTCGTCGAAGGAAATCTCATTCACTAAGACGTTGTCTTGCACTGCAATCCCGGCGAAAAGATAGCCCAAAGCGAGATTGAAGGCACGGCCTCTGCAAGTCGTTACGATATAGGTCGGTAGAGGTGCAGCGACCTGTTCTACAATTATTCGATCCCTACTGGGGACTTGGAAAGTAGTTGCACAGTGTTCATCAAGGTAATTTGCCAGAGCATTTGCAATTGGTTTGTTTAGACCATACACATCCATCAATAGAGGCCGGACATCTCGTCCCATGCGAACTATGTGCGAGGCTCGATCGAGCACATCCAACACTTCGTAACTAAGTTCGTTGGTGCGAGAGTTAGCCTCACCCGCCCAAGAAGGTATTGTGGGTCTGTAACCTGTAGCTGATGTGACATTGACACGAGTTCCTTGAACACTAGATACTCTATACGTCGAACCACCCAGAAGAAATACATCGCCATTCCTTAGACTAGCAACGAAGCCGCTAGAAAGTTGCCCTACTAGAGTTCCGTCTGAAGTGAAAACAAGGTAATTATTATCAGGAGCTATAGTACCAATGTTGGTGTAGTAAATCATCTGGGCATAACCGCGCTTTCCGAAACGATTGTCTTCCCAATCGACCCAGATCCGTCTTTCTTCCTCCAACAGATCTAGAACCTCGATGTAGTCATCATAGGGGAGTTCTCGATAAGGCCATGCAGCAGTTACTAACTCGTAGCCATCGTCTATATCCCATTCCTGGATAATCGTCAGACCAATCATAAATTGGGCTAGAACATCTAGGGAATTTTCAGGGAACTTCAAAAGGTCCATCGAGCCACGGAGAATCCCGTTTTGTAGTGCCACCATTTCAAGTAAATCCTGCGGTGAAGTAGGTAGGAATCTCGCTCTTGGTAAACCACCTACTTGGTGGCCAGCACGACCAATTCTTTGTAATGCTGTAGCAATTGAACCAGGACTACCGACTTGCACAACACAATCTACTGAACCTATGTCAATACCCATCTCGAGGGAGGAGGAAGAAACCACACATCGCAGATATCCATTTTTCAAGCTCTGTTCGACATCCAAACGAATCGCTTTGTCCATAGAACCATGATGTCCTTCCACTCCAGCAGTTCCCAAGATCTTCAATTTCTGAACAACAGTTTCCGTCATTTGTCTAGTATTCACGAATACTAGTGTTGTTGTATGAGCCTCAACAATTTCCTTAATTCTCTCAACATTATGTTCGAGAACCTCCTTGATTGGTAGAGATGAGAATCTTGGAGTTGGTAAAATAATATCCAAATCTAATTTCCGAGCACCAGATACCTTGGCTATTGCAACTTGCT